>CAIRSR010000128.1 GCA_903881315.1 uncultured Thiotrichales bacterium | reverse complement strand
CTTGGGAACAGATTCTAATGCTCCAGAAAAACATCTAATGCACCAGGAAGAATCAACAAGTTACAAACCGAATCAAACTAGACAAGTGCCATCTTGCCACAGCGTAATACATCCTGGCGCTGTGTTTCTGCGTAGTCCCCTCCTCCACCTCTGGAAAATACAATATGCGTATAAAATGGCTTGGTTCTCGTGGTCACCGCGTTATGGTGGCAGGTTTTGCAGCGACAAGCATCGTTGCCATGAATTTCTTATTGTCTAGTTGCGCCGTTCCGCTGACGCAAGAGGGCCGCATTGGTGCCGATGATGGTGCGGATAGTTGCCGTGCCTATGTCGTGGCGCTCGACTCAACCGGTAATTTCTTTGCGGAGGATATGCTGAAGGGTGCGGCGATGGGAGCTGCTGCGGGTGCGCTTGCTGGGGCGTTGCTGAGTGGTGGTAACGACGTTGGCAAGAAGATGGCGATCGGTGCAGTGGCGGGTGGTGTTGCTGGTGCCGCTGCCGGATACTGGAAACATAAACAGGATCAAAGCAAGGATCAGGCAATCCTTGCGGTTAATAATGACCTGAAGCAAGAGATTGGTCAGGTGGATAAGGCGAATCAGGCCTTTGGCCAATTGCTGAGCTGCCGGAAACAACAATTTGCCGCCATCAAAACCAACGTAAAGAAGAAGGTCATTACCATCGAACAGGCCAGCGCCCAATGGACTGCGCAGCAGGGATATTTGGCGCGGGATATTAAGCTTGCCAGCATGATCGATGAGAACATGGCCAAGCGTGGTGAGAATTATGCCTATGCGGACAAAGAGGTGAATGGATCCGATCAATCCGCCATGGAAAGCACGGATGAAGTAGCGCCTTCCGGGAAGAAAGCAAAGACTGCCAAGAAGAAACACGTCGCGAAGGTAAAGCGTGATCCGCAGAAACAGGAATTGGCGACCTTGACGGCTACTCGCCAGCATAAGGCCGATGAGTTCCACTCTAATGTTCAGGTTGCCAAGGATCTCTCTAAGGCAGATCCGGGCTTCACCAGTATGTGGAATCTCTCTACCGACAGATTGTTGTTCGGCTAGAATCAGATTAGACCGTGCGTAGCGTTGGCCTGGCCAGAAATGTTCTGGCCAGGCCACTCTGTTGGGGGTTTGGTAATGGTAAAGAATGATGGGCACCGATCCCTTTGCGTAGAAATCCTTTTGTTGCTTTTCTGTGTTACGCCTATCGTGCTGGCACAGGCCAACGATATTGGCCCTGCTGATATTCCTTTCGTGCGTATTGAAACCGGGCAGCATACCGCTGCCATCAATCAGTTGTCACAAGACGCCGGTGGCAAATTTGTTGCGACTGCCTCAGATGATAAAACCGTGCGTTTGTGGAACCTGTCTGATGGGCGGCTGATTGAGACCTTGCGCGTCCCGGTTGGAACTGGCTTAGAGGGGGCCCTCTATACGGCGGCTATTGCGCCCGATGGTCGTTCTCTCGTTGCTGCGGGTTACACGGGCGTGAGTTGGGACGGAGGTGCCTGTATCTATCTATTCGATCTGGAGAAGCATGGCGTAAAGGCAAGGCTCGCTAATCTACCGGCCTTTGTTCACCATCTTGCCTATTCACCCGATGGTAAGGTTATCGTTGCGGCATTGGGTGGGAAGGCCGGTATTCGGGTATGGAATAGCACGAATGGAAAGATAGTTACCATGGATGAAGACTATAGTGATATTGCGAGCTATTTTTCTTTTGATAATGCCGGAAGACTTGCTGTTGTATCGTTTGATGGTTTCATCCGTCTCTATGACCCCTCTTTTACTAGAATCCTTAAGACCCGTCTTATTGGCGGGAATAAGCCTCATTCGGTTGCATTCTCACCAGACGGAAGGTTGCTGGCTATTGGCTACGAGGATAGCGCCAAGCCTAGTGTTCTGAATTCAGTCAATCTTACCACTGCCTATTCACCCGATGTGTCAGGCTTGCATGGTTCGCTTGGTTCAGTGGCCTGGACAGAAAACAATGGTGATCTAATCCTCGCCGCTGCGGGTTCGGCTTTTAATGCCGATAAGATGTCTTTGCTGCGTTTCTGGTCAAAGGCCGGGCGCGGTTACTTCGTTGATATCCCGATTACCAGTGACACCGTGATGGATCTGGGGACTGCTGCAGGTGGTAGGGTACTATTTGCCAGTGCTGAGCCGGCGTGGGGGCTTGTTAGTATGGCTGGTGGTGTGGATTTTTTGAACAAAGGGATCTTAAATGATTTCCGCGATATTGCAGAGGGACGGTTTGCTGCGTCTAGTGATGGAATGGTTGTTGATTTCGGTACTCAGCGCGGGGGTAAAAGGCCGTTTCGCTTTGATATGAAACAGCAAGAACTGACCCTTGATCCACAACCCGCCCCGTTCCTTGCCACGCCCATGATTAAGCACCCTTTGGTTGCTGTGACCAACTGGCATAACGATCCACAGCCAAAGCTATTTGGTAGACCGTTAGCCCTTGATAAGGGTGAGTATGCGCTGAGTCTAGCCATTGCCCCAGACGGTTCACAATTCCTTATTGGTGGTGATTATTACCTGCATCTGTTTTCTGCGACGGGTCAGAGCATTCGAACACAGGCCCTGCCGGGTGCGGCTTGGGGGGTAAATATCTCTCAGAATGGGAAGGTTGCTATTGCAGCACTCGGGGATGGAACCGTTCGCTGGTATAGTTTGGTCAGGGGAAGCGAACTCGAAGAATTGTCGTCTGTTTTTGTAACGCCGAATGGAAAGAGATGGGTTTCTTGGATACCAGAAGGTTTCTTTAATCACTCAAGCGACGGTGGCGAGAAACTCATTGGCTACCATTTAAATCACGGCAAAGCCAAACCGCCAGAGTTTGTGTCAATAGAACAGACCTATCAAACCTATTACTCGCCACGCCTGGTATCCTTAAAGCTGCAGGGTGATCCCAATGGCGAACTTGCGGATCGTATGAAAAACCTTGGCGATATTAGTGCGGCACTTACCAAAAGGCCGGTGCCGGGCGTAGACTGGTCTGAGTATTGTCCGCTTGCCCAGGGTAAGACCGTGGATGGCTGCCATCCTATCGTAACGACCATGGCAACCCGTGATTTTCGGAGAGACAACAAACCGAAAGCGGTAGGCGCAGAACAAGCTACCTTTGTTGCTGAACTCCCCACAGGAACCGAGGGTGTTCGTCTGCGCTTCAATGTTACGGATCATGGCGGTGGTGTCGGCGGGGTTGATGTTCTCCAAAACGCAATGATCGCGGGCACTACGCGGGATTTCCGACGAGCGGCCACTTCCGCGCTAGTTACCAACAATGGTGGCACTGTCGCGTTGGAACGGGATATTACTTTACAAACTGGCGAGAATAATGTTCGCTTGAAGGTGTTTGATGGCAATAATGGGAATTATGGGGTATCTAGCCTTATTGGTTTTCGATTAGCGAGGGGGGCTCCCGTCGTTGATCAGCAAACACGTAACATTGATGGAAAACCAAAACCTCGTCTTTTTATCCTCTCTGCTGGTATCAATGAGTATTCCGATCAGATGCGTCTATCGTTGCCGGTCTCTGATGCAAAGGACTTCTTTGACTATTTGAAGGATCATCCAAGCAAAGTGTACTCCGGCGGGGTAGTAGGCGCTTCCTTTCTAAAAGATGGTGAGGTCACGGTTCCCTCGATCGCTGCAGCATTTGACAAGATCAAGGCACTGAAGCCAGGCGAAGAGGATAGAGTTGTTATCTACCTGTCAGGGCATGGCATATTTAATCCAAAGGAGGGTGGATACTTTTTCATTACCTACGATGCGGATCACGGGAAAGAACTTGGCTTCGGGCAACAACAGTTTCTCGAGAATATCGGCAAAATATCGACAGCGGGTGGTATCTTTTTGATGCTTGATACCTGTCACTCGGGTGCTGGAGTGAGCAGCATTGTGGATGCCTCTAGGGCTACTGATGGGCAACTAGAAGGTGTTGGCAAGGTTAGTCAGTCCCTTGGAGAGAAGGTTCTTGTCCTGAGCGCGGCAAGCAGCGGTGAAACAGAAGCTGACGCCTATAGAGGGGAGAAGGCTCGCGAGTATTCCGGAAAGCATGGCCCATTCTCGGTCGCTGTACTCATGGGCCTCACGGGAGGGGTTCATACTGACACGGATGGGAACATTGATGTCATTGATTTTGGTCGGTACGTGGGCAAGCAGCTCAAAGATTTGGCGGAGGAGAACAAACATCCCCAGAAGGCCAATTTTAAGACGGCTTCTGATTTAGGGGATAAAGTCTTTTACTTAACAACTGTTCAGACCCACAGGTGATCTATGATTGAATATGGCCTAACCGACCAGTTCAAAGCTGCGACAATTGCCGTATTGCTTGCTTTCTTGGCATTAGGGGCATCGCTAGCGGGTGCGTCTGATACCCGTGATTATGCGCGCACCCGATCGGCACCCGAGGGTGTGGCCTCATCCGCCGGGGCAGATGCCACGAAAACGAATAACCTGTATGGTCTTGTCATTGGGATCAATGACTATGCCTCCCCCATTCCAACCCTGGATGGTGCGATCAACGACGCTCTGGATGTTGCGGATGCCCTCAAAAAGCGCAATGCTGGCAAGGTGTGGTTGCTCGAAAATAAGGAGGTCACTCGGGCAAATATCCTGGCGAATTGGCAGGAGTTGGTAAAAACTGCAAAGCCTGGTGATACCGTTATTGTTCATCTTGCAGGCCACGGTGCACGTTCACCAGAACTTATTCCCGGGACAGGCGCTAAAGGATTAGATGAATTCTTTGTCTTGTCTAATTTTCAGATGGATGGCCCGAATACCCGCGAGCGGATTGTCAACAAGGAATGGGGTGCCATGTTGCGTGCTGCCCCCCAGTTAAAGATCGTATTTGTTGCCGATACTTGTCATTCCGGTTCTATGACGCGCGCCTTTAGTCCGAGAAAATTAAAGACGCGCCTGCTGTCCCGCGACGCAATTATCATGCAGCACGACGCCTTGCCGCCACCCGATCCTGCAACCTGGGTTGTGACTCCGGAACAATTGTCGCATGTTGCATTCTTTGGGGCGGTTGGCCAAGACGAGGTAGACCCCGAAATCCTGATCAACGAGCAACCTCGTGGTGCCCTCAGTTGGGCTGTTGCCAATGGGCTGCGGGGTGAGGCTGATCTCAATAAAGATGGCATTGTTACAAAAGAAGAATTGGTAACCTACGTCAAGAATAGCGTCACCACCAAAACCGAAGGCGAGCAACACCCGCGTATTACCCCCGGAGTGATTGAGATTACGTTGACCACAACGGTGAAAATGACGGTTGCCGCATTACCACCCTCCCCTCCTCTACTCACGATGGAGTTTCTGCGCGCTACCCGCGTTCCACCAGCAAATCTGATCCAGGGATTACGCAACGTCGCCATGGTGGAAAATGGGAAAGCCGCCGATCTAACCTGGGATGTTGCGGATGGTAAACTGCGCAATCAAATGCAAGACACCCTCCTCTTTCCTGACGGAGCGACTGCGGCAGTCACTCCCGCCTCAGAAACGACCCGCGACTATCGCCGCCTTTCTCCTCCAGAGATGGCGGTTGCTCGTGACGGCACGAGTGATATCCCCCGGATCCAGGCTGCCATCGATAAAAGGCAATTGGCATTGTGGCTTGAGACATTGAGCGCCTCGCAACCATTGACAATGGAGCTGAGCCCCCGTGATGTGGTTCAACATAAAGGGGATCATGCCGCTCTGACGGTTAGCGGAAATGATTACCCATTCTTGACGGTAATTAACATCGGGCCAAGCGGAAATATCAATCTTATCTATCCAATAACCGGTGACTCCTTGGCGGTGCCCAAAGGGCAGGGCTATAAAATGGATATGACGGCGGATGGGCCATTTGGTGCGGAGCATTTTGTTGCGATTGCGAGTGAAACGGCGCTTACCCCTCTACATACAGGTCTTGCTGCCATTGATGGAAAACCGCAAATAGACGAATTTAAGCGTCTGGTGCTTGCTGCCTTACGCGATACAAAATATCAGATGGGGATCCATGCGGTCTTTACCTCACCGTAAGAGATGATGCGACCTTTTGTACTGCACCGTCTTTTCCCACCGGCTGGAGACCAACCCGAAGCCATTTCTGGATTGGTTTCTGGCTTGCGTGGTAATGCCGAGGCCCTAACCCTGCTCGGGGTTACCGGCTCAGGCAAGACCTATACCGTGGCTAATGTAATTGCTGAGTTACAACGCCCCACGATCGTACTTGCGCCGAATAAGACACTGGCTGCCCAGTTGTATGGAGAGTTTAAGGAATTCTTTCCACACAATGCGGTCGAGTATTTTGTCTCCTATTACGATTACTACCAGCCCGAGGCCTACGTTCCCGCCAGCGATACCTATATTGCCAAGGACGCATCGATTAATGACCATATTGAACAGATGCGCCTATCGGCTGTTAAGGCCCTGTTAGAGCGACGCGATACCATTATTGTGGCGTCGGTGTCTGCGATCTATGGTCTCGGTGATCCGAATGCTTACTTGCGCATGATCCTCCATTTGGTGAATGGGGATCACGTAGATAGTCGGGCAATATTGCGCCGCTTGACAGAGCTTCAATACACTCGCAACGAGCTTGAACTACACCGTGGCACCTTTCGGATGCGGGGTGATGTATTGGATGTCTTCCCGGCGGATTCAGAAAAGGAGGCGGTTCGCGTAGAATTGTTTGATGATGAGGTCGAGTCCATTTCCTTTTTTGACCCGCTGACCGGCGAAGTCTTACGTCGGGTGCCCCGCGTTACCATTTATCCGAAGACGCATTATGCAACCCCGCGTGAGACGGTACTTGCTGCCGTGGAATTGATCAAGGAGGAACTGCGCGAACAATTGGCCGTTCTCAATGCCGCCAATAAACTGGTGGAGGCGCAGCGCCTAGAACAGCGCACACTCTACGACCTGGAGATGATGGTAGAACTGGGCTATTGTTCGGGGGTAGAAAACTATTCGCGCTATCTGTCTGGGCGCGCCCCTGGCGAGCCACCGCCGACGCTGTTTGAGTATCTGCCCGACGACGCCTTGCTTTTCATCGACGAATCGCATGTCACCGTTCCCCAATTGGGTGGCATGTATCGTGGTGATCGGGCGCGGAAGGAAACGCTAGTAACCTATGGGTTTCGCTTGCCCTCGGCGTTGGATAATCGCCCACTGCGTTTTGAGGAATTCGAGGAGTTTGCGCCACCCACGGTATATGTTTCGGCAACACCCAGCCCCTATGAATTGACCCGTTCCGAGATTATCGTAGAACAGGTGGTACGCCCTACTGGTTTGGTCGATCCAGTGGTGGAGGTACGTCCTGTCCGCACCCAGGTTGACGATCTGCTTTCTGAGATTCGGCACACCACCAAGCTGGGTTGGCGGGTTCTGGTAACGACACTCACCAAGCGTATGGCCGAAGACCTGACCGAATATCTGGGTGAGCATGGGGTTAAGGTACGTTATCTGCACTCCGATATTGATACCGTCGAGCGTGTCGAGATCATTCGTGATCTGCGCCTCGGCATTTTTGATGTGTTGGTTGGGATTAATCTTTTGCGGGAGGGATTGGATATCCCTGAGGTGGCCCTTGTGGCTATCCTTGATGCAGATAAGGAAGGTTTCTTGCGCTCGGAGCGTTCTTTGATCCAAACGATTGGTCGTGCTGCGCGTAATATCCTGGGCCGCGCTATTCTCTATGCGGATGTCGTCACCAATTCCATGCGCCGTGCAATAGAAACCACCGAATCCCGTCGTATTCGGCAACAGCAGTACAACGAGACGCACCATATTACCCCACGGGGAATAGAAAAAGGGGTTTCCGTCGGTTTGACCGAAGAGGATGCCTCACCCGTCAAGAAGAATGCGTCACTTTCGCAAACGGGTCGCACGGCGGGAGAACGCCCCGATCACACAACCCTCTCGCCAGTTAATCTAACCCTGCATATCAAGAAACTAGAACAAGAAATGTACCGACATGCCGAGAATCTGGAATTTGAAGAGGCAGCACGCATACGTGACGAGATTCGCCGCCTTGAGCGAAAATCACAAAACTAGCAGTCTGTCGCTAAATCAGAGAGTCATCCGATCTACCGGTACGACGTAATGAAATGCTTTGATAAAGTTTGTCTTATGTCGCTACCCAATAGAAGCTTCTTGCGGTATCCTGACCGACTCTGTCGGGGTAGTTATTCTGTCGGGGTAGTTATATAGCATTCTGGTATGCAGGCGCACGATATGTATAGAGTCTTTTTAACAGATGACCACGCTATTCTCAGGGAAGGCTTAAAGGCCCTGTTGCAAACCGATCCGGAACTGTGCGTTGTGGGAGAAAGCAGCACCGGAACCGACACCATCCTGCAGATAGCCGATGAGGAGTTGGATCTGCTGGTGTTGGATCTGTACCTGCCCGATATCGACGGCCTTGAGGTGCTGCAACAGGTCAAAGCATTGCAGCCAACCCTTCCGGTGTTGATCCTTACCTTACATAACGATGAGATCCTGGCGGCACGGGTTCTCCGGGCGGGTGCATCTGGCTATGCGGTCAAAGATATGACGCCGGCGCAGATTGTCGAGGCCATGCGTTGTGTTGCAGCAGGGGGGCGGTATCTCGGTGGGTCAATGGCATCAAGATTGGCAGGTAGTATCTCCTCCCCAGAAGAAGACCTTCCTCCCCACACTCGCTTGAGTGAACGCGAGTATTCTATTTTTATCCGAATTATCGCAGGCCATTCCATACACCGGATCTCCCAGGAACTCAGTATATCCCCGAGCACGGTTAGCACCCACCGTGCCCATATCCTCGAGAAGATGCGTCTTGCCAATAATTCAGAACTGGTGCGTTACGCCATTGCACAGGGCATATTACTTTAACCGACAATGGGCGGTAGTGCCATGTCGGGTGGTACAGACTTTACTGGTATAGTCGCTATTACTCGGGTTCCTTTTCCGGTAGACGATTCGACCTTTAACTCGCCCCCGAGATAGCGGGTTCGCTCCCACATTCCACTGAGGCCAAAGGAAGTGGTGCGGCCCATGTATTCCTCCGCTGGGAATCCTTGGCCATTGTCGCTTACGGTGAGAATCCAGTGGTCTCCCTTGCGGCGTGTTTCAATGGTGACGTAACTCGCCGCAGCGTGTCGCGCCACGTTGGTTAATGTCTCTTGGCAGATGCGGAATAGCACGATACGTTGGGTTTCGTCCAGACCTTCATCGTAAGAATCTTCGGTAATCTTGCAGAAGAAATCATAGTGATTATTGGCAATCACCGACTCAAGGGCTGCCTTTAGACCAAAACGATCCAGGATGGGTGGGCGGAGGGATACCGATATCCTGCGGGTTGTTTGTAACATCTGACGGATGAGTTGCATCACATTCTGGTACTTTCCAGAATTCTCTGCTGAGATCACCGACAGCAAACTCGCGAGATTAAGACTAACAGCGGTCAGGGAACTGCCCAGTTCATCGTGGATCTCGATCGCAAGACGTTTGCGCTCATTCTCGATGGTTTGATCGATGTGGAATGAGAGTTGGCGAACTCGCTCCAATGCGAGTCTTTCCGACTCTAAGGCGAGTGTCAACCTCACCTGGGCCTGGATTAGTGCAGATTCCTGCAATTTACGATCGGTGATGTCACGAGCGATGGCAATAAAATGCGGTAGGTCGTCGGTCTCATCTGGTTTTCGTGCAACCGAGAGTTCAAACCAACGGACACCGTAGGGCAAGGTTAGTTCGTATTGTTTCCCAAGGGAAAAGCCTTTCTCGTTGGCCTCGTGTAAAGCGTCGAGACCAATGGCTGCGACATCAGGCGGCAGGGCTGTGCGGATATTGTTGCCGATGATCTGATCGGCTGGTATTGCCAATAGATCGACACGCGGCGAGTGGTAGTCGATGTAACGGCCAGTAATGTCAACCTCAAACAATAGATCGGGGATGGCACCCAGAATACCCTGTAGTTTGTTCTTGGTCTTGAGAAGTGCTGCTTCATACGCTCTTCGTTCGGTGAGATGTCGATAGAAAAGCGCCACCAACATGGCTGCGGCGATAATGTCTTGGAGTGCGATCAAGATAGAAAATGGCAATGAGTGTTCTGTTTGATGGACATAGGTATTGTTCAAGATCACCGTGAGAAAGCCAATAAGCTCCTTATGATCGACGGGGGAGTATATCGGGTATGCCGTTCCAGCCGAGAAATCATCGCCAGGTTTCTGCGATTTTTCTATGCGGAAATGGTTGATTGCGGTAATCCGAACCGCTTGAATAATGGGATTTACCAACAGGCTCTCAACGACGCCATGTGAGATTTGTGAATTTTTTGTAAAGATCCCGACCTCAGTCTGTTCGCGAACCGTGTTTACTAATTGCGTTTGTAGGGTGTTGGCATTGGTTACCTCTTTTGAATACGAGTACAGGTAAAAAAATGTTCCGCTTAAGAGAGAAAACAAGACCATGCCCACCACGATGGTGGCGACAAACGAACGCCTCACCCTGGGATTCTCTGAGGGGGTTGTCATGCGCCCATCACTACTCGAATGTTCTTGCGAAAGCCACTACTGACTGGCAACTGGGCGAACCGATGGATCATTTCCTTGTCCTTCTTGGAAAAGTCGCAGAACCTTTACCGAATCATTGAGCCTATTTGTCTCAATATAACCAATGGCGTTGGAATGGTGGCTCACGGCATCCAGTACGGCTTGGCTGTCTGGTAGCCTGACGGGGGGCAGTACTGCGCCGGAGAATTGTAATCGCGCCCAATAGGCATTCAATTGGTTGATGCTCATCCCATTCAAGATACGGTAAAAGTTTGCGCGGAGACTGTTGTCTGGGTGTTCGTAGACGACAACCGAGAACTCGGCATGCGCACCGACACTACGGGTTAAGCCCAGATAGAGGTCTGCAACCTCGTGTGGCGTCAGGGCCGAGAGCGGGGATTCATTACTCGCGATCACGGCAATGTCCGCAAGCGTCTGCCCTGACCCGACGAGGCCAGACAGAAACACAACCCACAGGATTGCTGGCGAGATGCGCATGGTCAGAAAATAAAATCCACAGTAGCGGTGATCTGGTCTAGGTGAACGCTCTGCAGATTGAGTCCGTGGGCAAAGTTCCCAATTCCAAACCCAGGCGGCTGACTGCGGGTACTGTCCCACTGTAGTTTTAGTGCAGCATGCGGACGAAAATCCCAGCGTACGCCGAGCGAGGTAGTGGTCTGGTTGATGCGTGTGTAATTCACCAATTTCTCGGCTGCACTACCCAGCGAGGCGTTCAGGGCGGCACCCATATCGTAGGCAGAGGCGTTTAGCATTGCGCCAGGTCGGTAGGTGCTTACCATACAGAAGGGCATCCAGTCGCCAAAACGACGCCCAACGCTTGCATAGGCCATGCGACCGGTCGGTACAACGTGAGCCGATGAGGTCGAACGCCCGATTTCTGTTTGGAGCAACCAAGTGTTGTTGTCGTAGGCGGCACCGAGCGTGGTATAGCCAACCCGCGCCCCTTTGAAAGAAACCTGGCTATCGAGAGCAGCGGCATTCGCACTAACGCCGGGAATGCCAGCCGAGGCCACCTGGTCGAGGCCTGCCTCAAGGGGGGCAATGATCGGGGCATCGGTTTTGGCGGTAAAGCTTGAATAGGCTGCCTTGAGGCGCAAGAACGAGGACTGCCGCGATAGGGAAAAGGTTGAGAGATTATCTGTTTTGAATTGATAACCGCCACCGACACCACTGGCGAGCGGGAGCCAGACATGGCTCTTACCGAACTGTGCTTTCATGCGCCAAACGGCATCGTCCCTTTGCACACTATAGGCCGCATCAACACCATCCACCGAGAAGATCGGGATCCAACCATAGAACTCAACCGGCGGGCGCACCCACGGATAGGCATAACCGACGTTGCGATAGTCCGCCATTAAAAACGCGCTATAACCAACCCGACCCAGACGAAGATCCAGCGAGGTGTTAGGGTGCAGGGCGACGTAGGCAAACTCAGTCGCACTGTCGAGAGAAGACTTATATTGGTCGCGTACAACAACCTGCGCTACCAGGTCAACATTGGGGTTGGGTTTTGAGGTTACTTGCACACCGAGGCGTGAGTCCATCCGCCAACTAGGGCCAGCGGCGTAGAGATTTCTTGGGAGTTGGCTAATATCGCGGGTTGGCGCAACGTAAGAATTATTATCGGCCTGATAACCCAGGGTGCCAAAACCACTAAGGCTTAGGAGATCGCTAGCCTGTACCTGGGGGGCGACGAGGAGCAGAAGGGCGAGACCAGCCAGTACGGCCAACTCGGCGCGCACAACGGTTGGCGGTCTTGGATGTTGAGCAATTCTGTGGGGCATCGTCGAGTATTGCATTGGTGCGAATGGTGTGGCGAATAACGATAAGAGGGGTCTCATGTTATAGGAAACGCTCGATTATGTAACCACCCATGGCTATACCCAGAAGAATAGGGTTTTATGCCACCCTTCAGAGGCTTTTGTTGACACAACCATCATAGACACTGAAGCCATTCTTCCCGGATTTCTTCACCCGATACATTGCGGCATCCGCAAGACTGATGATCTTATCTGGGTCATCGCTGTGGTGTGGAAATAAACTGATTCCAATGCTGGCGCTAACCTGGTAGGACTTTTCGCCATCGCTAATTGGTGCTGCGATGGAACGGATCATTCGATCGGCAACAATAGCAATCGCGCTGTCTTCGATTACTGTGTCAAAGATAACGGTAAATTCATCCCCCCCCATCCTGGCTACCACATCATTACTCCTCAGGTGCGATTGGATACGCCTCCCGATCTCAATCAGGACGAGGTCACCAGCATCGTGCCCATGACTATCGTTTATTGTCTTAAAGCCATCCAGATCAATAAACATCACAGAAAATGTTGCATTTATCTTTGCCCTCCGTTTGATCAGATCCCTAAACAATAAGCGATTCGGCAGACCAGTGAGCGGGTCGTGGGTTGCGATATGTCGTAATTGAGCATCGGCCAGTCGTTTCTCGGTTACATCAATGCCGGTGCAGAGGATGAATTGCGAACGGAACCGCTCATGGGTTGATTCTTTGTACCATTCAATAAAGCGATTGCTCCACTCAATGAGTCGCATCGTACCATCCTTGGCAACCAAGAGGCTTTCGTGGCTGTTGGTTTGGTTTTCTATGGATAATGCGGCAAAGACACCCTTGACCGCAGCAATCTGTTCCTCGGGGAGTAGGAAGTCCCAAACCTCTGCACCAATCACTTCGGCTTCTGTATAAGCGGTGGTTGCCTGGCATGACTTATTGAAGGTAATAATCCTGCCATTGGTATCGATAACCAACACCAAGGTTGTGGTGACATCAAGAATGGCCTTCGAGAAGTTCTTCTCGTCCTCAATGAGGTGTTCTACCCTTCTGAATTCAATAAGATTGGCCAGGGTATTGGCGATGGTGATAAAGAAGTCCTCTTCGTTCTTATCTGGGTGATACCCATTTTTCACGTAAAGAGTAATCAAACCAAGCAGATCGCCTTGAGAAAGTATTGGGATACAATAATGTCCATGTGGTGCAATGCCAGCGTAGGTGATCTCGTGATGATGGTCGATGTGCGGGAAGAAAAGCATGGATTTCGCTGCCGCAGAGCGTCCACATAAACAGTGACCAAGCGGTACACTCTTGCATTTCTCGATCAGAATGGGATGGATATTTCTGTGGGTGACCATCTCAAGGGTTTGATTACCTGCGTTGTACAAAAAAACCACTCCCCGTTTCTCTACCGCAATCCATGGCAGTTTGAGGAGAATATCAAGAGCAACGCCCAGTTGTTTCTCCATAGACATCTTGGTGACGGCGCTTTTCAATAATAAATTGATAGAGGTTCGCGCTTGGAGCGCGCGCAATTTACGCGACTCATTGGTCATCATCTCTTGTTCTTGGGAAATCCGCTGACGAACATTGGTTATTCCCTGCGCCAGATCATTCATCAGCTCAGCAAAGAAATCAGACTGCTTCATATCGAAGTCGTCCGGTTTCGATGAATAGATATTGATTGTTCCGAATACTACCCCATCGAGGATGATCGGGATGGCAACTACTGAGGCATATGAACGCTGCTGGGCCTCAGTTCGCCAAAGAGAGAACTCGACCGCCTCTGTAATATTCTGACAAGAAACCGGCCCCCTGGTTCGGATGGCTGTCCCGGTTGGGCCCTGACCACGCGCTGAATCGGCCCAGGTAATACCTAATGTCTCGAGATAGCCATCCTCAAAGCCATAGCTTGCAATAGGTTGCACGGTCTTGTTTTCATCGTGCTCGGCTCTGCCTATCCAACACATCCGATAGCCGCCAATCTCGACAAATACCCGGCAAATCGACCCAAATAACTCCTGTTCGGTGGTGGCCGTGGCAATGGTCTTGCTGACATTGCGCAGCACTTCTAGGGAGGTATAGAGAGAACTAAACATTGGTTGCTCACTCTGTAATAGAAGGCCCGAACCGATGCGCTGTTGATAAGAAAACGCTTACGCATTTCAAACAACAGGCCATCCCACGAGAAGGATGAATATCGGCGGTATTTCCCTGCCCACTACACAATGTTGACAACATTGCTGGGAGTCATGTGCTTACGTGTGCGGGTAATGAAACCTTTCTCGCCTACGTCGCACCTTGCCTAGCGAAGCCAAGTATAACAACTTATTATTTAATAAAACCCCCTCGCGGAATTATCTATCGTTATCATTCGATAGGGCATCAAGGCTGTTCAATAGTCATCGATGAGATCCGATAGAACATCAATGATTTTTAATAAGTCATCGACGAAATTCGATAGTATACTTGCGTTCGTGCTACACAACGCAGTATGGGCAAGACCCGAGGCGTTCGCGCCCAAGAGAGCGTAGCGCCGCATACGCCCCTATTATTCACCGCAATGAGCGGCTGGAGGGGGCATAGGGCTCTGCTTGCGCAGGACGAGCGTCACTGTGGGGGGCTGCAAGGTGCTCTGTTACTTGCGTTTGCCACAACCAGTCAATAGAATTACCCTGTGCGTGGCCAATCATTTATGTGGTGATTGGCCCCTTCGTGGTAACCCTCGGGTTTAGTCGTTGCTGTTGACTCTGAAGTGACTGATCATGACGGTCTCACTCTACATTGGCGATGAACTCGCTGGTTACAACTTTGGTGATACGCACCCCTTTGGCCCGCTGCGTCAGGGTGCGTTCTTGGATGCGGCTCGTCTGGCTGGCTTAGATACCTGGGCAGCGTTGCACTCCCCGGTTTTGGCGCTCCAGAGCGACATCGAGCGCTTCCACACCCCGGCGTATGTCGCACTGGTTCAGCAGCGCTCTCTGAGCGGCGAGGGTTATCTGGATCATGCCGACACACCGGCCTTCGTCGGCGTCTATGAAGCGGCTAGTTTTGTCGTCGGCTCCGTGCTTCACGCCGTGCGCGAGGTCATGGAAAGACGCACCCGCCGCGCCTTTATCCCCATCGCCGGACTGCATCACGCCTGCCCCGATCGGGCCGCCGGCTTCTGTGTCTTTAATGATCTGGGTGTCGCCATCCAAACCTTACGGCACGACTACGGGCTATCCCGCATTGCCTACGTGGACATAGATGCCCACCATGGCGATGGCATCTACTACCCGTTTGAGTCTGATCCATCGGTTATTTTTGTGGATATTCACGAGGATGGCCGATTTCTTTACCCAGGCACGGGGCACGCCCACGAACGGGGCAAAGGGTGCGCGGTTGGAATGAAGCGGAACATTCCGCTACCACCCGGCGCAGGAGACAGCGATTTTTTCGCGGTCTGGCCGGAGCTAGAGGCATTCTTGCGTCTGCAACGACCAGAATTCGTTATCATGCAGGGCGGTGTGGATAGCCTCGCTGGGGATCCCATCACCCACCTAAGGTTCTCGCCGCGTGTGCATGCCTTTGTGACCAAGCGGCTTCTCGCCTTGGCTGAAGAGGTGTGCGATGGGCGGATGGTCGTGACTGGTGGTGGGGGTTATAGTCTGCCAAACATAGCGCGGGGATGGACGGCAATACTGCGTTCGTTATTAGAAATAGATGACTGAAACACATGGGGCGACGGCGTCTAATTTTCTGCAAAATGTGGGGCGCGTGAGAGTTCATACGAATCGAGTCTTAAGCAAGGAAACCCAAGATGAGCAATTGCAAGACGATACTGATCGTTGATGACAGCAGATTCTCAAGGAAGATGATCCGCGCCTTCATCCTGGAAGACCATGGCGATTGGATCATCGAAGAAGCAGAAAGCGGAGAAGATGCCTTAGAAAAGATCCGCACCATCGTGCCGGATCTGATCACGATGGATGTCAATATGCCGGGCATGGGCGGGATCGCAGCCGCCGAGAGATTACGCGAGGAATGTCCGATGGCGTACATTACCCTGCTCACCGCCAATATCCAAGAGGCGATACGCCAGAAGGCGGCTAAACTGAACATCGGTTTTATGGAAAAACCCATTACCAAGGCGCGCATCCAGCAATTGCTTGCCGTCCTGGGCGCTAGCCAGTGAACACCCTCTCAGAGATCCAACACGATACCTTGGTTGAGCTATTCAATATCGGTGTCGGACGTGCGGCGGCTGCGCTCAGCAGTATGGTAGGCGAGGAGATCACCCTTTCGGTACCATCGCTCGATTTTCTACACCGCCATGATGCCTCGCTAGCGTTGAGCGTTGGGGAAGCAGACAAGAACGTCTGCGGTGTTACCCAACATTTCTCCGGTGTATTTAATACTGATGTTGTGTTGATGTTTCCTGAGGCCAAAAGCCTTGAGCTGGTACGGCTGATGGTCGGGGAATCCATCCCACTGGATCAACTGACGGAAATGGAACAGGAGGCGATGACTGAGATCGGTAATGTGATTCTCAATTCCTGTATGGGTACGATGGCGGACATCCTTGCCGGTGAAATGCATGGTTCTCTGCCAACCTATCGTGTCGGAACCAGCGAACAGATCCTGGTTGCACCAGGAAAGGGCGACGATATTGTTATTGTCCTGCGCATTGATTTCCACCTAGAAAAGATAAAACTATACGGCCACGTTGCATTCGTTATGAACGCCGATTCAATGCAGAGCGTTTGCGATCATATCGACCGCTATCTCTCTGGCTTTAATCTCTAATTGGGGGTTGATGGGATTTCTTTATATGGGTAACTACACCGTAGGCGACGCCTAATTTAGAAGGGAAGTGCGCATGTCAGATGCTGTGCTACTCGCCCGCGTGATTGACTCCGTCAATGTTGGCGTCATTGTCTTAGACTCTGCGCAACGGGTAGTATTGTGGAATGGTTGGATGGAGCGCCACGCGCAATTGCCACTTGCGGATGTAGAAGGAAAAACGCTTAGCGAACTCTTTCCTGATATGGCGAACGGACGGGTTCAACAAACAGTCGTTTCGGCGCTAACTGCCAACCTTTCCTCGGTGCTTTCCCAATCCCTCAACAAAGCGCCGTTCCCGCTATTCTCTTCGGTTAATGATAGGGAGAATGGCGTACGGATGCAGCAGGCTATTCAGGTGACGCCGATTGTGGCGCAACAACCACGCTATTGTCTGATCCAGATTACCGATGTTACCCTATCGGTATCCCGCGAGAAATTATTGCGCGACCAGGCATTGGTGTTGCGTCGCCACTCCTACCTGGATGTCTTGACCGGCATTGCCAATCGGCGGCGCTTTGACGAATACTTCGATGAGGAGTTTCGCCGTGCCAGGCGCACCACACTACCGTTATCGTTGGTGTTAATCGATATTGATCATTTTAAATTGTATAACGATTATTATGGTCACCAGGCTGGGGATCAGTGCCTGAAACAGGTAGCGGAAACCCTGGCGGGCACACTACAAAGACCCGCCGATCTGCTCGCCCGTTATGGTGGCGAGGAATTCGTTGCGGTATTACCCGAGACTGACCTAGAAGGCGCACGCAGAGTGGCCGAAGTAATGCGCACGAAAATCGCGGAGAGCCAATTACCACACGCTAGCTCACCCACGGCGTCGCATGTTAGCATCAGCGCCGGTATTGCCACTAAGATACCCGGATGCGGTGACGCACCCACAACCCTCATCGAAGACGCCGATCACGCGCTCTACCATGCGAAGAAGACCGGACGTAATCGGGTTGTTTCTCTCGAGAGCGAACTCCGCTAAATACCAGCCAGACAGGATCATTGAAGGTCTATTATGCCGTTGCCCTAAAATATTAGCCGCTTGCGCACCGGGCCGTCCTGGTGCCAAATAGCGCCGTTCCTACCCGCACCATGGTTGCCCCTTCGGCTATCGCGGCCTCTAGGTCGTCCGACATGCCCATGGAGAGGGTATCCATGCCCAATCCTTGTCCTGCAAGTTCCGCAAACAATTCACGCAGGAGACGAAAAGGGGCGTGTGCGCTTGTTTCGTCGCTGCCTATTGCGAGGGGAGCGGGAATGGTCATGAGTCCGCGCAGGCGGAGATTCGGCAAGGCCGCCACCGCGAGAGCCAGTTGTGGGATTTCGGCTGGCGGCACACCAGATTTACTGGCCTCTCCGCTGCTATTCACCTCAAGACAGATATTGAGTGGTGGTAATCCTGCCGGGCGTTGCGCGTCCAGGCGTTCTGCGACCTTCAGGCGATCGACGCTATGCACCCAATGAAACAGGCTCGCTATCTGACGGGTCTTATTCGACTGGATTGGCCCAATGAAATGCCATTCTAGATTCAGATCAGCAAGTAATTGGATCTTTTCTTGCGCCTCTTGTAGATAATTCTCGCCAAAGCAGCGCTGCCCGGCCATCGCCAGGGCCCTTATCCGTTCAGCATCTTGGGTCTTGCTCACCGCCAAAAGCTGCACATTACCCGTTGCTCGGTGAAAGGTTTGTTCCGCTGCCTGGATGCGGGCGATGACTCGTTCGCGTTGCTCTGCAAGATGGGGCATGGTTTTTGCCGATTTGCGTGATGATGTTTTCTGTTCAGATAGTCACTAACCTCCGCCCATTTTTCTTGCGACCTTGGGATATCCTCTGCCGTGAGTTGGGTCGATATGTGGCTGGATAGATCCGGAATACGCGGTGACTGGTAGAGTTATCGAAGATGACAGCCGCCTTTAGAACAATTTGTCAATTTCCTGATACAGTCTTAAGTCTGCGCCCTGGGAAGACCATTTGTTGTGGTGAATAAGCTCGCGCAGAGATAAGCGTTTTCGCCACTTTTTGGCTTGCAGATCGGGCTCAGTCGGAAAATTGCGAACAAAGCCTAAGCAAAGATATGCTACAGGAATCACCTGGCCGGGTAACTCGAGTAGATTCTTCAACTCATTTGGCTCAAATACGCTCACCCAGCATACCCCAACCCCTTCTGAACGCGCAGCAAGCCACAGATTCTGAACAGCCATTGCGACGCTATACAGATCGGTGTCGCGTATCGTATCCCGCCCGACCACATTCTCCCCGCCACGGGCACGATCACAGGTAACGCAAATGTTTAAGGGCGTCTCTAAGATGCTCTCAAGCTTTAATGACCGATATCGCTCTGCTTGTTCTCCTGAATAGCGTCCGGCAGCGTTCGCATTCGCCTTCAGAAAGATCTCCTTCACGGCCCGTCTGGTATCGATATCCTCAATCAGAATAAAGTCCCACGGCTGCATAAACCCAACTGACGGGGCATGGTGCGCCGAGACCAATAATCGTGCAAGCAATTTCTCTGGAATGGGATCGGGTAGATAATTTTCGCGCACATCCCTCCTCTCAAAGATAGCGCGATAGACCGCATCTTGTTCCGCAGGAGAGAATTCGCTTGCTGATAATGGATGACTCGCGTAAGTTGTGGCCGGAAGGTTTTCTTTCTTTATGTCGTTTACTTCAATGGGTGTTCCGGCAGGATCTGCAAAGAAAAACTGCTGTGCACCGTTGGATAGGGGCATTAGATCAGAAAGCGGGACACCATGTTCTGCTAAATAAGTTCGGAAAAGAATCGCGTTCGGCACCGAGACCGCGAAATGCCGCTTATCCGGCAGCAGGGTGTTGCCGAGACCAACCCCGTGATAGGATGGGTCTTCGATTAGGTGGAGTTGAAAGCCGTGGCCTTCTAGCCAAACGCCATTACTTGGTAGATGATCGGGCCTCTCTACTGCATCGAAGCCCAATATCGAAGTATAAAACGAGACTGACTCACCGAGGTTCCGAGCCGGAACAGAAACATGGTGAAATCCGGTAATCATACGCTATCACTCTCATGAACCATTTTTAGGAACCGAGCCAGAATATATTCCTTCCTTTCTCGAAAGGACTCGCTCCCCATTATCGAAAGTCCTCGTGGGCGCTGCAGGTCAATCCTGATCTCTTCTGAAACCGTCGCTGGCCCTGGCGTAAGTAACACCACCTTGTCGCCAAGAAAGATTGCCTCATCAATCTGATGCGACACAAACACCATGGTAACTCTTCTCTCCATGGAGATCTGCTGGAGCCATCTTAGCATATAGAGATTGGTCTGATAATCCAACGCCGAGAATGGCTCATCTAGCAGTAACACCTCTGGCTCGATAATCAGCGAGCGTAATATCGACACCAACTGCGCCTGCCCCCCGGAAAGATGATAGGGATAGGCCAGCCAGTTGATGTGGATCGGCAATCCTGTAATGATCGCGCCAAACCTTTCTTGAATATCTACCTCGCTAATACCCGCAACGGAAAGCGGGAAGCAAACATTATCCCGCGCCGTCAACCACGGCATGAGTGCCGAACGATAATCTTGGAAGATATACCCCAATCTTGGGTCTTGCGTGGTGAAGGTAATGGTTCCGCTAGTGGCCTTGGTGTGACCGAGCAATACGTTTAACAACGTGCTTTTACCACAGCCATTGGGGCCGAATATGGTAACGAATTCCCCCTCAGCAACCGAAAGACTTAGGTCTTGTAAAACTCTTATTTCTCTCCCGGCTGGCGTAGTGAACACCACGGAGAGTCCATTACAAGAAAGCCCAGCCATTACTAGTAACCCTTCCAGTGAATGACCCGTTTCTCTACAGAAACAAACCCACTGTTTAGGAAATAACCGATCACCCCAATGATCAGCAATAGGGCGTATAGCTCGGGGGAATTGCTAACCGTGTAGGCATCAAAGATCCGCTGACCCAGCCCATGTTCGGTACCAATCAACATCTCACTAACCACCACCACAATCAGTGCCAGCGACAAGGCCGTGCGGAGCCCAACCACAATCTGTGGTAGCGCATCCCAAAAGGTAATCCGCACAAAGCGCTGCAACCGACTTAACCGAAATAGATCGCCCACCCTTTGCCGCGTACGACTCGCATAATAGACACCATAGGCGCTGTTTAGAATAATAATGAATACACTCGCGACCGTCACCATGGCAATCTTAGAAGGATCGTGGATACCGAACAAAAGCAGAAACAGCGGGAAGAACGCCGTTACCGGTGTAGCGCGCCCGAATTCAAGAACAAACTCAAAGCTTTTGTGTAATACCGGATGGATCCCAATTAACATCCCGAGCGGAACGCCAACAATAACGGCAATCCCATAGCCAACCACAAATCGATAGGCACTACTCTGTAGATCAGAAAAGATCGCCCCGCTTGCGATTAGTCCCACACCCGCCGACAGCGTATCGCTGAGCGACGGGAGGAGCAATGGACTGACCCACTGACTTGCGCCAAGCAGATGCCAACCAACCAACAAACCAACAGGCAGCCAGGCCCGCAGCAAAAACTCCCGCAGATAATACCAGCGGATTGTCATTGTACCCGTTCTTTAGCAATCCGAGCGAGCGGGGTGTTGTCGATGAGCGCGGCGTAGTTGGGCAATTGTTTGCCTACAAACCCATCGACATTGCCAATAATCCAACGGCCTTCTTGTGCTATCGTATCTGCCAGGGTCTGTGGCATCGATACCGAGAGACTATATTCATCCCAAATCTTCCCCAATAACTCTGGGGTGAGATCAATCTCTTTTGCGAGTGCCTGGATCGTTTCCTTTTGGTGCTGGTGACTATACCCTTCTGCGTCGATCAGCGCCTTGATAAAATTTTCGACTGCCTTCGGATGCTCCCGCGCCCATGACTCTTTAACCGCAATCAGGGCATAGCCGCGATAGATGCCATTATTCTCAAGGTTCGTGGCCTTGTCGCCGAGCTGCTGATTTAGGTAATACCGGAAAGGCTGCCAGACACTACCTGCGTCAATCTCCCCATTGTTCAGCGCCGCAACAATCGCTGGGGGCGTAAGATTTACGATCTCCACCGACCTCGGGGCAATATGATTCGCCTCTAGTAGGCGATAGGCGTACATCTGCGAATTGGTGCCCTGGGTAACGCCTAGACGTTTCCCAACGAGATCAGCCGGTGTTTTTACCCCACGATCCTTGCGGGCCACAATCGCATCGTCGCGCTTTTCCTGATTGACGGCGATAATCCGTACACCAGAAATGTTTTGGAACCCAGCAAAGGCCACGGTGGCCTCGACAATCACCCCAAACTGGATATCACCCCGCACAACCGCATCCAGGGTTATTTTTCCGGTCTGCAAATAATTATACTTCGTAGACAAGTTCTCTTTGCGAAAGAACCCGTTTTGCTCCGCAATAATCGGCAGCATCGAGATATTCTTCGGGCCGCCCCAGGAAATCTCTTGGGTAGCAGACGCCTCATTCTCTTTACCGCACGCAACGACGTTTAGGAGGGCGAGTAGGGCTAGGGCCGATACAGAGAGGCATTTCTTACGAGTAGCATTGATGTTCATGGTATCCAACTTGGTTAAAGGCCTAACGCTTTTGGTGATTGCCCGGGGTGTTACTGTGTCCGGTGGGGATTGAATCCAGCGGGCACCGTAGCGGGGCGCGACCATATCTAAGTCTGATCTTCAGAAGGGAAGCCCATGAGTTTCTTGAGACTATCAAATACACTCGTGAGCGCAGTCCAGACACCGCTAGTGATATCCGCAAACGTCTTCACGGTGCTCAGACCATCCTGTACATTCTTCCACGCATGTCGGGTTCCGGATGATTGTATGGCTGTTTAATGAAAAGGTCGGGTTTTTTGCTGTACCACTGCTCCATCGCTACCATGGGGCTTTGATGCTTCAGAGCCTTCTGGGGTATGTGCTCATTGTAGATCAGAACGTATCTGTGGAGTGTGGT
>CAIRSR010000127.1 GCA_903881315.1 uncultured Thiotrichales bacterium | reverse complement strand
GGCCCAACATTTCTTGGCCGTTGCCGCCCACGAACTGAACGTAGCCCCGAAGATCCTCCGCCCCGAGACCAAGAACATCCTGCAACAATTGGATTGGCCCGGCAATGTGCGCCAATTGGAGAATACCTGTCGCTGGCTCACGGTCATGGCCTCCAATCAAGAGATCCACCCCGATGACCTGCCAAGAGAATCACGCCAGCAATCCCCCACCCCTTTCATCCCCGACGATTGGGAGAAGGGCCTGGAGCGCTGGGCAGAACAGCGTCTCAGCTCGGGCGAAACCGCACTGTTAGAAACGGCCATCCCCCGCTTTGAGCGCATCATGATTACCGTAGCGCTCCGCCAAACCGCCGGACGACGCCAAGACGCCGCACTGCTCTTGGGCTGGGGACGCAATACCCTAACCCGTAAGATCAAGGAGTTGGGCATGGATTTTGGTGGGGAGGGGGAGGAGTAGGGAAAGAATCACAGTGTAATTTTTTTTCAGCATAGCGTAGACTCACCTGGGTGGTTTCCCGACAGCACAGAGGAGCGGTCACTGTAAGCGAGGTGGGCACGC
Organism: uncultured Thiotrichales bacterium; assembly: GCA_903881315.1. Classification (GTDB taxonomy): domain Bacteria; phylum Pseudomonadota; class Gammaproteobacteria; order CAIRSR01; family CAIRSR01; genus CAIRSR01. The sequence continues at coordinate 12,564 of CAIRSR010000127.1, read as the reverse complement.
AGTCACCGATTGCCCCTAAAGTGGTAACAAGGTTTTTTGTAATTCCTGACAATCGATATGCACATAATTTACAGCATTGATGAATAGCTGATTGAAGCCCTCACCAAGAGAAAGCATATTAGCTATCCCTATAGGTAGGGCCACACAAATACCATGAAACGTCGCCTCGTCAGCTTTGATTGGGCCTTGAAACGCCTGTTACGCAGCAAGGCCAACTTTGAGATCCTCGAAGGCTTCTTGAGCGAACTGCTTAAAGAGGAAATCGTGATCCTTGAAGTGCTCGAAGGCGAAAGCAACCAAGAGCATCACCGCCAGAAGTTTAATCGCGTCGACTTGAAGGTAACAAACCAACGTGGGGAGATCGTGATCATTGAGGTGCAATATGATCGCGAGTTTGATTATCTACAGCGCATTTTCTTTGCCACCTGCCGCGCCGCGACCGAGTATCTCCAGGCAGGAGACTCCTATCGCCATCTCGCCAAGGTCATTTCCGTCAACATTCTCTACTTCGACCTCGGCCAGGGACAGGACTATATCTACCACGGCAAGACCCATTTTACCGGCATCCATCGCCACGATGAACTAAAACTCTCCGAGCGGCAAAAGGAACTATTTGGCAAAGAGTCCCCAGCGGAAATCTACCCGGAATACTATCTGCTTAAGATCAACCAGTTCGACGACATCGCCCGCGACCGCATCGACCAGTGGATCTATTTTCTGAAACACGAGGAAGTGCCCGACGGCTTCGATGCGAAAGGACTCCGCAAGGCCAAGGAGGTACTCAACATACTGCACCTTTCCGCCGAAGAACGGGTCGCCTATGAGTCCTACGCCGAAGATCTACACTATCAGGCCAGTATGTTTGAATCGAGCTACGGCGACGGCCTGCGTGTCGGAATAAACGCAGGGATCCAAGAAGGAAAATCGATAGGGATCCAAGAAGGCGAACACGCCAAAGCAATAGCCATCGCAGGTAATCTTCTCAGTGTTCTCGATGACGCAACGATCGCCCACACCACTGGGCTTTCACAAGAGGAGGTCACGGCACTACGCAGTGAACATGAGAAGCAAAACTATTCATAACCCAGGCTCCGTAGCATCAATTCATCATTCGACCAACCCTCGCGCACCCGCACCCAGGTCTCGAGAAAGACCTTGCAATCAAGGTTTAGCTCCATATCGGCGCGGGCCTCTTGCCCGACGCGCTTCAGCATTGCCCCGTCCTTGCCAATAACAATGGCCTTCTGACCAGGACGCTCGACCCAGATGACCACCCCGATCTTGGTGAGCCCCGCCGTTTCCACAAAGCGCTCGACCTCGCAGGTGAGGGAATAAGGCAGCTCCGCGCCCAGGTAGCGCGTTAGCTTCTCACGCACCAATTCAGCCGCAAGAAAACGCAGACTGCGATCGGTCACCTGGTCTTCTGGGAACTCCGCATCCCTCTCTGACAACAACGGGACAATCACACGCTCCAGGCTTGCGATATTGTCGCCACGCAGCGCAGACAACGGCACGACATGCGCAAAATCACGCCGCAGAGACAGTTGCTGAAGGTGCGGCATCAACGTCTTTTTGTCCTTGACCAGATCCACCTTATTAACCACAAGAATAACCGGCACCTTCACTTCAGCCAGTCTTTCTAGCACCAGGTCATCTTCCTCCGTCCATTTTGTGCCAGCGATGACAAAAAGCACCACATCAGCCCCCATGGCCAGTGTCGAATTCGCCGTGCGGTTCAGATAGCGGCTCATCGCGTGCTTTCCCTCACGATGTAAACCCGGGGTATCGATATAGATGGCCTGGAATTCATCACGGGTACAGATACCCAGTATCCGGTGACGAGTCGTTTGCGGACGACGCGCCGTAATCGATACCTGCTGGCCCACCAAACGATTAACGAGCGTTGACTTACCAACATTCGGTCGTCCAATGACTGCCACATAACCACAACGATGCGGGGAAGAGATAGTCATGACACTGGCTCAACAAGTTTGGTCGCAAGGGTTTCTAGTGCGTGGTGTGCTGCATCCTGCTCGGCTCGGCGACGAGTAGACCCAACACCAAAGGTGTTCTCTGGCAAAAGTTCAACGCAGCACGCTACGCGAAATACCTGATCGTGATTCGTTCCGGAAACAGACAACACCGTATACACCGGCAGCGGCAAATGACGGGATTGCAGGTATTCCTGAAGACGGCTCTTCGGATCCTTGATCTGTTCTTGGATGCCGAGATTGGCAAGGAATGGCTCGACTAAACGCAACACCAAGGCACGACACGCCGCTACTCCCCCGTCCAGGTAGACAGCAGCAACAATCGCCTCCACCGCATTGGCCAGAATGGAATCGCGCCTCGCCCCACCCGTCTTTATTTCACCGCCACCCAGGGTTAGATAACTGCCAAGATCCATATCCCTAGCTATCTGCGCCAAGGTATCGCGGCGCACCAAGGTGGAGCGTAACCGAGTCAGCTCCCCTTCGTTTGCATCGGGAAAACGCTGGTACAGGATTTCCGCAATCAGGTAGCCCAGCAGAGCGTCACCCAGAAATTCCAACCGCTCATTATGGAGGCCCCCAGCACTACGGTGGGTCAGCGCATGGGTCAATAGTTCACCGTCGGCAAATCCATGACCCACGACTGCCGCGAAAAGGCCAAGATCTCTGTTCAACGAATATCCTGGTGGTGGGTAAATTTCACCACAGCGTCCACATTATAGGCAATCGGAACGCGCACCTCATAATCCAACACCATAGAGAAACCACCTTCCTCCTTGGGTACAAGCTTCAGATCCTCCGGGTGTACACCACTAACGTCATCTATCATCAGACGATTAGCGAACTTATGTACCAGAGAATCCCTAGTAGAACCCTCTTCATTATTCGTTTTCAGCGCCTCTAATGCTTTATTGGCCTTAAAATCGTCGTAATACACTGGGAAAAGGCGCAGAGCAATCAGCGCCAAAGACCCCGCCATAGCCATTATGGCGGCCATCCCCCAAACCGTCATACCACGCTGCATCTTTTTCGTAACCATATCGCCCTCTATAAAATTTTTGGTAACCGTTCATTCCCCCTCCCTCGGGAGGGGGCCAGGAGGAGGGAAGGTATTGCAAAGTTCTCCTCCCTCCTCCCAACCTCCCCCCAATGGGGGGAGGGGTCTGAGTGGTTACAATTTCGGCTGCATCGTCTCTTAGCGAATCACTCTTCCAATCCGACCCAATCCAAAACCTCCGTTCGACCAATCCCAATTCATCCAGATGAAAAACGCCTTTCCAACAAGATTCTCCTCTGGGAGCGTTCCCCAATAGCGGCTGTCCTTACTATTATCGCGATTGTCTCCCATCACAAAGTATTGCCCAGGCGGAACCAGGAAATCACCTTCCATGGACAGTCGACCAGGAACCTTCAGAATATCGTGCTCCACACTCCCAAGCTTCTCATGAAAACGGTCGGCCCCCGACATGACAGCACCTGCGCCAACACCTTGGTAAATATCAATTGGCACAGCATCCATTAGACTACCATTCACGGTGAGCACCTTATTATGGTAGCTTACCCGATCCCCAGGCAGACCAACTACCCGCTTAATGTAATCCACACTAGGATCCTCTGGGTAACGAAAAACCACTACATCACCTCGCTGAGGTTCGCCAATCTGGATAATCTTTTTATCCAAGACCGGCAGACGAATGCCATAGGCAAACTTATTGACTAGGATAAAATCACCTATCAATAGGGTCGGCATCATTGACCCCGATGGTATGCGAAACGGTTCTACCAAGAACGACCGCAATAGCAACACGATCAGCAGAACCGGAAAGAACGAACGCGCTATTTCCACCAGTATCGGTTCTTGCTTGGTATGACCATCAGCACCAGAACGCCGATGTCGCGCGAAGAATGCCACATCTCCGGCCCAGATAACCCCCGTGAGGAACGTAGCGCCGACCAAAATTGTTGGAAAGTCAAGGTTCATTGTAGGTATGACCAGTGGAGAGGTGTCTAATGGAATTGTGTTTACTTCTTACCAACTTGGAGCACTGCCAAAAATGCCTCTTGGGGAATATGCACAGATCCTATCTGCTTCATCCTCTTCTTGCCTTCTTTCTGGCGCTCCAAGAGCTTTTTCTTGCGTGTAATGTCGCCGCCATAACACTTAGCGAGCACGTTCTTGCGCATCGCCTTTACTGTGCTGCGGGCAATAATGTGCGCACCAATCGCTGCCTGAATCGCCACATCGAACATCTGGCGCGGGATGATCTCCCGCATTTTCTCCACCAGTTCGCGGCCATGGCGCAAAGACTGATCGCGGTGGATAATAACGGAGAGCGCGTCCACCCGATCGCCATTGATGAGGATATCGAGCTTAACCAGCAAAGCCGCCCGAAAAAACTCGAAATGGTAATCCATGGAGGCATAGCCACGACTGATGGATTTCAGTCGATCAAAAAAATCCAGCACGACCTCATTCAGCGGTAGATCATACGCCAACAATACCTGATTGCCCAAATACTGCAACTTCTGCTGCGTCCCGCGCTTCTCTTCACACAATCCGATAACCGACCCAAGGTATATCGGCGGGGTCAGGAGGTTTGCCCGAATAATGGGCTCTCGTATCTCCGCGATACTGCCTGGTTCAGGGAGTTTTGCCGGATTATCAACCTGGAGCACCTCACCACCCGTCGTCACCACCTCGTAGATCACCGTAGGCGCTGTGGTCACCAAGGCGAGATTATACTCCCGCTCCAAACGCGCCTGGATGATCTCCATGTGCAACAGACCCAAGAAACCACAGCGAAAACCAAACCCGAGCGCCACCGAGGTCTCTGGTTCGTAAAACAAGGCGGCATCGTTGAGACTAAGCTTGGAAAGGGCCTCGCGAAATGAACCATAGGCATCCGAATCTACTGGGAATAGACCAGCAAAGACGTTCGGCTGAACCTTCTTAAAACCAGGCAATGACTCCAGGGCAGGACGATCGGCATCGGTCAGGGTTCCGCCCACCGGTGCGCCGTGAATCTCCTTGATGCCCGCAATGACGAAACCAACCTCTCCCACCCCAAGACCATCCGTAGAGAGCCGTTTTGGCGTAAAAACCCCAACACTCTCTACCTGATAATTCCGCCCGGTAGACATCACCTTGATCTTCTGGCGCGGCAAAAGACAACCTTGCATTACTCGCACCAAAGAAATAACACCCACATAATTATCAAACCAAGAATCAATGATCAGCGCTGGAAGCGGAGCCGCCAGATCGCCAGTCGGGGCCGGAAAGCGCTCGATGATGAGCTGAAGCAACGAGTTTACCCCGAGGCCCGTCTTGGCGCTGACCTGGGCCGCATCGGTGGCATCGATCCCGATGATCTCCTCGATCTCCTTCATCACCCGTTCTGGATCAGCATTCGGCAGATCGATCTTGTTCAGAACAGGCAAAACCTCAAGACCCTGTTCGATGGCGGTGTAACAGTTGGCGACACTCTGCGCCTCTACACCCTGGGCCGCATCCACCACCAGCAGCGCACCCTCGCACGCCGCCAGAGAACGCGAGACCTCGTAGGAGAAATCGACGTGTCCCGGGGTATCGATGAGGTTTAACTGATACAAACATCCGTCCGCACCACGATAATGGAGCGAAACCGACTGCGCCTTAATGGTAATCCCACGCTCCCGCTCCAGATCCATCGAATCAAGCACCTGGGCAGACATCTCGCGTTGCGTGAGCCCCCCACAATATTCGATAAAACGATCGGCAAGCGTCGATTTGCCGTGATCAATATGGGCGATAATAGAAAAGTTGCGAATACACTTCTGATCGAACACGAAATCCAATCCTGGAACAGAGGCTACAAGGAAGCGCCATCACAACCAGCACCTATCGAAAACAAACCACAACGACCCCACGCCCTATCGGGCCATCTACTAACACAAAGGGGCTCCAGCGGACACCCTCTCTAAACCGAGCTAGTATGCCACACTGCCAAGAGGGAGAGAGAGAAGTTGGTGGTATCATACCAACATCCGTCCGCTAACCCGCACACCAGGACACGCGCGCACCGCCTCTGGAAAACGTGAGCCGAACTGTGCATAACCTTTAAAAGTAAACCAAACTCCCATGAAAGTCACGCCTCTAGCGTTATCTGGCTTGTTGCTCATCGAACTCGACCTGCACGGGGATGCCCGTGGTTTCTTTGTCGAACGCTTCAACGAGCACGAATACCGAAAACACGGACTCCCCACCAGATTCCAGCAGGATAACCACTCCCGCTCCGCACCCGGCGTACTACGCGGCCTACACTACCAGTATGACCCGCCCCAAGGAAAGCTCGTCGGGGTAATCCGTGGTCGGATCTGGGATGCCGTATTGGATATCCGCCCCGACTCCGCCACCTACGGCAAGAGTTTTGGCGTTGAGCTATCCGATCTCAATGGCCGCCTGCTGTGGGTTCCGCCCGGATTCGCCCATGGCTTTTGTGTCTTGGGTGATGAGCCAGCGGATCTACTCTATAAGGTGGACAATTCCTACAACGCGAAAGGCGAAGGCGGCATCCATTGGGCCGACCAAGACGCCGCAATCCAGTGGCCGATACCCAACCCCACGATTTCAGCACGCGACAAGGCCCTACCCAGTTTTTCTAGCTATCGCAATAACCCAATCCTGTGGCAAAACCCTTGCTGATTCCACCCCAAAACGCACCCATTCGCCTCACGATCCCAGACGAAGGTGCCATGGAGTCATTGGGCGCAAGTCTCGCTCAGGCTACGACCGGGGGCCTCACCGTAGCCCTCTGTGGTACGTTAGGCGCGGGCAAGACCACCCTCACCAGGGGATTCTTGCGTGCGCTCGGCCACACCGGCACCGTCAAAAGCCCAACCTTTACCGTGATCGAACCCTACGACCTGGCACGGGGGGCGCTGTACCACTTCGACCTCTATCGTCTGAACGACCCCACAGAACTAGAACTACTTGGACTCCGCGACTATTTTTCGCCAGGGGCCATCTGCCTAGTAGAATGGCCAGAACGCGGCGATGGCGTGTTACCCGCACTGGATCTGCGCGTTGAGATCCACTACTGCGACCAAGGACGTAGCGTAGACATTCAGGCTACCACCCCACAAGGCAGCAACCTAGTAGAAACCCTAAGCGCTTTGTTGCACAAAAGCAACGACACCACTCAACCAAGCACGCCTCACAATTAACGTCTATCTTACGAAACCGCTTGCGGAAATGATTTGAGTTGGCGCATCATTATGCCCGTAGCTTTGCATCGGGAGTGGTATATATGAAACAAATATCCCCGTGGTGGTGGTTGTGGCTGGCGCTCATCCCTGGCTGTGGCATTTCTGCAACCAACATTGTTGGAATCCATGCACAAGAGCAAGATCAGAAAGGTTATACCACGCTGGTACTTGACCTTGATGGGCCAACCGGAGTCAACCTCTTTACGCTAGATAACCCAGACCGGATCGTGGTTGATCTACCTGGGGTGCGCATTAACAGTTTACACCGGATACGCGCAGCCAAAGGTGCGCTGTTGCATGACGTCCGTGCCGCTTACCAAGGGGATGGTCGGTTGCGCATCGTGCTCGACGTAGCGCACCAACTTCTCGCACGTAATTATTTCACCGTGTCGGACAAAAAGGTGCATCTGGTCATCGAGCTACGTGATTCCAGTATGGCACCGCGAGAGATCCAAACGGCCACACTGGCACCACCTTCTGCTGCCTCCACGCCGCCCCAACCCGCAGCAGCGACAGAAGCACCCGTGGTGAGTGCAGCGACGCCAGGCGCTTCAACCCATACCACATCACCCCCAAATGCCACTGTGCCCCATTCAGACCCAGCCAAAACGGGCCCCACCGCGCACGAGCCAACCGACGCTCTACCCCCCCCCCCTAAGCTCGCAACAACCGCCCCGCTACGAGAAGAGCGCCCCCCCGGCCATATTCCGGTAGGCGTTACCCCTAAACCCTTGCCAACAGTGGCCGCCACCCTCGCGCCACCACCCGCGCCCGTAGTAATGCGTGGCCGGGATATTGTCGTTGCCATAGATGCCGGGCATGGCGGCAAGGATCCTGGCACCACCGGGCAGGGCGGAACCGAGGAAAAGACCATAACCCTCACCGTTGCTCGCTACGTCGTCGATCTGCTGCGCAAGGAGCATGGCTTCCACCCCATACTCACCCGCAACGGCGACTACTTTGTGCCCTTGCGCGAGCGCATCCAAAAGGCCCGTGCCTTCAAAGCTGACCTGTTTATCTCTATCCATGCGGACGCAGCCCACGACACCGCCGCAACTGGGGCCTCGGTCTACATCCTCTCCGAGCGCGGGGCAAGCTCTGAGGCGGCACGTATGCTGGCAGAACAGGAGAATGCCGTTGACCTCATTGGTGGGGTACATCTCGGCGGGGGACACGACAACAACCTTGCCCGCACCCTGCTTGATATGTCTCAGAGCGCCACACGCGAAGCGAGCGTCGCCGTCGCCAATCGCATCCTGAACTCCATGGGACAAATCGGCAACATTAGCCGCGACACCGTAGAGCGGGCTGGTTTTCTGGTTCTTAAGTCACCGGACGTCCCCTCGGTGCTGGTCGAAACCGCCTATCTGTCAAATCCTGAGGAAGAGACCAAGCTAAACGACCCCAACTATCAGCAGACTATTGCGCGAGCGATCACAAGGGGGGTACGCGCCTACTTCGTCCACAGCCCACCTACTGGCACCTTACTCGCCCAGTTGGCGGAGAACCCCCTCCCCCCGACAGAACTGGTGAGGCGCTAGCACGAGACCGGATTGTATTGATGAACGTGTCAGCGGAACATTTCGACAATAAGGCGCGGCAATGGGACAGCAATCCCTTTGCCCAGGAACGCGCCATAAAGATCGCCGACGCCATTGGTGCTGCCGTACCCCTCTCCCCACCCATGACCGCACTAGATTATGGCTGCGGCACCGGCCTGTTGTCTGTTCCGCTCAAAGACAAGCTCGGCACCATCACGCTCATGGACAGCTCGAGCGGTATGCTAGCAGTCTTGCGCGAAAAGATAACTGCGCAAGGCATAGCCAATATGGTGGTTCAACCAGGGGATCTGACCCACACCGCGCTACCGGACACCCATTTCGACATCATCTATTCGTCCATGACCTTGCATCACATTCCCGACACGGGAGCCATCTTGCAGAGGTTCCACACCCTACTCAAGCCCGGCGGGGTTTTGTGTATCGCTGATCTAGACGAGGAGGACGGAACCTTCCATGACAGTGACATCGGATTCCATGTACATCACGGCTTCAACCGCACGGTTTTGGCCGAGATGGCACACAAACAAGGGTTTGTGGCTGTCAACTTCAGCACCATTTTCGAGGTCACCAAGCAGCGAGCAAACGGCGAACAGCGCTATCCGGTCTTTCTGATGGTTGCGCGTCGGGATTAAGCTACTATTTCGTGACCTTCTCAGACGTAGCACCATCGACTGCATCATCGGCAGGTTGCTGCGCGTCACGCACCAAGTTCTCACGCCGTTGCAGATAGGCATCGCGCACAAACAGGTACGGATCCAACGCTGCCTCTTGCAGGACATTCCCCGCACCCAGCAGGTTCGATCGGGTATCGACTATGCTGAGGGCAACAACCTTGTTGCGCGTCGCAACCGGATCGATCTGGTAGAGGAGGTTCAGACTCGAGTCCGTAACCAAGCCCACAGCGTCCCGTGCCGTGCGTGGCCCAACCAACGGCAGCACTAGGTAGGGCCCGGGGCCCACCCCCCAGTAGCCCAGGGTCTGACCAAAATCAGCATTGTGCTTGGGGAGACCCCAAACCGTTGCGACATCAAAAAGGCCACCCAAACCAAAGGTGGTGTTGTAGACAAAGCGAATGCCGTCTTGTAGTCCCTGGCTAAATTTAAGCTGGAGCAGATCATTGCCGGTCACGACCACGTCGCCTAGGTTACTAAAAAAACAACTAACCCGTTCGCTAACCGGATCGGGTACCACATGGTTATAGACCTCGGCGAGCGGCTTCAGCAACACCTGATCCAATAAATCATTGTTGAAGGAGTACACCGCCCGATTCAACGGCTCGATTGGATCGCGAGGGTCACTATTAGGCCCACTAGCACAGCCACCAACCAGGCTAGCAATTAGAACAGACGTAGTCAGCGATCTCATCGGGGTGCTCACCTAGCAAAAAGAAATATTAATAAATTCAGTGGTCTCACAGCACCACAACCGCGCACCTATCCACCGCGTAGGCTAACTCGCGCTATCAGGACAAAAGACCCGATAGGTGCGGTGCTCACCATCCAAACGGAGCGCAGTCAACCGTCCACCCCACACGCAACCACTGTCTAGGGCGTAGATACCAGCTTGGTGCCGATAACCGAGCGCCGACCAATGCCCAAAGACGATGGTCTCCTGCTGGGTCAAACGGCCTGGCACCATAAACCAAGGCACAAGATGCGACGGCTGCGTACCCGGCGAACCCTTGTGACGCATGTCCACATCCCCATCCCCAGAGCAGAACCTCATGCGAGTCAGACAGTTGACACTAAAGCGCAAGCGCTCCCAGCCCGTCAAGTCCTCTGACCAAACTGCGGGGCGATCCCCGTACATATGCTTAAAGAACTCGACCCTCTCTGCACCCCGCAGGACATCATGAAGCTCAGCAGCACAGGCCACGGCCTGGCGCAGATCCCACTGCGGCGCTAACCCTGCATGAACCATTGTGACTCGCAAACGAGCATCATGATGCAACAACGGTCGCTGGCAAAGCCACTCCAACAACTCGTCGCGATCTGGAGCACGCAACACATCGTCTATGGTATCTCGATGACGGCGATGATCTTGGTTATGAGCCACGGCCAGCAGGTGCAGATCATGGTTGCCCAACACCGCTATCGCCGCATCCCCGAGGTCTCGCACCAACCGTAACACCGCCGCCGATGCCGGGCCACGATTGACCATATCCCCCACCAACCACACGCGGTCGCTCGCAGGATCAAAGGCGATGAGATCCAGGAGCCGCCGCAAGGAGTCGTAGCAACCCTGCACATCACCGATAGCATAAACAGCCACAACTCATCACCCAAGCAATGCGCTGCCATAAAACGCGAGAGGGCACCGCCCACTAAGGTGCACACACACGGACGCGGTCAACCACGCAACTCTTGCGAACACCCGTGAAGTAACGACCGAAAACCCCAGTACGCGCCCCGAAAACCGAACCACTCCACACCCAACCCTGCCCGCAAAGTCTAGCCCAAGAAGATCTTTTTGTCATTGGGTATTGTGCAATCAGTTCCCCAATAGTGACGCAAGCCCAATGACAATAACCTACGAAAGGCACATGCCGCATAAACTAGCGTAATACCAACCCCGTAGAGCAAATCACGAACCAGTAGACATACCCCTCCTGCGCGTCCCGCTTAAACCATTGTTCGGCTTTTGAAATCCTCTTCACCGTTGATATTTTTGTTTATCGTAAGCCTTCGCCATATACTCCCTCTTGAATTTAAGATCAGGGGCGAGCCATGGCTGAAGAGTGGCCTCCGTTTTGAGAACACCAAACGCAAAACTGTTGCCTTGTGTACGGAACAGGATTTCAGCAATTGGAATTAGCTTGGCGATCAATAAACCGGACAATCGGTATAGAGCACTTCTCGCCATAGCAAAACGCTTGGCGGGGAACCTGAACCCATAATCATAGAAAAAAACGTGCCTGTGGGTTGGCGCAAAAGAGTTTATGGTCTTCTCAAACTCTCGCTCTGTCCAGCGGTACACATAATTAGGAACTGGCCCATTCCGGTAGCCCCCGCTGACACCATCGGAGAGGAAGGCGGGTTCTAATTCATAATCTGAAGCCAAACCAAATTTTATTGAAAGCTTCATGAGTATACTGTCTCGCGCCTCAAAGCAAAGTATCCCCTTACGAGCAACGCGAAACATTTCGCAGACACTCAAGGCTGGCACTGCGAGGTGATGCAGCCCATCATGGATCACCACCCAATCGTAACTTCCATCTTCGGCATCGATTCTTTCTGCATCAATGGGCCGCCATTGGTATGGAGCATAGTCACCAGGCGCATTGTAATCGTCAATATTGGATATGGTGACATTGGTGAGTTTTGCATCCAGCATGCACTCTTTGTCGAAATCACCACCTGCCAGAACGAGGATGCTGTCAGCGCGATCCATTACGTTTCGCTTAATGAGAGAACCCAATACCCTGAGATATAGGTGCATAGTTGGGGAGCTTCCTGATGGTTGCGAAGCGAGGCGTATCAAAACAGCCTCCGTGATAAACGGTAGTGGATTACCGCATCTTTCTCACCGGTAATTCAGCTAGCGCCCTGACCGATGACTATTCTCAATCATTGCCGAGAAGCCAGCCAATGATGGCACCTCTCTTTATTACTTATTTAGATCAGAAAATCCATAGACACGTACGTTAGGTAACTCTTTTATCTGTCTCTCCACATCACACCAAGCAAGGTTCTGGGGATTGATTGTGAATCGCACATCGCGGCGTCATCTTTGAAAAGCGCCAACCCATGATGAGATCCGTTATGTAT
>CAIRSR010000126.1 GCA_903881315.1 uncultured Thiotrichales bacterium | reverse complement strand
GCGACTTCTGCTCATTGAGGCGGTTTTCTGATGATAAAAGCAGACGATGGTTTGTTATCAGGGCCAGCTAATTTCTGGGTACGAGATAAATCACTCCGCCGCTAGGATAATCTGTACGGCCTCGCTAGGCTTAAGAATAGCTATATTCTGGAATTGGCGCAGAATCAACAAATCACGATCTCCAGTAACTATCATGTCTGTTTGTGCTGCAATTGAACAAGCAATAACCGCATCATCATCTGCATCTGTTGGCACTGTGCGAGGAATGGCCGACGCGGTAACGGTACGCGCTAATGCTGCGTAACCGCACATGATTTCACCTGGCGTCAATCCGCATGATATGAGTTTCTGCAAGAATTTGTCGCGAGAAATAACCCCTTCCAGCTCATCAAGCAGAACCGCACTCGTATAGAGCTGTATTATATTCTGATGTGCAAAATCGAACAGGCGACGCGGTGATCCTCCCCAAACCAGACCGGATATAACCACATTCGTGTCAAGAACAACCCTCACGGGCTAAGACCAGATTGGTGTGAAGCGCGAACTGCGTTCACCTCCGCTTGTATTTCCTCAAAGCTCATTTGTGGGAAGCTTTCCCTAGCAAGTCGATCGGCTGCCGAGAAAAATCCGTCGATGCGCTGTTTGCGCACCGCTTCCCGTATCATCTGTTCGACCGCTTCTGGTTGAAACAATCCCGCCTGTTGAGCGGCTTCTACTAAACTATCGGAGAGATTGACGGTCAGTTGAACTGTGGTCATGCTCTGTACTCCTTACTCGGTAACCGCGCACCGTATCAACGATTTTCTTTGTGGCTATTTTATGGTGGGGGATATTTCGCAAGTTCCCAATCTTGATATTGTGCTAAACCCGATACGTATGGTTTTTAGTGAGAGATTGATGAGGTGGCTTATGATGTGATTCGACCAGTGTGCTCCACCTCTCTTTTGCGAATCATTATAATTTTGATACCAATGTTTCAATAGCCTCTTTGCAAAGCCTTCTTTGCTCTTTTGCTACCTGAATTTCCTCATTATAAACAGTGTACTGATTCTTGTTCATTTTGCTTAAAGGGATTCCCTTGTTAGCTGCAACAACACCTGCACTATTAAAGTCTCTAAGCTCAATACTAAACTCCTTCTCAAAAGAATCCCTATCGTTAATATAGCTTTCCGATGTAATGAATCTATCAGGGTTCTTGTTGTACTCCTCGTACATTTTTTGAACAGCTTCATTGGAAAGTGCTTTGAAAGCATGTGCTGTTCCCTTCTTCTGTGTAAAACGATTTCCTAGCAATAGAGCAATCTTCGGTCTCTCTATGCTGAAGTCGCTAACCTTCCTTGAAAATGTATAGTTTCCATAAACTGGATGCGTTTTTTCTGCTCCCCAAATTAGATTAAATAGCCCTGTTATTGCGAATATGGATGAATCGTCTGCATTAATGGGGACAAGAATATACTGACCTGATAGTATTGCTATTTGCGTATAGATTGAAAAACTTGGATTTGTATCTATAAAATACGTTGTTGGTTTCTTTCCTATTGTACGTTCCGTAAGTCTTTTAATAATTAGGTGAACGTCAATCCATGGTTTGTCCATTCCTGACAGTGGGGTGGCATCGGCACGTTCCGAAAGTAAAGGAGCAATTAACTCTAAATTACCGTCTCCGGATAGAAGATAGATGTTCTCCGGAAGGTTATCGTTGATCTTTGACAAGTTTGTTATATATTGTTCCAGATTAGACGTATCTATGCGGGTGATGGTGTCGGTAATGTATCCTACTACTGTCTGTGGCGTTTCCTTTGTTATTAATTGTTGTAATTTATTCTCTGCTTCCCTGCCGCCGCCCATAAGCATCATTGAAACATTTGCTTGTGGGCACATATCGATTACAACTATATCTCTATCAGGGTTTCTTTTCTGCATATACGGAGGCGATATGAAAAGTAATTGTACTTTTCCCGACTCCACCCTTGTTGTTCCATAACACATAGCTTTTGTTTTTCATATCGTATTCCTCAGTTTGTGAGTACTTGTGATGGAACCACAACAGATGGGCTGCGGTGGCAGAATTCTGCAAATATCCATCCTCACACCAACACCCATCCATCGGTCGATAAATCGCTTTTGTACGGAAATCGGGAGAGCATCGCGCCCATAAATTGTTGCTGCCCACTGTCGGGCACTACTCTAAAGCGCTCCCGCGTACAAAACAAGTTTTTAGCATAAAATAACCACAGGCAAAACCCTTCCCCACAAAAAAAGAGCACTCAGCGCACCGAAGAAGTTTTTTTGTGCCCTGGCTCGTGCGCCTTCATGTAGGCCAACAGGATCGCGTTGATGCGTGTCTGGTAACCGCGCTCTTGCCGGAACCACTCTAAAACCTCGTGATCAAGTCGCATGGTAACCACTTCCTTCGGCTTTCAGTGCGGCGTTACCATTGTGCCGTTTTTCCAGAAAGCCTCATCCGTTGGCACCACCTCTTCATCGGACAAAAGGGCGGTGCGCACGTCGGCATCGCTCCTGCTGCGTAGTTGTTCCCAGTTGGTTTGTCCTTCAGTGTCCGACATTTTGCCAGTAGGCTCTTCGTTCATGGGGTTCTGCCCTCCACGCTGAAATGATGCAGCCCACAGCGAGGAGGGTAGTCTACGGTGCCGTGTATGGTCTGACCATAGACATTCGTCGATTTTGCGCTACGACGGACACCCCGAGTCCGGTTGACTGAGACCATCCTGCACCCCCCGATCAGCCGCGAAGGGCACCCACATCGGTGGTATCCTGTGGCCCTGCAAGCCAGAGGCCCCCATGGATACCATTCGCATTCGCGGCGCACGTACCCACAACCTGCAAAACATCGATCTGGATCTCCCTCGAGATCGCTTTATCGTCATCACCGGACTCTCGGGGTCGGGCAAGTCGTCGCTCGCCTTCGACACCCTCTATGCCGAGGGCCAGCGCCGTTACGTCGAATCGCTTTCTTCTTATGCGCGACAGTTTCTCTCGATGATGGAAAAGCCCGATGTGGATCACATCGAGGGGTTGTCGCCGGCTATCTCCATCGAGCAAAAGTCAACCTCCCACAACCCGCGCTCGACGGTGGGTACGGTCACCGAGATCTACGACTACCTGCGGCTGCTCTATGCGCGGGCCGGCATCCCGCGCTGTCCGGTGCATGGCACGGAACTCTCCGCCCAGACCATCAGCCAGATGGTGGATCAGGTGCTTGCCCTGCCCGAAGGCGAGCGCTTGATGTTGCTCGCACCGGTGGTGCGTGGCCGTAAGGGCGAGCACCAGAATATCTTGGAGGGCCTGCGTACCCAGGGCTTCGTGCGGGTGCGCATCGATGGTGTGGTGACCGAGCTTGAGAACCTGCCGCCCCTTGACAAGAATCGTAAGCACGATATTGAGGTGGTGGTCGATAGGCTGCGTGTCCGGCCCGACCTGGGGTTGCGTTTGGCGGAATCGTTCGAGACTGGGCTCCGTTTGTCCGAAGGACTGGTGCGGGTCGCGTTTATGGAGAACCTGGACGCGAGTGAACTCGTATTCTCGGCGCTGTTTGCTTGCCCAGAGTGTGGTTATGGTCTTTCTGCGTTAGAGCCGCGCCTGTTTTCCTTTAACAACCCAGCTGGTGCCTGTCCGACCTGCGATGGGCTCGGGGTGAAGGAATTCTTCGACCCGGCCAAGCTCGTCCACCACCCCGAGAACAGTCTGGCCGAGGGTGCCATCCATGGTTGGCACGAGGGGAATGCCTGGAGCTTCCATGTCCTACAAGGGTTGGCGCGGCATTACCGATTCAGTCTAAAGACCCCGTGGCGCTCTCTTCCAGAGGCTATTCAGAAGGTTGTGCTCTATGGAAGCGAAGGGGAGGCGATCGCCTTTACCTATACGAGTGGGCGCGGTGGTCGCTCTACCCGTGAGCATCCCTTCGAGGGGGTGCTTGCGAACCTAGAGCGGCGCTACCGTGAGGCGGAGTCTCATGCGGTGCGTGAGGAGTTGTCGCGCCACATCTCGAGCCGCCCCTGCCCAGACTGTGCGGGGGCGCGGTTGCGTGAGTCGGCGCGGCATGTCTTTGTGGCGGCGAAAAGCCTGCCTACGGTTACGGCGCTGCCGGTTGGGGAGGCGCTCGACCTTTTCGCTGGTCTTAGTCTGCCCGGGCGGCGTGGTGAGGTGGCGGCGCGTATTGTCAAAGAGATAGCTGAGCGCTTGCAGTTCTTGGTCAATGTCGGGCTTGATTACCTAACGCTCGATCGTAGCGCAGACACCCTCTCGGGGGGGGAGGCGCAACGCATCCGGCTCGCCAGTCAGATCGGGGCGGGTCTGGTGGGTGTCCTTTATATCCTGGATGAGCCCTCGATCGGGCTGCACCAGCGCGACAATGCGCGTCTGTTAGAAACCTTGTTCCGGCTGCGCAATCTCGGCAATACGGTCATCGTTGTCGAACACGACGAGGACGCCATTCGCCATGCCGATTATGTGGTTGACATGGGCCCGGGTGCTGGGGTGCATGGTGGGTGCGTGGTGGCAAAAGGTACGCCCGCCGAGGTCACTGCTGCGCCGGATTCGCTGACGGGTCAGTATCTCTCGGGGCGGCGGCGCATCCCGCGACCAGAACGCCTTCTGCCACCCGAGGTAGAAGATTGGCTTTATCTCCTGGGTGCCTCGGGTAACAACCTAAAGAACCTAGACATTGCCATTCCCCTGGGGCGACTGACCTGTGTCACCGGGGTGTCCGGATCGGGAAAGTCTACGCTGATTATCGACACCCTATTCCGGCTGGTCGCGCACGCGCTGAATGGCTCAGCAGTGGATGCCGCGCCCTTTCGTGAGATGAAGGGACTGGATCGCATCGATAAGGTTGTGGACATTGATCAGGCACCGATTGGTCGTACCCCGCGATCTAATCCGGCGACCTACACCGGTCTCTTAACGCCGGTGCGAGAACTGTTTGCAGGCACCCACGAGGCGCGTTCTCGGGGGTATCTGCCTGGGCGGTTTTCGTTCAATGTGAAGGGCGGGCGTTGCGAGGCCTGTCAGGGGGATGGGCTGATTCGGGTCGAAATGCACTTCTTGGCGGACATCTATGTCCTGTGTGATGTCTGCCAGGGCCGTCGCTATAATCGAGAAACCCTCGAGATCTTATATAAGGGAAAGAATATCCACGAGGTTTTGGAAATGACCGTAGAGGATGCGACGGTCTTTTTTAAGCCGGTGCCGCTGGTTGCTCGCAAGCTCCAGACATTATTGGATGTCGGGCTTGGGTATATCAAACTTGGCCAGGCGGCCACTACCCTTTCTGGTGGTGAGGCGCAACGGGTAAAACTGGCAAAGGAATTGTCGCGGCGCGATACCGGGCGCACCTTGTATATCCTCGATGAGCCGACCACCGGCCTACATTTTTATGATATCGCACAGCTCATGCTGGTGCTCACGCGCCTGCGCGATCATGGTAATACCGTGGTGGTCATCGAGCACAACCTGGATGTGATTAAATCCGCCGATTGGATTATCGACCTCGGCCCAGAGGGTGGGTATCGCGGGGGAGAATTGATCGCGGCAGGCCCACCAGAGCAGATAGCCGCCTGTGAGAATTCACACACCGGTCGATTTCTAAAGCCCGTACTAGAGAGAGTAGAATAACCAACTTGCGTTATCACGCGGCTGCTTCTACACTGCCTTATCTCTATGGGGGAGTGGTCATGGCCATCCAAATCAGCAAAAAGATCACGGGCTATAGTGTCGTCAAGCCCGAGGAGGCACCGCCGGTTGCTGCCGCTCCGGCACCCGAGTTGCCGATGCAGATGCACGAGAGTGTCGAGCGCCCAACGGTCTTGCTCGGTGCTACCTACAAGATTCGCACCCCCCTTTCCGAACATGCGCTGTATGTCACGCTGAACGACATTGTGCTGAACGAGGGCACCTCCCACGAACAACGTCGCCCCTTTGAGATCTTTATCAACTCAAAGAACATGGATCACTTCCAATGGATCGTGGCGTTGACGCGCATCATTTCTTCGGTGTTTCGGAAGGGGGGCGATGTCACCTTTCTGGTAGAAGAACTGCGTTCGGTCTTCGACCCAAAGGGCGGCTACTTCAAGCGGGGCAAGTACACGCCGTCCCTGGTAGCGGAACTCGGCGATGTCATCGAGTCCCATCTGCGCTCCATCGGGATTATCCAGGGCGATGGGTTAGACGACGAGCAGCGGGAATTTATCCAGAAGAAACATGCCGAAGCAACCCGCAAGGAAGGCCCCGCAGTAGCGCGTGACGGTGGTGACTCGCCCTTTCCTCCCAGTGCCCAACTGTGCGCGAAGTGCCACGTCAAGGCAGTGGTAATGGCGGATGGCTGCCTCACCTGTCTCAGTTGCGGCGATTCCAAGTGCGGGTAGTGGGTGCAGCACCGTTTACCGGGTATCGTCCAACTCCAGATAGGGTTTCAGCACCCCCTCTAGGGTGCCCTGCGCCTTCATGATGAGATCGCACGCATCACGGGCTGCCCCACGACCGCCCGGGCTTGGGGTTACCCAGTGGCAGTGGGCCTTGACCAAGGGGTCGGCGTCTTGCACGGCGATGGCGAGGCCAACGCGGCGCATAACCGCGAGGTCGGGCGCATCATCACCGACATAGGCCGCCTCGGTTGCGGAACAGCCGGTTGCTGCGAGTAGCTGAGCCAGCGCCTCTTGCTTGGCGTGACAGCCCTGGTAGACATGGACAACCCCAAGATCAGCCATGCGGCGCGTGACCACTTGCGAGGTGCGGCCCGTAATGATGCCGATCTGTACTCCAGTCGATTGTAGCGCCTTCATCCCCTGGCCATCACGGGAGTGAAAGGCCTTGTATTCGTGGCCCTCATCGCTGAAGTACAAGCGCCCATCAGTGAGCACCCCATCGACATCAAAGATCAACAAGCGGACACGTAGCGCCCGTTCTAGTACATCGTGCATCAATACCTCCATTGCTTACCGATAACGATGATAACACGCGCCGTTCTGGCATGAAGCGGAAGGCCATGAGAGGATGCAAAATGCACTTGGTAATGGCTAAGGATTCTTAGTATTCTGACCAGCAATGTAACCAACTTAACGATCGGGCATTATGTCACCCTTCACAAGAAATCTTTTGGTAACCAGTGCTTTACCCTACGCCAATGGGCCTATTCACCTAGGCCATCTGGTGGAATACATCCAGACCGACATCTGGGTACGCTTCCAGAAGATGCGTGGCCACCGTTGCTTCTACGTCTGCGCCGACGATGCCCACGGCACCCCCATCATGTTGCGCGCCCAACACGAGGGCATTACCCCCGAGCAGTTGGTAGAGCGGATTGGTAAAGAGCACCAGGCGGATTTTGCTGACTTTAACGTAGCGTTTGATAATTATCACTCCACCCATTCGACCGAGAATCGCTATTACGCGCAGCTTATCTATGGCCGCTTGATGGATGCCGGGCTGATTACGACCCGCACTATTCGCCAGGCCTACGATCCGGTCAAGGAGATGTTTTTGCCCGATCGGTTTATCAAGGGGGGATGCCCGCGTTGCGGGGCGCTTGATCAGTACGGTGATGCTTGTGAGGCGTGTGGTGCCACCTATGCGCCGACGGAACTGAAAAATGCGATCTCAACGCTTTCTGGTGCGGTGCCGATCGAGAAGGAGTCGGAGCACTATTTCTTCCGTCTGCCTGCCTTGGCGGGATGGTTACGCGCCTGGGCTGGGTGCGATCATATTCAGCCCGAGATCCTAAACAAACTCAACGAATGGTTTGTCGCGGGCCTACAGGAATGGGACATTACCCGTGACGAGCCGTATTTCGGCTTCGAGATCCCTGGCAGTCCTGGCAAATATTTCTACGTGTGGTTGGATGCGCCGATTGGTTATATGGCGAGCTTCCAGAATCTTTGCAATCGTACACCCGAACTCTCCTTTGAGGAATTCTGGGGTACGGGGAGCAGCGCCGAGTTATACCATTTTATCGGCAAGGATATCGCCTATTTTCACACCCTGTTCTGGCCAGCCATACTGCACGCGGCGGGGTTTCGTACGCCGTCGGCGGTTTATTGTCATGGCTTCCTGACCGTCAATGGCCAGAAGATGTCCAAGTCGCGTGGGACTTTCATCAAGGCGCGTACCTACCTAGAACACCTCGATCCTGAATATCTGCGTTATTATTTCGCCGCCAAATTGGGCCCGGGCATTGATGACATTGATCTTAACCTAGACGATTTTACCAACCGCGTCAATGCCGACCTGATCGGCAAGGTGGTCAATATTGCGAGTCGTTGCGCAGGCTTTATCATAAAATACTATGAGGGACGCTTGGCGAGTACACTACCCGAGCCAGAGTTCTATGTTGAGGCAGTCGCTGCCGGAAAGTCCATTGCGGCCCACTACGAGAATCGGGCGCTGGGAGCGGCAATGCGGGAGGTGATGGCGCTCGCGGATCGGACGAATCAGTATATTGATACCAAAAAGCCGTGGGTCTTGGCCAAAGAGGCGGGTCGTGAGGCGGAGCTACAGGCGGTCTGCACCCAGGGCATCAATCTGTTTCGGGTGATCATGACCTACCTAAAGCCGGTGCTGCCCCGCACCGCCACCCGCGCCGAGGCGTTCTTGCGTGATCAACCGCTTCGCTGGGAGAGTCGCGAGAGCCCCTTGCTCGACCATTGTGTTGCCCCCTTCGAGCCGTTGCTCACCCGCGTTGACCCGAAGCGAGTCCAGGCGATGCTGGATGCAGAGCAAGGGCCGGGTGTGGCGGTGCCACCGCCGAAGGTGCCTGGGAAGGCGGTTACCCCTCCTGCGCCGAGCAGGGAACCGATTGCACCGACCATTGCCTATGAGAGCTTTGCGGCGATTGATCTGCGCGTTGCGCGTATCGTCGCGGTGGATGACGTCCCTGAGGCGGACAAACTGCTGCGCCTGACCCTTGACCTGGGCGGCGAGACGCGCACGGTTTTTGCGGGGATCAAAGCGGCGTATACTGCGCCAGATCTGGTTGGCCGACTCACGGTTGTGGTAGCGAATCTGGCCCCACGCACCTTTCGGTACGGGGTTTCAGAGGGCATGGTCTTGGCTGCGGGCCCGGGCGGGAAGGAGATATTTTTGCTCTCACCCGATCAGGGCAGCAAACCAGGGATGCGTATCAAATAGTGGTGAATTATCGGCGCTTGGTAACAAGCGGCACTGGTCTAGTTTGATTCGGTTTGTAACTTGTTGATTCTTCCTGGTGCATTAGATGTTTTTCTGGAGCATTAGAATCTGTTCCCAAGAGAAGCCATTTTCTATAACACCTAAGGCAACTGCGGGGATTTGTTTTAT
>CAIRSR010000125.1 GCA_903881315.1 uncultured Thiotrichales bacterium | reverse complement strand
TCTGGTACCACTCAACCGCTTTCGCATAGTCCTTCGTGACACCCAGGCCTTCCGCATACCTCACACCAAGGTTATTTTGGGCGTTTGAATCTCCCTGATCAGCGGCCTTCTGCAACCATTTTAGCGCATCGGGGTAGTGCCCTCGAACAGCGTAGGCGGAGCCCAACCATCCCTGGAACCTGGTGCTTGTAGGAAAATCATGTACGGCCTGTAAACAGGCCGAGATTGCAATGTCATTATGGATGTTATTGTAGTAATCAACAGTTCTATTACCGTTTGCCGCCCGGCCCGCCAGATCATCGCACCTATTGTGTGGCGGTTCAATTTCTTGATCAGCGAGACACTGCTTGAACGGGAAAGATAGTAGCGCGAATAATGAGAATAGGAAGCAAGTTGCGGCTATACTCTGTTTCATGCTGGTCGTACCGTGGTTTAGTTGTTAGTTTCGACAGAAGATTACATTCCAGAAGACAAGTCAGGGAACGCGCACCTAGGTGAGTATTTATGTGGGATTATGTAGGCCTCTTCCTGAGTTACCAAATCTACACACAACCAAACGCGACCGATGGAGTACGCATGGTTGGATGATTTATCAGGAATTGTTTTTCAGTAAGAGGCAACCAATCACACCAACAATTACGGTGCCGATCCATTGAGTAATCAGCATGGTTGTATCGACACTAGCCACCACACCACCGTGTAGCGATGGCGGATGAAAAATCCAACCATACCCAGAATTTTCTACGACTCCCGCCGCGTACATACAGTAAAATGGTGGATAGATACCCATAGCGATAATGATGCTGATCAATACTACACATAATGACCTTTGGTTCTTGTTCATAGTCATTGTCTGTAACCTGGCATGCAACTTCTCCATCGAATCGCTGTCATCGGTTTGATGAACAGAACCGGGAAATAGTGTGGTATGCGGAACTACGCCAACCCCACAATCCAAGAATTCCGCACAAGAATCCTATCGTTGAAAACTAAGGACTTTCCTTGTGCGAAATCTAGGTACAAAATGCCGCGATGGACTACGGGTACGTGCAAACCCCAACCAACCGCCAAAGGAGACACCCAACCGCCCAAGCCCCCTCCACCCTACCCCCACCCATCACCGTCCCACATCCTACCACCCATCAAAACCATCGCACCATCGTCATTATTCGATACTGCGATAAATTTTTACGCCGCAGCCCCCTATTCCTCAGGTCAAAAAACGTAACCAGTCTGGACGGGATTACCCTCAGATCAAAGCCTTCACGAACACCTTAGAATTGCGCTGCCAGTTGTACAACGCCTGACGCGCCACGGGCAGCGCCTCGACCGGCGCTGACTCAAACCCCCGTTCCTGAAACCAATGGGCGGTGTGCGTGGTCAGCACAAACAAGCGTTGGATGTGCTGCATCTTGGCCAGGCGCTCGATGTAGGTGAGTAGCAAGTCGCCGCGCCGCTCGCGACGATACTCGGGGTGAACAGCGAGGCACGCGAATTCTCCCACCCGCTCCTCGGCAAAGGGAAAAAGGGCAGCACAGGCAATGATGGTGCCATCGCGCTCCATCACCACGAAGCAGCCCACCTCGGTTTCTAGTTTTTCCCGCGAGCGACGCACCAGTGCGCCTTGCGCCTCTAGGGGGGCAATGAGGGCGAGGATCCCACCCACATCATCAATGGTGGCGGTGCGCAGGTCGTCATAAGCCCCGGGGTCGATGAGGGTGCCGCTGCCATCTCGGGTAAACAGCTCTAGCAGCAACGCACCATCGGTGTGACGATTCACCAGATGCACCCGACCCACACCACGACGCAGGGCATACACCGCACCGACAAGCTGACCCGTCAGATGTTCTACCATCGCCCCGGGGTTGCGGAGCAACTCCTCTGCCCCGTCTAGGGTAATCTCTGGCACGAACCTCCCCTCATTGTCGGTCACGCCCGGGCCATCCACGAGCAGGATCAACTTGTCTGCCGCGAGTTCCGCCGCCGCCGCCACCGCGACCTCCTCGGCGCTCAGGTTAAAGATCTCGCCGGTCGGGGAATAACCAATGGGAGACAACAGCACAATATCCTGCCCGTCTAAGTAGCGGCGCAAGGATTCGGTATCGATGCGGCGCACCTCGCCGGTATGCTGGTAGTCAACCCCATCGCGCACCCCCAGGGGACGGGCGGTGACAAAGTTGCCGGAGGTAACGCGCACCCGTGCGCCAGCCATGGGCGAGTTCGCAAGCCCGAGCGAGAACAGCGCCTCAATCTGGGCACGCACACTACCAGTTGCCTCTAGTACACACGCGAGCGCTGCCGCATCGGTGATACGCTTTCCCTGTTGATAGCGCATCTCCACCCCCCGGGCACGCAAACGCTCCTCTATCTGGGGGCGGGCCCCATGCACCAGCACGAGCCGCACCCCAAGACAACCGAGCAGTGCCAAATCGTGGATCAGGTGAGGAAAGCGAGTATCCGCCACCACCTCGCCACTGAACACCACGACAAAGGTGCGACCACGGTGGGCGTTGATATAGGGCAGCGCGTTACGCAAAGACGTGACAATGGTTTCGGCTTGTGGGGGTAAAGAACGCTTAGGCATGGCGTGAATGTCAGGTTAGAGGGGCATGATGGAAGGGGGGTTGCCCGTGATGGTCGCCCCACCCAGTACACACCGACTTGGTATTGCCGGGCGATGCGGCAGCGGTGGGCGATGTCAGGAAGACAGCGACAGATGGTCAAGCACAACCGCAATTCCTGCTATTCTACGCAGCTCTGCACTACCATTAAACCAGAGGAGGTAGCTGTGAACCAGAATACAGCAACAGTAGAGAGCCTTAGCCCACGTCAGTCTTATGAATTCTTGCAGCAAACCCGAGAGGCGATCCTCATCGACTGCCGCTCTTCTATGGAATTCCTGTTTGTCGGCCACCCGGTAGGTGCTATCAACATCGCCTGGATCGACGAACCGAACTGGGACATCAACCCGAATTTTGCCGCCGATATCCGCAAGGCAATCCGGGGCAGGCCCCTGTCGGCCCCGAGCGGAGACGACACGCCCGTGTTACTGATCTGCCGCAGTGGCAAGCGCTCGCTGGAGGGAGGCAACGCGCTCATCCAGGCAGGCTTCCGCCGCGTCTATAACATAGACGAGGGCTTTGAGGGGGATCTCAACGAGAAACACCAGCGCAGCACCATCGGTGGTTGGCGCTTTCACAGCCTGCCTTGGGAACAGTGCTAGGCAGATGGGCTATTCGCCCGCAAGCGCCACAGCATCCTCTCCCCCGCCCGCAACGGCAACAGCCGCTCCGCGCCAAAGGGGAACTCCTCGGGAACCTGCCAAGCGACCCGCTCGAGGGTAATCTTGGCCTGGTTGCGGGGTAGACCATAAAAATCAGCGCCTGCGTAGCTCGCAAAGCCCTCAAGGCGGTCGAGTGCGTTTGCGTTATCAAACGCCTCTGCGTAGAGTTCAAGGGCAGCATGGGCAGAATAGATCCCCGCACAGCCACAACGGCTTTCTTTGCCGCTACGAGGATGGGGGGCGCTGTCCGTGCCAAGAAAGAATTTCGGGTTACCACTCACCGCTGCCTCGAGTACCGCCCGCCGATGCACCTCTCGCTTTAGCACCGGCAGGCAATAATGATGGGGCCGCAATCCCCCTTGAAACAAGGCATTGCGATCGAACAGCAGATGCTGAGGCGTGATGGTGGCCGCAACAAAGGGGTGGGCCTCACGTACAAATGCCACCGCCTCACGGGTGGTGATGTGCTCTAAGACTACTTTTAGGGAGGGAAAGCGGGCCACCAACGGGACGAGATGGCGCTCGATAAACACCCGTTCGCGGTCGAAGACATCTACTGTAGGGTCGGTTACCTCGCCATGGAGCAAGAGTGGCAGCCCCTGCTCGACCATGGCCTCGAGTACTGGATACACGCGACTCAGTTCCTTGACCCCCGCCTCAGAGTGCGTCGTCGCACCCGCCGGATAGAGCTTCACCCCATAGACCGCCCCACTCTCGCGGGCACGCCTGATCTCCGAGGGGGTGGTCTCTTCGGTGAGGTAAAGCGTCATGAGTGGCTGAAAATCGGCGTGAGCAGGTAAGGCAGCGAGGATGCGATCGCGGTAGGCCAAAGCGGCCTTGGTGGTCACGATGGGGGGCGTGAGGTTCGGCATGACCATTGCGCGCGCAAATTGGGCGGCGGTGTGTGGCAATACCGCAGCAAGCCGATCGCCGTCACGCAGGTGCAGGTGCCAATCATCGGGGCGGGTCAGAGAGAGGGTGCTCACTGCGTCGTTCTGCGCGGTCATCCAGGTCGCACCAGGTTACTCAGCCCTTCTTGTTTCAGCACCGCATCCAGATAGTTACGCGCCATGGTACAGCTTTCAAAACCCAACACCTCTTGCAGCATTTCCTTCGCACGTTGCAGACTAAAATGACGGATGGTGCGCTTCACGCGCGGCACACACCCGGCATTCATACTCAAACTGTCCACCCCCATCGCCACGAGCAGTAGTGCTACCATCGGATCGCCCGCCATCTCCCCGCACACACCCACTGGGATGTTGTGAGTTCGTGCAAATTGAGCAATCTGGACAAGGGTATGGAGAACCGCCGGGTGGAGGTAATCGTACAGATTGGCTACCCGCTCATTGTTGCGATCCACCGCTAACAGATATTGCGTCAGATCATTGGTGCCGACAGACAGAAAATCCACCCGCCGCGCAAACGCGCTAATCTGATAGACCGAAGCAGGCACCTCCACCATCACCCCAATCTTCGGCATCTTGACCGCATACCCCTCCTCCACCAATCCCTGGTGGGCGCGCCGCAACAACCGCAGGGTATCGTCCACCTCACTCACGCAATACACCATGGGCAGCAAGATCAGGAGGTTATCCAAGCCCTCACTGGCACGCACCATAGCACGGAGATGGGTCAGGAATATCTCGGGATGATCGAGCGTGATGCGGATCCCGCGCCAACCTAAGAATGGATTGGTCTCGTGGATGGGGAAATAGGGCAACGACTTATCACCGCCCACGTCGAGGGTGCGCATGGTCACGGGATGCGGCGCAAAAGCGCGCAGCACCTGACGAAAGATCTGCACCTGTTCCTCTTCGCCCGGGAAACGGTCGCGCACCATGAAGGGGATCTCGGTGCGGTATAACCCAATCCCCTCGGCACCACTGTCACGCGCGGGCCCAAGATCGGCGGTGAGCCCCGTATTGGCATAGAGGGGCACACGATAGCCATCCGTGGTTTCAGCGGGCAGTTCCCGCAATTCGGCAAGCCCTGCGGTAAGCTTCTTCTCTTCTGCGACGATGCGCAGAAATTCGGCTCGTATCGCGGGCGATGGGTCTAGGTAGACGCGGCCACCATAGCCATCGACCACCACCTCGCGATCATCCAGTTTCGCGAGCGGTAGGTCGAGCAGCCCCATAACCGCTGGTACGCCCAAGGCGCGTGCCAGGATCGCAGCGTGGGAATAACGTGAGCCATGCATCGACACCACAGCAGCCAATCGTCCTAGTGGCACCTCGGCTATCATGGTCGCTGAAACGTCGTCTGCGACCAAAATGGTGTGTTCTGGATATTGGAAGGTGCGCTTATCCCTCTCCATCAACCGACTCATGATCCGCCGACCCAGATCGATGATGTCGCTTGCCCGCTCCTGCAGTAAGGGGTCTTCCATGGCACGAAACACCCGCACATGCTCAAGCACAGTCTGGCGTAGTGCCCCCGGGGCCCAGTTACCGGTTCGAATATTCGCAACCGCCTTACCGACCAAGCTATCGCTACTCAACATCAGCAGATAGGCGTCGAACAGGGTACTTTCTTCGGTGGACAACGCCTGACTTAGGCCCTGCCCAAGTGTACGTATCTCGATCCGCACTGCCTCTACCGCAGCGAGAAAGGTCACAATCTCTGCGGTCACATCCTCAATGCGTCGATCGGGCACCACATCCAGATCGATCTGCTGGTTCATCACCAGCGCCTTGCCGATTACAATCCCGGGCGCTCCGGCTAAGCCTTTGAAACGGCGATTGGTCTGCGGTCGCAGCCCAAGCAGCGTGGTAATGCTACCACTCGCCTCTGCGTGGGAGATTGCCCCCGCCAAGGCCGCCGCAACCGTCACTTGGAAGGCCACCTGCTCGTCGTCACAACGGCCAGCCTCCCGCCGCTGGGTGACAAGAACCCCCAACACCTTGCGATGATTGATAATAGGCACACCGAGAAAGGATTGATACGGCTCCTCTTCGGTCTCGGGGAGTAACATAAAACGAGGATGATCGGAAGCGCAGTCCAGATTCACCGGCTCTGCCCGTTCTACGACCAAGGTCACGACACCCTGACCCTGACGCAACCGCGCCTGCCGCACCGCCCCTGGATTGAGGCCATCCGTCGCCATCAAAACCTGGCCACCATTCTGCGGATCGGTTAGGTAGACTGAGCAAACGTCCACCCCCATCGCCTCCCGCACCCGGGTGACGATGATGGTGAGTGCTTCATCCAAGTCGCCAGCAACATTGACCTCTTGGATAATGCGCCGTAACAGTTTGATCATAGCCCGCGTTCACCCTGTAAAGTAGGCGCACCCGTTTAACCCTACTTAGCGTACCACCGCACGCGACAGCCTGCGATGCTCGGCCATGGGTGGACGACGAGTCTGATTAGGGAGAACCAGAGGCGCTAGCTCGCGCAAAGCACACTCGTAGACCCCCCGCTTGAAAGAGACAACCTCTCGTAGCGGATACCAATAGTCAACCCAACACCAACGGTCAAATTCTGGCCGTTCTGAAAGATCGAGACATACCTTCGTGTCCGGCCCGAGAAGGTTCAGTAGAAACCACACCTGCTTTTGACCAACACACACCGGGTTTGTGTTGTGACGAATATAGCGCTGCGGCAACCGGTAACGTAACCAACCGCGGGTACAACCCCTAACCATCACGTCAGAGGGTTGCAAGCCCACCTCTTCTGATAGCTCCCGAAACATCGCTTGTTCTGGCGTCTCGTGCCCGCGAATGCCTCCCTGCGGAAATTGCCATGCGTCTTGTCCGATGCGCCGCGCCCACAAAACCATCCCCTCCCGATTACTCAGGATAATGCCTACATTATGTCTGTAACCGTCTAGGTCAATCACTTGACTAATCGTCGCAAAAATTGTCTGATGGCAGTCGTGTGCATTGGGCAAGCCGTTCGCCCGCCGCACACCAAGATGAAGAAACCCTAAGGACGCTACCGTACCGAAAAGTACTACTCCCTATGGAGCACTACAAACTCATACTGGGATTGCAGTACCATGCACCCGCCATCCACTCGCTGATTAACGAAATCGTGACCATGCGTATCCCCGCGCTCTGCCTATTACTCCCCCTGTTGCCCGTAACCCTCGGTGCCTGTGGTTCTTTTGCATTCCCCTACCGACCAGACGTCCAGCAGGGCAACACGCTCACCCAGGATACGATAAACCACCTCCGCACGAACATGAGCGAACAAGAGGTGCGTCACCTACTGGGTTCGCCGCTGCTCATCGACCCATTCCACGCCAACCGCTGGGACTACTACTACAGTGTCAAACAGGGTAACACGCCTCCCGAACAACGCCACGTTATCCTGTATTTTAAGAACGAACACCTACTACGCATTGAGGGCGATGTCCGCGCCCACAAGGGTACCTGATGCCTCGCCCCCGTTCGCCGAGCCACATCGGCTCGCGCCGTGCGATGGGATCAAGCCCCGACCAGAACACCCAACCGAAGACTAGGATAACCTGAGCAAAACCCTCAGGCAAGTCTTATCGTTGCCCATAGATGGCGACTGCGCGTGCGTAGAACGCATCCACCATGCTGTCCGCGATGGGGTTGAACACCGAACCGATGACCATAGCAAGTACCCAGTTGGAGAATTCGTACTCCAGCGTCAACGTCACCTTGCAACCACGCCACCCCAACGCATCGAAGGCCCAGTACCCGTCCAAACGCTCGAAAGGGCCGTCTATCAAGTGCATTTCGACCCGTTTGTCTGGCTGCAAACGGTTGCGGGTAGTGAATGTGCGCTCAATCCCCCCGTAGGATAGCTCAATGGTCGCACGCACCCCGCCATCACTCTCGTTCGTGACGCGGGCACCGCAACACCAGGGCAAAAAATTGGGGTACGATGGAACATCAGCGACCAGGGCATACATCTCCCCCGGAGTATAGGGCGTCAGTGCGGTTTTTCTTACTTTCACAGGCTCACCTCAGAGGTATCCAGAAGAATCCTTTCCCAATCTACTATTATCAACAGCGCCAATTTGCTATTTTTTGCACACACCCCACACCAAAACATTCTAACCAATGGATGACCATTCGCGCTATCCTTCTCGGGTGTCCTCTCCAATAACGGGTTGTCCCACGGCGGCCTGAGACGTTGTTCACCCCCTTCGACTCACTTGCTATCAGAAGTTCACAATGGCTCACGACAAAAAAACCAGGGCAAGCACCAACACAAACTCAACCATCGCACTCAACAAACAGGCGCGTCATGAGTACCACATCGAGGAGCGCTTCGAGGCGGGTCTAGTACTTGAGGGGTGGGAAGTCAAGGGCTTGCGCACCGGTCGCATCCAGCTTAAGGAGAGTTACGTCATCATCAAGAGTGGCGAGGCGTGGCTACTCGGCGCGCACATCTCGCCATTGTCCTCGGCCTCGACGCACGTCCACCCTGATCCCGTGCGCACCCGCAAGCTGCTCCTCCACAGCCAGGAGCTACGCAAGCTCATTGGTGCCGTCGAACGCAAGGGCTTCACCCTGGTGCCACTCGCCATGTATTGGAAGTCAGGACGCGCCAAGATTGAGATAGCCCTTGCGAAGGGCAAGCAACTCCACGACAAGCGCGCCACCGAACGGGATCGCGACTGGCAGCGTGAACAGGGCCGCCTCTTTAGAACACGCTAAACCAACGCCGCCCAGGCGGCAGGATCACAACGAGGGACATTGTGTTGGCACGAGACGAGGCGATTGAGTTACCTGTCGTCTCGTTTTTACCTACTGACACCTTTCCTGCCTTGGATAGCCTGTTGTACACGCTAGCAACAGGTGTACCTAGAATAGGTTGCCACACCGCCGTCCTGATGAATCAAATCCTTTTGATCAATAATGCGTAACTGCACGGCACTCAGGTAGTCTTCTGTGTCTTTTTTATAGAGCACATTGTCCAGCATCTCAATCCGCGCACCATCTACCTTCTTATAATCAAAGAGGATCAGATCGCCAACTGGTTTTGTTTTTAATAGATCCTGGTCAAGCGGATGGTCGTACAGATGCGCCACCACCGATACCAGGTATCATTCGCCATCGGGATCTTTTACCCTTTTTGCCTCGGCAGAGTTACGACAGGGTCTCCATACGGATCCGTGTTACCGGGGCGCGGATAGCCGGTAGGGCCTCGATAGCCGCAATCGCCTTATCCATGGCCGATTCTTGAACACGCTGGGTGAGTAGGATGACCGGCACATGGGTCTCGTCTTCGCTCGGTGCCTTCTGCAAGATGGCCTCAATGCTGATCTCTAGATCGCCCAAGATGCGGGTTACATCGGCCAACACCCCGGGCCGATCCTCGGCCTGTAGGCGCAGGTAGTAGGCGGTCTCGGTCTGCCCCATCGGCAGGATGGGCACACCCCCAGCCAAGGTGCTGGGTTGGAAGGCAAGATGTGGGACGCGGTGCTGCGGGTCAACGGTAAGTGCCCGTACTGCGTCGATGATATCGGCGACAACCGCCGAACCCGTCGGATCGGCACCCGCGCCAGCACCGTAGTACAGGGTATGACCAACCGCATCCCCCTTCACCAGTACCGCGTTCATCACGCCGTCCACGTTCGCAACAATGCGGCGCATCGGCACCAAGGTCGGGTGGACGCGCAACTCAACGCCGTCCGCACCCCGTCGCGCAATCCCTAGGTGTTTGATGCGATAGCCAAGCTTTCGCGCAAAGACAATATCTTGCGCCTCAAGCTTCGTGATGCCCTCGACATAGACGCTCTCGTACTGTAGTGGGATGCCAAAGGCGATGGCCGCAAGGATGGTGAGTTTGTGCGCAGCGTCAATGCCCTCTACGTCGAAGGTAGGGTCAGCCTCGGCATAGCCAAGCGCTTGCGCCTCCTTCAACACATCATCGAAGGCGCGGCCCTTATCGCGCATCTCCGTCAAGATAAAGTTGGAGGTGCCGTTGATGATGCCAACCAGCCACTCGATACGATTGCCGGCCAGTCCCTCGCGAATTGCCTTAATGATGGGGATACCGCCAGCCACCGCAGCCTCGAACCCTACGATGACCCGATGCTTCTCGGCAGCGGCAAAGATCTCGTTACCGTGGCGGGCCACCAGGGCCTTATTGGCGGTAACGACGTGCTTACCACGACGGATAGCGGCCAACACCAGCTCGCGCGCAAGCGTCGTACCACCGATGAGTTCCGCGACGATATTGATCGACGGATCGTTGATTACCTCGTAAGGGTCGGTGGTCAGATGGATACCCGCAGTGGCGCAGGAACGCGCTTTAGCCAGGTCACGCACTGCCACACTGGCGACCCGAATCGGCCGACCGGCACGCCGCGCAATCTCATCAGCATTACGGGCCAACACATTGACCGTGCCACTGCCTACCGTACCGAGACCTATGATACCTAATTTAATAGAATCCAAAGCATTCTCCCGGCCGCCCTGACGGCTGTTACTCCACCGGATCGGGTTTTTTGGTGCCAGCCTGGTGGGAGCGCTCACCGTGCTCATCACGACGGATCATGTCGCGAATACCACGAACCGCCTGACGGGTTCGTTGCTCATTTTCGATAAGACTAAAGCGGATGTGCGTATCGCCATATTCGCCAAAACCGATGCCAGGTGAAGCCGCCACCTTGGCATCCACGATTAGCTTCTTGGTAAACTCCAAAGAGCCAAGGCTTCGATATTGCGCAGGTATCGGTGCCCACACAAACATGGTGGCTTTAGGTGACTCGACTGCCCAACCCGCGCTATTCAGCCCATCGACCAGCACATCACGCCGATGCCTGTACTGCTTGGCTATCTCCTGCACACAGTCTTGTGGCCCATCCAGGGCAGCAATGGCCGCCACCTGAATCGGGGTGAAGGTGCCGTAATCCAGATAAGATTTCATCCGAGCCAACGCAGCCACCAGCACCGGATTGCCCACCATAAAGCCCACCCGCCACCCTGGCATGTTATAGCTCTTTGATAACGTAAAGAACTCCACGGCGATGTCTTTGGCACCAGGCACCTGCATAATCGATGGCGCTTGATAGCCATCGAACACAATGTCTGCATAGGCAATATCGTGGATAACCCAGATGCCGTGCGCTCGGGCAATCTTTACCACTCGTTCAAAGAAATCAAGATCCACGCACTGGGTCGTTGGATTGCCAGGAAAGTTAAGCACCAGCATCTTTGGGGTTGGCCACGAGTTGTGGATCGCCTTTTCTAACTCAGCGAAGAAATCGACCCCGGGTATCAGTGGCACATGGCGGATATCCGCCCCAGCAATGACAAACCCATAGGGATGGATCGGATACGCAGGATTCGGAACCAACACCGCGTCGCCAGGCCCGAGAGTGGCGAGTGCGAGATGCGCCAGTCCCTCCTTGGAGCCAATGGTGACGATGGCCTCGTTGTCCGGATCGAGATCGACATCGAAGCGGCGCTTGTACCAATCACAGATCGCCTTACGAAGACGCGGAATCCCCTTAGATATCGAGTAGCGATGGGTATCGGGACGACGCACCGTCTCGATCAGTTTTTTTACAATATGGTCAGGTGTCGGACGATCCGGATTACCCATCCCAAGATCCACGATATCCTCGCCACGAGCACGAGCCTTGGCCTTTAACTCGTTGACGATACTGAAGACATACGGAGGTAGACGTTTGATGCGCGAAAATTCTTCGGTCACGGTAGCTAATCCGAAAGCAGGGGATTGTTGATTATACACATCGAACCAGGAACTGGGCACGGCCCAATGAGGTTACGGCTATCGTACCCACAAGAATTGTGCCACAACAACGGCTAGCGCAAGACCACGCGAGCCGCGCGTCGTTTACCCACCTGCAGCAGATAACTTCCACCGCGCTCTAGGCGTTGTTTCTTGTCCGTCACGCGCTCGCCATCCATACGCACCCCACCTTGCTGGATGAGGCGCAAGGCCTCTGAGGTACTTTCTACGAGCCCGGCGTCGCGCAAGAGGTTCGCAAGCGCAAGACCAGCCTCGGGCGCATCAAGCACCACCTCGGTCAAGTCTTCGGGTAGAGCCCCCTGCTGGAAGCGGGCAACAAACGCACGATGCGCCTGTTCTGCCGCCACTCGGGTATGGAAACGCGCCACGACCTCGTGGGCGAGACGCACCTTTACATCCCGTGGGTTTTCCCCCGCTGCGACATTTTGGCGCCACTTGGCGATGGTTTGCATGTCCTCAAAGCTTAGCAATTCCAGATAGCGCCACATCAATTCATCCGAGATGGACATGAGTTTACCAAACATCTCATCCGCCGGATCGGTGATGCCGATATAGTTACCGAGGGATTTTGACATCTTTTGCACCCCATCCAGCCCCTCTAGGATAGGCATTGTCATAATGACCTGGGGCGGCTGTCCGTAGGCCTTCTGTATATCTCTGCCGACCAGCAGATTAAATTTCTGATCCGTCCCACCCAATTCTATGTCTGCACGCATCGCAACCGAATCATAACCCTGCATCAGCGGATAGAGAAATTCGTGGACAGCGATCGACTGATTGTTCGTGTAGCGCTTATGGAAATCATCCCGCTCTAGCATACGCGCCACGTTATACTGTGCGGCGAGTTGTATCACATCGGCGGCGCGAAACTCTCCTAACCACTGCGTATTAAACATCACCTTGGTACATTCAGGATCAAGGATTTTATAGATCTGCTGCTCGTAGGTACGAGAATTTTCGATAATCTCCTCGCGCCCGAGCGGTTTGCGGGTGACATTCTTACCCGTCGGGTCGCCGATCATGGCGGTAAAATCGCCAATCAGGAACAGCACCTCATGCCCCAGCTCCTGGAACTGACGCAATTTATTGAGCAGCACCGTATGCCCCAAATGGAGATCGGGTGCTGTTGGGTCAAAGCCTGCTTTAATCCGCAAGGGTCGCCCGAGTTGCAATTTTGCCTCTAGCTCCGCCGCCGGAATAACCTCATGGACACCCCGCAGCATCAGGGACAGCGCTTCCTGAACAGAAATTGACATTACCATACTCCGTGCAGAACCCTAATTGTTCTTTACCAATCGCATAACCCAAAGACTAACCACCTCGGAAGACTAACCACCACGGGGAAGCCTTACGCTAATCCCCTGCCATCCTCTTGGCAAAGCATTACAGCAACGCCCTACCCTAATCTAGCCGAAGGTAAAGGCATAGACCTCAAGCCCTGGGGAGTTCGCTTTGATCTCCAACAGGCTGTTCCGAGGCTTTCCTTGATCAATCAGTTCGTAGAGGGTATTGTGATCGATGGTGAGCAGCCCGCCAGGGGCGTCCTTCCCTGCTTTCGTGCCCACCGCCTCACCATTCAGGCGTATCGAGACCTGGATGGGTTTGCCAGTCGCACTACCCAGCACCAAGAATACCTTGCGCGCCTTAAAATTGATCCGCAAGGCACCATCATTGCCGGTAGCGACAATCTGTTCGGATTGTACCTTCCATTGCCCTTCTAGGGCCCACTCTCCCTCAGCGAGGAAAGACGGAAACTGGTAGACCTTATCTCGATCACGGCTGACTGCCTCTTTGCCACTAAAGCTATCCGCACGGGCATAACCAAGATAGGTTTCTGGTGTTTGATCGGGCGCAATCCGGGATGCTGGTGGCGGTGGCGCTTCGGCACCGGTTTTCAGACCCAGCAAAAGACGGATATTGTTTTCTGTGACCGCATACTCACCCTCACCGAAATGCGTATAGACCACCTGCCCCTCCCGATTGATCAGGTAATGGGCAGGCCAATAGCGGTTATTGAAGCCCTCCCACACCACCAACCCATTATCCTGGGCGACCGGATAACCGATGCCGTGCTGCAGAACAGCCGCCTTGACATTGTCCGCCCTTTTCTCGAACTCGAATTCCGGCGCATGAATCCCAACGATGACGAGCCCCTGGTCGCGATATTTTCTATCCCACTCGACCAGATAGGGCAAGGTACGCACGCAATTGATGCAGGAGTACGTCCAGAAATCGATAAGCACCACCTTGCCCCGCAGCCCCGGCATCGTGAGCGGTGGCGAGTTGAGCCAATTCTGCAGACCAGTTAGGTCTGGTGCCGGATAGGGTCTTGCTAGGCCGTTTTGGATAATCACTTCGTTACCTACTGAGGGCGTCGGTTGGGCCAATGACAACTGCACGTCCGTGCCAAAGGCAATATAGGTCACGGACAGCAGGATGAGTACGCCAAACACCTTACGCACCGCCGCCGCATGATGCGCAAAGAAACCTAACCTGTTCATGATCTTTCTCCCGGATAGGGCTATCGCAAACATTGGCGCACCGGCACCAAGCGCAAAAGAGAGGATAACGAAGACCCCCGCCAGATCGGTCTGCTGGCGAATGATCTGCACCAAAACCGCCGCCAAGATCGGCCCCGCGCACGGCGTCCACACCAGCCCTATCAGAGAGCCAATGAGAATACCGCTGAACAGCCCATCACGACCAAGCGAGGCAAGCCGATTGCCAAAATTTGCCGTACCTTGGGTCAGGGCGCTAAACCCTTTCGAGAGGGTGTCCGATATCAACACCAGGCCAAACAACATCAGCAAGACCAAAGAGGCGTCCTTAACGACATCAAGGTCTATGCCGATCAGGGCAACAATCTTGCGCGCCAATACCGCAAAGAGACTAAATGCCGCCACAAAACCAATGATAATACCATAGGGTCGGCGTCGCCCACCCTCCACGGAGGCAGCCAGCACCAGCGGTAACACCGGCAGGATGCAAGGCGATACAATGAGCGCCAGCCCCTCAAGAAAGGCAAGCCCGCAGTCGACCACATTCATATCATTCTGCCTGGTCGGGGATAAACTTCAGGGCTACCCCATTGTTACAATAGCGCAGCCCGGTGGGTCGTGGCCCATCGTTGAACACATGACCTTGATGGCCCTTGCAGCGTGCGCAGTGGTATTCAGTGCGGGGCAACGCAAGCTTGTTATCGGTCATGGTCTCTACGTGACCGGGGAGCACGTCGTAGAAACTGGGCCAACCGGTGCCGCTATCAAACTTGGCCTTTGACGAGAACAGGGGGAGACCACAGGCCGCGCACACGAACACGCCAGGGCGTTTTTCGTGGTTCAGCGGGTTGGTGAAGGGGCGCTCGGTGCCTTCTTCGCGCAGCACGTTGTATTGCTCCGGGGTGAGCAGCTTCTTCCACTCTTCGTCGCGATGGGTAATCATTTCGATGTGTTCCTCTGCCGTGGCCTGTTCCGACGCAGTCGAGCACAGGAGTGTGAGCATACCAGTGCCGCCCATAACCAACCTGACAAATGTGCGCCTATTCATCATCTTATCACCTCATCAGACACCATCATGTACGGCATTGGTGACCACATAACCACCCGATGACGATATCGCACGAGTGGTGTTACATTTTGCCCATATAACGCAAACTAGACCATCACCCACCGTAGAGACTGACCAATGTCCCTTTCGCGCCGAGAACTCCTAAGACTCATTGGTTTGGCAGGTATGTCAGGGTTTGGTATGAGATCGGTATTTGCAGAACGACTGCATCCCGCCGATCCATACGAAACCCCCCGCTTTGGCAACGTGCGATTGTTGCACATCACAGACACCCATGCCCAACTCCTGCCAGTACATTTCCGCGAGCCCAACGTCAACCTCGGCCTCGGCAGCGCCGTCGGCATGGCACCGCACCTCGTCGGCGCGGCCCTACTACAGCACTTCGGTATCTCCCCAGATAGCTTTGGCGCTTCCGCGTTGACCTACCTCCACTTCGAGGAGGCCGCTGCCCGCTTCGGCAAGGTCGGCGGTTTTGCCTACCTCCGCACACTGATCAAGGCGCTACGAGCAGCAGCCGGGGACGGCAACAGCCTGTTGCTAGACGGTGGCGACACCTGGCAAGGCTCGGCAACCGCCCTCTGGACACAGGGACAAGACATGGTCGACGCATGCAAACTACTCGGCGTCGATTGCATGGTAGGCCACTGGGAATTTACCTATGGAGAGGAGCGGGTCAAGCAACTCGTCGCCAACGACCTAAAGGATAGGATTGAGTTTCTCGCCCATAATATCCAAGACCAAGAGTTTGGCGATCCGCTCTTCAAACCCTATGTCATCAGGGAGGTCGGGGGACAGCGGGTCGCCGTTATCGGCCAGGCATTCCCCTACACCAGTATTGCCAACCCGGCCTATAAAGTGCCGCACTGGTCTTTTGGGATCCACGAAGAAAACCTCCAGACCATGATCGACCAGGTGCGCAGTCAAGGCGCTCAAGTGGTCGTCCTGCTGTCGCATAATGGTATGGACGTTGACCTCAAAATGGCAAATCGGCTGCGTGGATTACACGTCATCCTCGGTGGTCACACCCACGATGGCGTACCCGCACCGATTCTGGTCAACAATCCGGGTGGCAAAACCTTGGTAATCAATTCTGGCTCCCAGGGAAAATTCCTCTCGGTGCTAGACCTCTCCGTCAAGAACAAGGATGTTGTTGACTATCGCTTCCGCTTGTTGCCGGTTTTTGCCAATCTGCTCAGCCCCGACAAGGAAATGGCCGCTCTCATCGATAAAACTCGCCAACCGTGGCTTGGCCGACTCCAAGAACGCCTTGCTATTACCGAGACAACATTGTACCGACGCGGAAATTTTAATGGCACCTTCGATCAGATTATTGTTGACGCCCTCATGACGATGAAGGGGGCCGATGTTGCCTTCTCACCAGGATTCCGCTGGGGAACCACCGTGTTGGCCGGAGAGGAGATCAGCTTCGAGCAGGTAATGGCGCAGACCGCTATCACCTATCCTAAGGTTACGCTAACGCGACTTAGAGGAGAACAGATCCATTCTGTTATGGAAGATGTCTGTGACAACCTCTTTCACCAAGACCCCTACTACCAACAGGGCGGCGATATGATGCGTGTTGGTGGGCTCGACTACGTGCTCAATCCCCGCGAAACCATCGGCAAGCGCATTACCGAGATCCGCATTGGCAATCGTCCCATGGAAGAGAAACGCGAGTACCTAGTCGCCGGTTGGGCCAGCGTGAATGAACAGCCGGATAATCTGGAGGACATCTGGGATATCGTTGCCCGCTATCTACGCGAGAAGAAAACCGTGCGCATCGCGAGGGTAAACACACCGACCCTAAAGGGTGTCCGAGGCAATCCGGGTATCGCTGATTATCTTGGAAAAATGCTGGGCTAGCGCTGAAGATAGACTCTCAGCGATCCTTTCTCCTAGTCACCTTCCCAATGAATCTTTATATGGATTAGCCACGGCCATGTATCACTTTCGTCTAGGAGAAGGGATTCTGTCATTCACAAAAGCACGCTCTGCACTGCGGCACAACAGCGTGGTGTTATGCTGTTTTGTGGTGTGCGCCGTATTGTTTTCGCTACTCCCCGCACTGGATGTACGGACAACTGCCCTATTCTACCATACCGAGGAAGGTTTCTTCTGGCAGAGTCAGCCGATTGCGGTATTGATATATAACCTGGTTCCGTTGGCTGCCGCCGGACTGGCGATCGGGCTTATCGCGGCTTTACTCCTGGCCCTATTCGCGAGATTTTCCTATCTGCAGGCCCACCGCCGAGAAGTGGTTTATCTGCTGCTCGTACTGCTACTTGGCCCAGGACTGGTGGTAAACCTAGTGTTTAAGGATCATTGGGGAAGGGCGCGCCCTAACCAGGTTCAGCAATTCGGTGGTTCTCAGCAGTTTACCCCAGCACTCCTGCCGACCCAGCAATGTGGACACAATTGCTCTTTCGTGAGTGGACATGCCTCGCTCGGATTTTATCTACTCGCCATGGGGTTTGTGAAAAAACAACACCGACGCCACTGGATGGCTGTCGGCCTGATGACCGGCGCAACGATTGGTCTCGTGCGCATCGTGCAAGGCGGGCACTTCTTAAGTGACGTTGTCTTCGCTTTCTTTGCTGTCTACGCGGTAGCCTGGTTGCTGCATTTCTGGCTACTGCGAGAGGAAGGCCTATGACCCACGCCACATCCGTCTTCATGCGTATCAAAAACACCCTATGGTCGTACACGAAAGCACTGTTTTCGTGTATCCGGCGAACCCATCCTATCGGTGTAGACCCGCGAGAAGAATTAAAGACCATTCAATCCCGCATCGCCATCAATGCGCTCCTTGAGACCGCCTTTAGTAGATTATCGCTTGAGCGGCAGCTTGAGGTCGCACTGGAGATAATACTAACCGTCCCCTGGTTGTCGTTTGTTCATAAAGGCGCAATATTCTTGCTCGATAAAAACGAGCAGGTACTACGCTTAACCGCCAACATCAATATGTCAGACGCACAAATCCCGTGCCATGCCGTTGGCACGGATCAATGCCTATGTGGACGCAACGATACGTCGGCAAGCATACTATGCCGTGGCTGTATCACACAAGAACACACGATATCTTATAACAATACTGACTTGGATGGGTATTATTGTATCCCCATCCTGGAGGGTTCGAATCTCATCGGCGTACTCAATCTCCACGCCTCTACTGGGCACACCCTCAATCGGGACATGGACAATTTTCTTTCGGTATCTGCCGGAATACTCACCAATCTTATTGAACTGAGGAGGGCCGAACAATCGATTGATGATGAGATCACCTTCTCTAATACCATACTAGACACCACCACCTCTTACATCATCATACTAGATACGGCTGGTCGCATCATAACCGTCAACAACGCCTGCAGAATTAATCTTGGCTACGAATCGGACGAGGTCGTTGGCCACTTTCTCTGGGAGTTCTTCGCAAGAGAAGAAGAGATTCAGTCTATCCGTGAACGTATTGAGTCAATCTCTTCTGGGATCAATATCGAAAAATACAATGGCTATTGGATGAAGACCAAGCAGGGCATTGAACGACTCATTGAACTCAATAAAGCATCTGTCTCAACATCTCGCTACGGAAAGATTATCATCTGCACCGGCAATGACATCACCGAGCAACGCGCCTACATCAATATTCTGCATTACAGCTCAACCCACGACAAACTCACCGATACGCTAAATCGACAGGAAATGATTATCATCCTAACACAGCTCTCAAGATCGAAGAGAAGAGAAAATAATGTTATTGTCATGGTTGACATTGATTACTTCAGAAACATCAACAACACCTACGGCCATTTGACTGGCGATAAAGTGTTAGTTTCTTTCTCGATCTTTCTAAAAAACAGTATGCGTGAGCAAGACAAGATCTTCCGGTATGGCGGTGAAGAATTCCTCATCTTGATTAGAAATATCTCTCTCTCCGATGCACACGATCTTGTCGCAAGAATTTGCAAAAATCTCGTAGCGACTCCGATTGATATCGGCGAGAAAGGCTACGTTACCATCACCGCATCCTTTGGTCTGGCACCGCTCGTCAGTGGCGTGGAGATAGAGAAGAGCATTTCCAACGCTGACAAAGCATTGTATGATGCCAAGAACGGTGGCAGGAACCGCGTGTGCGTCTACGGTGGCGGCTAACGCCACAGCCCTCGATAAACAACGCACACCTAAGCGGTAAATCGGTGCTCGCGCCACACCACGGCCTCGCCTACTGTACATAGTGCTGTGTACCCCGAGCCCCTTGTGCCGTCTTACGGCAGTCTTGAGGCGCTCTTGTGTATTCACCAGAGAGCGTGTATAGTACTGAGATCGTTTAGGTATCCTTATGATTTCTTTGTTCTGCAAACGGTGGGAGATTTTGATATGTATGCGGTGGTCATGACCGGCGGCAAGCAGTACCGAGTAAGCGAAGGCGACAAGTTGCAGGTCGAAACGCTACCTGCAGGCGAAGGCGAGGCTGTTACCCTCGATAAAGTGCTGCTCATCGCCAATGGTGACCAGATCACCATCGGTGCGCCCTATGTGGAAGGCGGCAAGGTGATCGCGACGGTCACGAAACACGGGCGTGGTGAGAAGATCCGGATCCTAAAATTCCGACGCCGCAAGCATTATCAAAAGGTTACTGGTCACCGCCAGAATTACACGGAACTCCAGATCACCAGCATCACCACCACAGCGGCTGCTAACGACACCGCTCCCTAATTCAGAGCAGCGCGACCACTCCCTACACTACCAGCTTCTCTGACTTACTCGACTCCGGGCAGCAGGACTCGTCCTGCTCCGTTGAGGCTGCGGGTCGGGGGGCATCGGTACCAACGAGGTTGTCATCATGGCACACAAAAAAGCAGGCGGCAGTACCCGTAATGGCCGCGACTCTGCCTCGAAACGTCTTGGCGTCAAGCGGTTTGGCGGCGAGCAGGTAACCGCTGGCGCTATCTTGGTACGCCAACGCGGCACACATTTCCACCCGGGCGTCAATGTCGGTCGTGGCGGGGACGATACCCTGTTCGCCAAGGCGAGCGGACGGGTTTTGTTCGAGACCAAAGGCCCGCAATCACGCAAGTTCGTCAGTATCGTTGCTGCTGACACCGCCGCCGTGGCATCGTGAAATTTGTTGATGAGGTCACCATTCAAGTCGTCGCTGGCGATGGCGGTAATGGTTGCCTGAGTTTCCGCCGCGAGAAATTTATCCCGCGTGGTGGGCCCAATGGTGGTGACGGTGGTGATGGCGGGAGCGTCTACCTAATAGCGGACACGTCCCTCAATACCCTGGTGGATTTCCGCTTCGTGCGTCAGTGGCGTGCCGAGCGTGGCCACAACGGCAGTGGCTCGGACTGCACCGGTCGTTCCGGCGCAGACCGACACATCCGGGTTCCTGTCGGGACTATCGCCATCGACGCGGAAACCGGCGAGGTTCTCGGTGACCTCGTCCATACCGGGCAGGTCTTGCTTGTTGCCCAGGGCGGTTTTCATGGTCTCGGCAACGCCCGCTTCAAGAGCAGTACCAACCGCGCACCACGCCAAACCACCCAGGGCTCCCTCGGTGAGACCCGTGAGTTACGCCTAGAACTCAAACTCTTGGCTGATGTAGGGCTGCTCGGGCTCCCGAACGCCGGCAAGTCCTCTTTCATCCGCCAGGTGTCCGCAGCTCGCCCCAAGGTCGCTGACTACCCCTTTACCACCCTCTACCCGCATCTCGGCGTGGTCAGCATTGGCATCGATCGCAGTTTCGTCGTCGCCGACATCCCAGGCCTGATCGATGGCGCAGCCGAAGGCGCGGGCCTTGGGACACGTTTTCTCAAACACCTCGCACGCACCCGCCTACTGCTGCACATCATTGACGTACTGCCCACCACCGGCAGCCCAGCGGACGATGTGCGGCGCATTGAGGGTGAACTCACCCGCTACAGCGATCGCTTGGCACAACAAGAACGCTGGCTGGTGTTCAACAAGATTGACCTGCTACCCCCAGAGGATGCACCAAAACAGCTCGCCGAGATTGTCGCGGATCTCGGCTGGAATGGGCCTGCCTTCCTTATTTCCAGCCTTACCGGCACCGGTTGCCGCGAGCTGAGCCTCCAGATCATGGAATACCTAGAAGCAACACCCCCAACCTCGCTTGGGGATGTCGATGCTACCGAAGAACACACACCCGATGACAGCCTCTACCCTACCGCAACTGACCGACTCCCACTGCCATCTGGATCAGCTTGATCTAACACACTTCGGCGGTCAACTCAGCGAAGTCCTCGCTGCGGCCAACAGGGTTGGGGTGGTGCGATTTCTGTGCGTGTCCGTCAACCTTGAGAAATTTCCACCACTCCTGACGATAGCGAGGAGTTTCCCTGGTATCTACGTTTCGGTGGGAACCCACCCAGGAGAGCACCCCTCCCGCGAACCCAACGTCGAGGATCTGGTCGCACTCGCTGCTGACCCGGCAGTCGTTGCGATTGGCGAGACCGGTTTGGATTACCACTACCCGAACAGCAACCCCGCCTTACAACAAGAACGCTTCCGCAGCCACATTGCCGCCGCCCGCGCAACCGGCAAGCCGCTCATCATCCACAGTCGCAACGCCCGCAAAGACACCCTCCGCCTCCTCCAAGAAGAGGGGGCCCGCGACGTTGGTGGGATGATGCACTGCTTCACCGAAGACTGGGAGACCGCCCAATCCGCACTAGATCTCGGGTTTTATATCTCCTTCTCCGGCATCATCACCTTTCGTAACGCAGTCGAGATGCGCGAGGTCGCCGCTCGGGTGCCCCTCGATCGCCTCCTGATAGAGACAGACGCACCCTATCTTGCCCCAGCACCACATCGCGGACAATCAAA
The DNA here is from genome assembly GCA_903881315.1 of uncultured Thiotrichales bacterium. GTDB lineage: Bacteria > Pseudomonadota > Gammaproteobacteria > CAIRSR01 > CAIRSR01 > CAIRSR01. Next base: position 7,402 of record CAIRSR010000125.1, on the reverse strand, counting down.
CCACCCCGCCCTGCTCCGCTACGTGGCAGAACAGGTCGCAACGACTCGTAAAATGGAATTGGCAACACTCGCAGAGGCGACCAGCACCAACTTCCTACGCCTCATCCGCAAACAAACCCAAACCACCACCCAATAGCCCACCATTCGAGCAAAAAAAGGGGTGCCCGTGGACAAACCCTACGGCGAGCTTACGACTAGGGATAAGAATACGGCTGCCAGGTAGCCGTAAGGCTGAACCTGATGTCCTGAATGCCCTTCAGCGCCTTTTTTGCTACCCCATGATGAGGTTTGTGGCGTTTGTGATGACGATGGCGTGAATGGTGGGTGGGGTGAGAATAGCCAAGTGCGGCATTATAACGATCCACCGGTACCGGGCTGTAGGCTGGCACCGGAGGGGCAGCAGGAGCGCTTTCCGCCGCCGCAACCATACCCACACCAAACACCACTGTCAGTATCAACACCGACACAACGCGAAGATTTCGTGGTATGGATGAAAAACGAACACCAGCCATGACGGCGCACTCACTTAATATAGGGAGAATAACCAAAGGACAATCACCAGGGACTCGCTACTCCGATGCTCCCCGAAAATGCACATAGTCCCCTGTGCTAAGCCTTGCCTCTTTTCTGTCAACATGTGCTACGGAAAACAACGGCTGAACCTGAACAATGGTAACGGTGCCCGCATATTTCTCGGTATTGCCAAGCACGGATGCGCTATCCATGTCCAGAATAGGCAACATGGGCTCTAACCTAGAAACAGACAATACGTCTTCTGGTTTCAAGAGAGAGGTCGCACCCGCATCCACATAAACCGTATCACCCTCGGTGCGCACCACCCGCGCCGTGAACGGCACACACTCTATTGCCCTTGTGAGGTCGCGGAGCTGTGCGGCAATCACCGTTTCTACTGCCCCCCCAAAAGGGGTCTCAAAGAATCGTCTACTCGAAAATGGCAGCTCTCGATCGACGCCTACCAAACCATGCGCCGTAGCCACATGACGCCGCACCTCCAGTAGATTTCCGTTAATTCCATCATACAGATAGACATCCACTTCGATCTGTCTTGCGCTCTCTCCCAAAACGGGGATCCATTCCCCGAGCCCAGACGACGAGGTAGTACCCGCATCCAAGACAACACCCGCTATCACCAATTGCGCGTCGGTCAGGGTGGCCACACGATGCACCACCTCCCGATTTTCCCGTTTTAAGGACATCGGCCCATCGCCATCCAACACGCTATATTGCGTAGCATCCCTGATCAGATAACGACCGCTGCTTTCTAAACGACGCATCAACTCTTTCGGGTATTCCTCTGGCAACGCAGCAATATCCGGAACCTGTGACGGGTGCAGAACAGAAAATCGGGTAACCGCCACCTTTTTACGATAAGGGAGCGCACTCCCCGCCGCCGCTTTTGCCGCCACACGGACATGGAACAGATCGCCCTCAATCTTCTCATCGACTGGTGCAATCTCCTTGACCACACCAGTAGTACGCAGATTGATCTCGTCTTCCTTCGGGTTTCCGGCAACGGTCGTGGCGGTCAGCTCTATCCCCGCTTCCGACGCAGCCCGACTCCGCGCATCCTGGGTCGCTAGATAGCGCGACCGATCAACATCCTGCGGTTCATAAGGTGCCCAACCATCAACAACCGCACCCTCAGCACAAAAGGCATACAACAAAGGCAGGAACGCAACCCACACCACCAACCACCGCACAACAGAACGCCCTAAGACCCGGATCGGTTCGCGTGGCATGGCCCTTATGGATCTCGGTAGTAGTTCGACCCAACAGAAGACGGGCAATTTACCCCAACCGCACAACCCTGCACTGTCGGGCGCTGGGCGGGCAGAGAGGAAGGCGCAGAAACCGGTGCCGCCCGAAGAGAATTGTAGAAGTCCTGGTTGAGATACATCTCGACAACCACCTCATAATTGCCTTCGGCCATGGGGGTAACGGTCACGGTTCGCGCCCCACGTAGCTGCGCATCAACGAAGGAGCGAAAACTATCGCTTTGAGAGACCATGGCAGAAACGGTCGTACCCCCAGTCACGCGCACGCCGTAGATCTGCTCAGCCAACGCACGATAGGCGTCCAGTCGCGCCGCACGGATCGCCAAGAGACGCTTCTGGCCCGGGGTGTAGCCCTCGAAGGAACTGGATGATCCATAACCAACCGCCTCGACCCGTACCGGCTCGGCAGACATGGCCGCCTGCTGTTGTGCCATGGCCGCCAGGTGTGGGTCTGTGCCAGCGCAACCAACCAGTGCGACCCCAACACCCACCAAGAAAATCGGCATTACCTGTAACCACTTGAATCGCCACATACCACACCCCGCTCCCACGTTCAAACGCCGCAACGCTTGTCAAACCTCACTCTTAGCGTTTTATCGGCACATCCGCACAATCCTGAATACCCAAACCGCGACCGAGCAAACCGGATCCCAACAGCCCTCGCCCCATGGGCAGCAGCGCCAGCCAATGGGGGGCGGACAAAAGACCGAGCGACTACCTAGGTGCGGAGATGGCCATCGCCGAGCACGATGAACTTCTGCGAGGTCAACCCTTCTAGCCCAACCGGGCCACGGGCATGGAATTTGTCGGTGGAAATGCCGATCTCTGCCCCCAACCCATACTCAAAACCATCGGCAAGACGAGTCGAGGCGTTTACCATCACCGAACTGGAATCCACCTCAAGCAGAAACCGCTCGGCACGCTCATGGTTTTCGGTACAGATGGCGTCGGTATGGGCAGAGCCGTGACTCGCAATGTGATCCATGGCCGCCTGTAGACCCGCCACAATCCGGATAGAGAGGATGGGCGCTAGGTACTCGGTGTCCCAGTCCTCTTCGCTCGCCGCGACAATCGGTAGGCTCGCGAGTAGTTCTCTGGTCGCCGGACAACCGCGCAATTCCACGCCCTTTTCTAGGTAAAGGGCCGCGAGGCGCGGCAGAACCCGAGGGGCAATCCCCGCCGCCACCAGCAAGGTCTCCATGGTGTTACAGGTGCCATAGCGTTGCGTCTTGGCATTCACCGCAACTCGGATGGCCTTTTCGATATCCGCATCGTCATCGATATAGACGTGACAAATCCCATCCAGATGCTTGATGACAGGAACCCTCGCCTCATTGGCAATCCGCTCCACCAGGGATTTGCCACCACGCGGGATGATTACATCCACATACTGGTTCATCCGCAACAACTCACCCACCGCCTCACGGTCGGTCGTCTCGACGAGCTGCACCGCATCTGTCGGCAGGCCAGCGCTCGCAAGCCCCCGACGGATGCAAGCCGCAATAGCCTGATTGGATTGGATGGCCTCGGAGCCGCCGCGCAGGATGGTGGCATTACCCGCCTTCAGGCACAATCCTGCCGCATCCGCAGTCACATTGGGGCGCGACTCATAGATGATGCCGATGACCCCCAACGGCACCCGCATCCGCCCAACCTCGAATCCGGAGGGACGACGCACCAGTTCCGTCCTCCGACCGATTGGGTCGGGCAGTGCCGCTATCTGACGCAAGCCCTCCACCATAGAGGCGATACGGGACGGATTCAGCGCCAAACGATCGAGCATCGCAGCATCCAAACCATTCTTTGCGCCTTTTTCCATATCGAGGGCATTGGCCTCAAGCAGGCGCACCTGCATCTGTTCTACGCTATCCGCCATGGCCAGCAGGGCATGGTTCTTAACGTCGGTCGAGGCCGCCGCCATCGCTCTGGAACTCACGCGGGCCTGGCTGCCTATCTGCAGCATATAATCATGAATATTCATGCTCATTTCGCTCGGGAACAATGACACAGCAGCCACGATACTACCACGCTCGCCACTTTTCTAGCCCGCAACCATGGGCGCGCAACCAAGCGACCACACGATCACCCCCTTTTTGGTATCTTCCTCCGCCATCTTGAGAATGAGCTTCTCCTTATCCGTATCACCAGGGAGCAAACCTATTTTCGGGTACAGCGGGCTCATGAAGAACACATAGCGATGCTGTGCCGTCACCTCTAGAACCTTTTTCACGTCTTTTTTCAATTTCTGATTATTCCAGGGATCAACCGCAGCAAATACCTCCGCAGCAATCCCACCACACTCTTTTGTCTCAATGTCACTACCGCCTGCGGTACCAAGATTCAATGTCAGGCAGGTAATCTCTTTTTTATGCCAATCGAACAAAAACCGAGCCCCCTTCAATGACGCCAGGTAAGTAAAGGTCTGATTCAATTGCTCAACCAGGTTTAGGGTACGGGAGGTATCCAAAGGATCACGGCCGCCTGGGGAAAATTTTAGCTGATACAAGAACTGCATCGGATCATCCTGATTTACCGACTCACGCATCCGCTGGATAGTCTCCTCTGCCGATCGACAGAGACACGCCTCATAGCCTTCAATATCGTCCTTTCTAATATGAATTATCCTCCTGTTCTCTCTTTCCGTACCATTAAAATGGTTCTGACCACATGGCATTTCATTGTCTTTCATCGGTAGTCTCTCTTTCCATAATACCGGCCCCATTCAAGATAGGGCGTAGCATTTGGTGATTCAGGCTATTCAAGCGGCTCACCAAGATGAAAAATGCTCGCTCGCCTAATCTGAGCGACACCGAGAGGGATATCCGAACACTGTAGCGTAGTCCCCACGGCTCCCGTACGCGCCCAGTCTTCGACGGTACCGAGCATGATGTCTTGATCGACCCTAAATCTTCTGAGGATGAACCTGCCAGACTCCAACAACAGCGACACATTTGTGGAATCATAGACACCCAGCCAACCGAGATGGGTTTTTTGCAAGGGACGATACATGCCCTGAAACAATCTCGGACACCAGGCCACCACATGAGCGAAGGCCTCGGTCATCCGCTCAAGATCACGATCACGCACCTGTTCACTAGTGCCGGCACTTGTTTTCAACGCCACGGTACATACAGCGATTGTCCGTCTCGGCACGTATGTCAACGCGAAGTTTCCGGTTACTTTATTTCGTACAAACTGTACCGATCCCCCGGCAGAGGTCATCCGCTCGCAGGCATTCACGTCAACCGCAAGATTTAAGTCAGACAACGCCAAATTGGTAGACTCCTGCCAGGTTCGTCGCATCCTCTCCGGCGCATAGAAACCATTATCGAAATCAACGGTATCGACAAACTTGATGCGTCCATTCCAGTGAGTTAGCAACCGGCTCCATTCCGTATGCAGCACTTGGTGCCAATCCGGCACACCCTTGGCAATCAGCGAAAGCAGCACAAAAGACGACTGCTGATCCAGAAATGGTGCGACATACAGATTCGACGAGTTCTCTGCTTGCAAGAAGAGATAAAGATAAGGCTCGTGCTTGAGATGCTCTGGAATAGACAATTCCAACCAGGAACTTGGCCAGCGCTCTGTAAGTTTATCGCTATAATTCCCGCTCCAGCGCATCGTTTCGGGCGATACCGTTGATACCAAGAGAAAGGTCTGAAGAATAACAATGAGCAGCAAACTAACGCGGGCAACCCGACGGGAGAATCTACTGAAGACCAGCGCCAACATCGGCCCCACAGAACCAACACTGCGATACCATAACGCCCGCTACCAGAAGTCCATTGCCAAAGCAAAAACGCCGACACGAAGAATACCGACAACGCAAGACCCTGACTCGCCGGAAACACAACCGTGCTCCACGTCACCGCCCTCCCCTGGTGCAGGCCCTTCAGCCACGTCACCACAGCAACCATCGCAGCTATCACGGCTGCCACCACCAATGCCGCGAAACGCAAATCAGGCGCTAGAACCTCGGTGTATATCCAAGTGCGCGGCAACATCATCTGAAAGGGTAGCCAAAACAGGTCTCGCCACGATTCCAACAAGAAGCGCGGATCTCGGTGCGCACTGACGCGATCGAAGTGGCTACTGACACGATCAAAGTAACTGGTGTCGTGAACCTGCCCCATATGGTGTCGATGAGACAGTCGACGGCGCTTGGGCATCAAACGCTGCCAAGAACCGCCAGAACCAGTGTTCCGGTGCCCCCCCACCAACTGGCTCCGCCGAGAGTCGCCAGCTCCAGTAATGCCAGCTCCAATAGCCATGAACCAGCAACCATCCACCCGCCCCCCCAAGCACAACCCAACAAAACGCCTTGAGACGCTCACGTAACGGCAGAGCCAACACCATGAGGACAAGTGCAGGCCCATAGATGAGGTCGTTTGTCCTTAGGCCCGCAGCCACCCCTACCGCCAACCCGGCCAACAAACCACGGTTACACCACCAGTGGCTCGGCTGCCCCGCATCCAACGCCAGCAATACACCCAACATAACGAACACAGAACTTGCGACATCCCCAAAGGCCGTGCCCACTAGCGACAAATACATAGGACAAAGCCCCACCAGGGCCGTCGCCAGGTACACGCTCTCCCAACGCTCCTCTCCGCCTCGGTTAAGCACCTTGCGCGCCAGGAAATAGGCAAACACCACGTTGAGTGAATGAAACAACGTCAGCACCCCGGCAATCACCAGGCTCGGCCAATTCGCCATCACCATCGCATAGAATGGCACAAAAACGAGCGGGTTATAATTAACCGGCGCGATATCCTCTGCCAATCGCCCATGAACGAACTGGTATGCCGTATACAGATTGCTCCGCAACAGATCCGCGCTAAGGTCAGGGCCACATTGGTACACCCAGACAAACGAACCGATCACCACCAGGGCAATAACCAGCCAATCCCGCAGCGCAGTACGGAAGACCGTTTGACCTCTGACCATCTGATCGAGCGTTCCGGTCACGATACCCAGCAACACCATGGAGTCTCTGACAAGAAAGGAAGGGGGGCTACTAAGGGAATGAGATAATGGAAACAGACCACACACAACAAAACGCCCAACGCCGAAGCCGCGACACCGACTCGAACATTGAGCGCGTAATGCACCAAGCAGCGCGACCGAGCGCTGCCAATCTGCCGATTAACGACAGTTTGCCGGTGCGTATTTAGCTAGCAGAGTACCCGCAGTACTAGCAGCAGCACCATTCGGGCTAACATGCCCGTGCGCTGCGCATTCCCACGAGATACTGCCGGACGGCACGATACCGTTAACTAAAGCCGCACCACTCGCCATAGGAATCAGGTTCAGCGTATAACTCGTACCACCCCCCAACGCATCCGTATAAGTGATCGTGACCGTGCCGGTAGTTGCATCAATAGCGACCGACGCCACATTCGTAGTCGCGGTAGGTGCCGTCCACCCAGAGGAAAACGCCGTCCCGGAGGAGGCATTTTCTAAAACGGCCAGTTTAGCGGAGTCGGCCAGCGCCAACCCTTCAGAGACCTTGGCGCGGGTGATGTAGTCCTGATAGGCAGGAAGGGCAACAGCAGCCAGGATGCCAATGATAGCAACCACGATCATCAGTTCGATGAGGGTGA
>CAIRSR010000124.1 GCA_903881315.1 uncultured Thiotrichales bacterium | reverse complement strand
GTGCAGCAAGATGCCGCACCTTCAGCGACATAGGCGGTGCCAGAAGCTTATAGACCCCACCATAAACGCCAACATGGCAGTTCTATTTACTCCTGAGACTCGGTAGAAACCTTTCTTCCAAACCGCAAAAGAATGGCCGGACTACTGCAAGCCAACCTCACGGACTGGACACAGCCCCCACACAGCCCCCCGCGCTGACCACACAGTAAGACGGAACACTCGCCGACTTTTTGGCCACAAGAACATCACCGCATCTAGTAAGATACTCCTACCTATTCCCATCCGAGCGGGTCTTCCCATGTCGTTCTTGACGAGTTCCCTCCCCTGGCAGCGCCTTGTCCGACACGCAGCAACGATGAACGGGCTCTCGCTGCGCACCCTGTTTGCGACCGACCCCGCACGTTTCGAACGCTTCTCGTTAAAGGTAGGCGATATTTTTCTGGATTATTCTAAGAACCTCATCACCGACGAGACCCTGGCGTTGCTCCAGGATCTCGCGCACACTGCCGACGTAGCGGGCCTTCGCGCACGGATGTTTGCTGGCGAGCCCATCAACAACACAGAAAACCGAGCAGTATTCCACGTAGCGCTACGCAATCAGTCCGAGCGCCCAATGCGGGTCGCTGGGCAAGACGTGATGCCGGACGTGCGGCGCGTCCTCGAACGGATGTTCCGCTTTGCCCATGCCATCGGTTCGGGGGAGTGGCGCGGCGCTGGTGGGCAACCCATCACCGACATCGTCAACATTGGCATCGGCGGCTCTGACCTTGGGCCAGCGATGATCACCCAGGCCCTCACCCCCTATCACCGCCCGCGCCTACGCGCCCACTTTGTCTCTAATGTCGATGGTAGCCACCTCGCGGAGACCCTGCGCCACCTCCATCACGAGACCACCCTGTTTATCATTGCCTCCAAAACCTTCACCACCCAAGAGACGATGCTGAATGCCCACTCGGCGCGGCGTTGGTTTTTAGAACAGGGGGGAGAGACCGCCATGGTGCGCCGTCACTTCGTCGCGGTCTCGACCTATACGGCGGCAGTCACCGCCTTTGGCATCGACGCCGAAAACCAATTCGAGTTTTGGGATTGGGTGGGCGGGCGCTATTCGCTGTGGTCGGCCATTGGCCTACCCATCTGCACAATGATTGGGGCGGACAATTTCAAGGAACTCTTGCAGGGCGCGTTTACAATGGACGAGCATTTCCAACAAGCGCCCGCCGCCAGCAACATGCCAATTCTGTTGGCGCTACTTGGGGTTTGGTACGGCAATTTTATGGGTGCCGAAAGTCATGCGGTTCTTCCCTACGATCAATACCTGGGGCGTCTGTCTGCGTACCTACAACAATTAGACATGGAGAGCAATGGCAAGGGCGTAGACCGCAATGGGCAGCGGGTAGACTACACCACCGGCCCAATTGTCTGGGGAGAACCTGGCACCAATGGCCAACATGCCTTTTATCAACTCATCCACCAAGGCACGCGCCTCGTACCAGCGGATTTTATCGCCGCCATTGAGAGTCATAACCCGCTCGGTGAGCACCACGAGGTTCTGTTATCCAATTTTTTTGCCCAAACCGAGGCGCTCATGAAGGGCAAGACCTAGCAGGAGGCCCGCGAAGAATTGCTCGCCGCCGGGTTGACTGGGGAACCCCTAGAGCACCTGGTGGCGCACAAGGTATTTCCTGGCAACAAACCCACCAATTCGCTGCTACTCCAGCGTTTAAGTCCGCGCTCGTTAGGCGCGCTACTAGCACTCTACGAACACAAGGTATTTGTACAAGGCATCATCTGGAACATCAATTCCTTCGACCAGTGGGGCGTTGAACTTGGCAAACAACTCGCCCGCACCTGTCTTGCGGAATTGCTGGGAGTCGCGCCGGTAACCGGTCACGATTCCTCTACCAATGGCCTCATCAATTACTATCGGAAGATGCGACAGGGTTGATCGATGAGCGACAATTCTTGTAGGTAGTATATTGATTGAGGAAGACAACAGATGACTACAGAACATCCACACCAACGATACCCTGATGATTTTGTCAACAAGATCGTCTGCGGTGATTGCCTTGCAGTCATGCGGCTCATTCCCGATGCCAGTATCGACCTGGTGGTGACGAGCCCCCCATATAATCTAAAAAATTCTACTGGCAATGGCATGAAAGATGGTCGCGGTGGCAAATGGGCCAACGCAGCATTGGTTAATGGCTACAAAGACTACGATGATTGTATGCCCCACGACCAGTATGTCGCCTGGCAGCGAGAATGCCTTGCGGAAATGTTACGCATCATTCCAGAAACCGGGGCCATTTTTTATAACCACAAATGGCGTGTCCAAGGGGG
>CAIRSR010000123.1 GCA_903881315.1 uncultured Thiotrichales bacterium | reverse complement strand
GGCCCGTTTTCTGGATGTGCGCGTGGGGACAGCACCCCTCACTAACCTGCCGCGCCTACAAGAGGCGTTGGCGCTCGCGGGGTTTTTCCTGACCGTGTTTCATACAGCGGGGACGAGTGCCCAGGTCATCGTGACCGGGCTCCGCGAGCTCCGTGCCGAGCGTGAGTTGGGCGCACTACTCGACGCTGCTGCCTGGCGTGTGCTGCCGCTGCCGCCGGAGTTTCGGGGCAGCCCCGGGCAACTTACACAAGAGCTTGCCAACCGCCAGTCGGTGATAGCCCAAAAACGCCAGGCGTTACGCGCCGAGCGGGCCACTCGCGACCTGCAAAGCCGCGCCCTGATCGGCAACTGTGTTGCGGTGTTGCGCTTGGCGGCACCCTATGCTGAGCTGGCTGGGGTATTGCGCTCGCACGGAACCCTGGCCGTAGTGCAGGGGTGGACGCCGCGCCATCAGGTCATGGCGGTGCAGACCGCCATCAAGGCTCACCTGGCGCGGCCCTTTGTGGTGGAGGTACGTGATCCGACCGCAGCCGAGCGCATGACGGTGCCAAGTGTCGTGGAGCATCCGCGCTGGCTTGAGCCGTTTTTGAGCCTGGTCAAAAATTTTGGTATCCCACGCTACGGCGAGTTTGACCCTACCTGGTTATTCACCATCACCTACATCCTGATGTTTGGCGCGATGTTTGGTGATCTCGGGCAAGGTGCGATTGTCGTCGGCAGTGGCGTTTATTTTAGAAAGCGCTTGGGTAGTACCGCCAATTTTCTGATCTCGGTCGGACTTTCCTCGATGGTGTTTGGGGTGGTCTATGGCTCGTTGTTTGGCTACGAGGACATTTTGCCTGCCCTGTGGATGTCGCCACTCACCAGCCCGACGCGCATGTTGATTCTGGCCCTGTGCTGGGGCATTGGCTTTATTGTGCTCGCGACCCTACTGGCGATTCGCAACCGACTGGCGGAGGGCAGAATCCTTGAGGCCCTCTTCGACAGCAAGGGGCTTGCGGGCATTCTCACCTATCTCGGCCTCTTGTGGGGCGGTTATGCGGGGATGGTGCTGGGGACTTTTGGACTAAAAGAAAGACTCGCGATTGGCATCCCCTTGCTCTTGGTGCTGGCCTACAAATGGCATGAAGCGAAGATTCCCTTCCAAGAGAAGCTCTTGGTGGTGTTTATTGAGGGCGTAGAGACAGTGGTGGACTATATCTCTAATACGTTATCCTTTTTGCGGGTAGCGGCCTTTAGTCTAAACCATGTGGCACTGGCTATTGCTATCTTTACGATTGCGGGGATGCTCGGCACGGCGGGGCATTGGATAACGGTCGTGCTGGGGAATGTCTTTATCTTGGTGCTAGAGGGTGGGATTGTTGCGATTCAGGTATTGCGCCTGGAATACTACGAGGGCTTCTCGCGGTTTTTTAGTGGGGATGGGCGCGAGTTTAGGCCGCTCTCGTTGCGCCAGTCGTAGTACGCCTCGCGCCTTTGTTATAAGCCCCTTCCCCATGAATGGGGAAGGGGCTTGGGGATAGGGTTGATGTTTTGACTGATGTTTGGCATGGCTTGTATCGCTGATAATGTAAGGAGATTCGCTTTGGATCTAAACATCAACACAATAATAAAATTGGCACCAATCGCCACTAGTGTTGCTACCTCGATCGGCGTTCTGGTTGCTCTCGGCTCCTTGTGGGTTCAAGGAAAGCGATCGCGCTTTGCGCAGAGTATAGATCTCCTGTTGAAACTAGAAGAACGGTTTTTTGATAAGGATGCGATGATAGAGGCACGGATAAGGGCAGCCACTGCCCTTAAGAATCATCGAAAGAAAGTAGTTAACCCGCCATCCAAAATGGATGATGTTGATGATGTCCTCGATTTCTTTGAGCATGTCGGGTTGCTGGAACGTAGAAAAGCAATTGATGAGGAGATGGTGTGGCACTCATTTTATTATCATTTACAGAGCTACTATCTGCTTTCCAAACAGCACATCCAGGAAAAGATGGAAAAATCTCCAGTCATTTGGGAAGACATGGTAAAGCTACAAAAGAAACTGGTTGACATAGAATGGGAAAGGAATAAAACAAGATACGATATAGACCTCGCTCCCGAGAGGCTAGATGAGTTCTTAGAAGATGAATGTGCGTTAGGAAAGAAACCACCGGCATCCTCACCAAAAGGATAAGTGAAGAGCCGAACCACCCGCGCCTTACTCTGATAGGGATGGGTGTGCGATACCCGTCATCATCCTGATTGTTGCTGGTTCTCTGTATGGGTTTGTTTTAGGAGTTTGGTCTAAGCGAGCCTATTTTAGGAGATTGCCTATGTTGCTAGATCCACCCACCATGCGGGTCGTTGCGTTCTGGATTACCAATGGGGTTGCGATTGCCGTCTTTCTTGGTATTATCATCCTGATTATTCAAGGCAAGCGGTCGAGATTCTCGCAAAGGGTCGATCTCTTGTTGAAGATAGAGGAACAGTTCTTTGTGCACGACCGGATGCTGAAAGTGCGGAAGAACGCCGCCGCAGCACTCCGCAAGATGCGCCAGCACGGGGCGCACGCCGCACCCGGCCACCCGCCCATTGGGCACGCCGCGCCCGCTCACCCACAGAAGGCGGCGGATCACGCAGAAAAGCCTCTCGCAGAGGTCGATGCACTCCTCGACTTCTTTGATAGCCTAGGCCTGATGGTGCGAAAAAGGGCCCTAGATAAAACGATGGTGGGGCATGCCTTCTATCATTGGCTCCACTATTACTATCGCATTACTGAGAAACATATCCACGAGAAACAAAAGGGGTCGCCCGGGGCCTGGAAGAATTACGTTGCCCTGCACCAGGCGCTGGCGAAACAGATGCAAAAAGGCAAGACAGCAAAAGAGGTCGCTGTCAGCGAAGAGCAGCTCGCAGAATTTCTCGATGAAGAATCTGTGCTTGAGACCAAGACACCCACGGCAAGACATTAAACATAGTGGAGGCGATACGGGGGGGCTGAAGAATAATTATTTTTCTGATCGTAGAAGAAATGGTGTTAGATGATCAGATCAGATCATAATGATCAAATCATTTGATTAAGTCAAAACATCAACCCCATCCCCCAGCCCCTTCCCCGCTCACGGGGAAGGGGTTTAATCCAAAGGCAAAAAGATTGGGCGGGTCGGGGTATGCAATTCCATCGTCGTATCAATAGCAGGAGGTTCCGATGTACTGGTTAGTCGCGTTAATGAGCTTTAGTCTACTGGGAATCATGGGGCTTGGCGTATGGCTAGAGCTAAACCCCTCCCGTCCCGGCGTACAACTCCCGCGTTGGTTACGCGGCTCTATGGGTTTCAACATCATCAGCTTTATCGCCGCTGAGATCGGCATACTCCTCATCGGTATGCAAAACGTCATGGCCGAATCCGTCGCCGCTACCCACCACGACGTCTCTATCGGCTTGGGGCTTGCCATCATTGGTGCGGGCCTTCCCACCGCCATGGCCACCATCGGTGCGGGCATTGCGATTGGGCCGGTCGGTGCGGCAGCACTCGCCGCCATCTCCGAAAAACCCGAGACCTTTGGCAGAAGTCTCATCTTCCTCGGGCTGGCCGAAGGGATTGCCATCTATGGCTTGGTGGTAACCATCCTCCTTCTCGGTAAGATTGGATGAAACGCCTCGCCCTACAACAGATTGTCGCACCGAAACCAGAGGCAGCAGTGGCTACTGAAACGCGGCTGATTGCCATGGGCAGCACCGCGCTCACCGAAGGGTTTGCGCTCATCGGCTTCGAGGTTCTGCCCGAAGCGACTGCCGAGGAATTGGACGAGCTGTTGGAGGCGTTTCTAAAACAACGGCAAAAGGCGCTGATCCTGGTGGAAGGCTATCTCGCCAAGAGCAATAGCCCAATCCTCGCACGAGTGCGCATGGAGGGTGGCCGCATTGTCGTTGCAGAAATGCCAAGCCTCCATGCGCCTAGCGATTATCATCCCCAAGTAGAATCAATGGTTCTTTCTATCCTCGGCCCAAATGCCCTGGAGGAACGCACATGAATACCCCCGCTAATGTGGAAGAACTAGAACGCGCCCTGTTACGCCGCGCCGAGGCCCTCGCCGCAGAATACAAGGAACGCGCCGAGCGCTCCCATGACCGCATCCTTGCCGAAGAGAATGATCGCCTGCGGCTCCGTGAAGAACGCGAGATGCTCTCGGCCAAGGCAGTTGCTGACCGTACCTACCGCCGCCTGGTGCAACAAGCAGAACTCTCCTGCCAAGAAGCGCTGGAGAGTCTACGCTGGACTGTCATCCGCAACACCATGGATGCCCTTCCTGCCGAACTCATCCGTGTCACCCAAGACGAAGGGAGCTATCTCGCACTCCTTGCAGAGTTCCTCGCGAGTGCGGCGCGCTCCATCGGCCAAGACGACCTGGTGTGCGAGGTCAACGCTGTTGATCTAGAGCGCCTGCAAACGCGCTGGGAGAGTTTTGCCAAGGCAGCCGTGCCCCGACAGCGCATTACCCTGCACCCAACAGCGCGTCCGTGTAGCGGGGGACTCATGCTCCGCACCCGAGACGACCGCATTCGGGTGGACAATACCTTTGAGGGGCGACTTGCTCGCCTCGAAGAGCGCCTAGAGCGCATCGTACAGGAACGACTCTTCGCCGCCGCAGACCCTGCGAGCGGCATGGCCCACTTCGGAGCCGCCTTCCATGGGTGACGTGATTGAGATCAATGGCCCCCTGGTGCGGATCCGTCTGCCCGGGGTGCTGAATGGGGAACAGGTCAGGATCGGCACACTTGGCCTCGTCGGTGAGGTCATTGGCCGCGATGCTGAGCTGGCGATGGTGCAGGTCTATGAATCCACCGAGGGCCTGCGCCCAGGCGAGAGCGCGACCGCCCTCGGCCACCCCTTGTCGGTAGAACTCGGGCCGGGCCTGCTCGGCCAGATCTACGATGGCGTGCAGCGCCCCTTGGTGCGCATCCAAGCACTCTCGGGCGACCACATCGCGCGCGGGCTGGATGTCCCCTCGCTCGACCGAGAACGGCGCTGGGCCTTTACGCCAAGCGCCAACCTCACGTCCGGCGCGGCTATCACTGGCGGCATGGTCATTGGCACAGTGCCCGAAACCAACACCATCACCCATCGCGTCCTGGTGCCACCAGACGTTGCGGGTACTTTGTTAGAGCTTGTCGCGGCGGGAGAATATACCGTTGAGCAGGTGATTGGGCGCGTCGCGCTGAAAAACGGCGAGGAATATCCACTGCGCCTTTATCACCGCTGGCCGGTGCGCACCCCGCGCCCCTTTGCCAAACGTGACCACGCGATTGTGCCGCTGATTACCGGCCAGCGCATCTTGGATACCTTTTTCCCGCTCCTGAAAGGTGGCAAGGGCGCGGTGCCCGGGCCCTTTGGTGCGGGTAAAACGGTGGTGCAACAGCAGATCGCACGGTGGTCAAACGCCGATATTGTGGTCTATGTCGGTTGTGGCGAGCGCGGCAACGAACTCGTTGATATCCTCGAGACCTTCCCCGAACTCAAAGACCCGACCAGCGGGCGCTCGCTGATGGAGCGTACCTTGCTCGTCGCCAACACCTCGAACATGCCGGTGGTGGCGCGTGAGGCGTCTATCTATGTCGGTGTGACCTTGGCCGAATTCTACCGCGACCAAGGCTATGATGTGGTGATGGTCGCCGACTCGACCTCGCGCTGGGCCGAGGCTCTGCGCGAGGTCGCTGGGCGTCTCGGGCAGATGCCGGTCGAGGAGGGCTATCCGGCCTATCTGGCCTCGCGCCTCGCGGATTTCTACGAACGGGCGGGCCTCGTCGCGACGCTTGGTGGGGCGCGTGGCTCAGTGACGCTGATTGGCGCGGTCTCGCCACCCGGCGGCGATTTCTCCGAGCCCGTCACCTCACACACCAAAGAGATCGTCGGCACCTTCTGGGCGTTATCCAAAGAACTCGCGGATGCGCGGCATTATCCTTCTGTCGCCTGGACAGAAAGCTTTTCGGGTTATGTCGCGACCGCCGCCAAGTGGTGGGCCGAGAATATCAGCAAGGATTGGGCGGCCTCACGGGCCGAGGCCCTCGGGCTATTGATCCAAGCCGATGAACTAGTCCGCATTGTCAATCTGGTCGGGCCCGAGGCGCTTTCTCCGGTACAGCGCTGGGTGCTAGAAGGTGCGAGTCTGATTAAAGAAGGCGTATTACAACAAAGCGCCCTGGATGAGGTCGATTCCTATTCCTCACCCGAAAAGCAATTCCTGTTACTCTCGCTGATCCTAAAGATCTACCGCAATGGTCAGGCCTTGTTGAATCGCGGGGTGCCTATTCAACAATTGATGAAGCTTACCGTTTTGGGGAAGGTGCGGCGCATCAAAGGGGTCTATGCAAGTACGCAACTAGAGGGCCTGCGTAGTTTTGGAAAAGACATTGAGGCCGACTTTAATCGCCTGGGTGGGGAATATGGGGAGGCGAAATAGCGAACAATGGCAGCGCAGCCGATGGGCAATCCAAGCAGTACTTGAGCAATGCGGTCTGTGGTTTTTGGTAATCCCAAGAAAAATTGTCAATATTCTCTTAAGGCTTGTCTATATCCACGAAGAGATACTTTGGGTATTGGCTATTGTTAAGTAGTCGAAAGCCCTGTAGTATTGCGCCTATTCGCGGTGGTTGCCGACTCTACGTGAAAGAGTTGGTCATTTCGCGCTAGATCTTGGTAATCTGCGTGCGAAGTGGATTTAGGTGCGCAATGGGTTGACTTGCGCCTCAAGTTGTGTTTGCGGGTGCCGATGCCACGACTGGTGGTCTGCCTGTTCCGAACTTGGTTGTCGGGTTCCGGATGATTGTATCTGACGCTAGACGTCGTGCATTATTCACCAGTCGTGCGGCAATGCGCGAACTGATAGAGCAACTCCGGAGTGAAGCAACATGAATATCCGCCTACACAAGAACGCCACGACCACACCGGCGCGACGCGCCTACATCCAGTCCT
>CAIRSR010000122.1 GCA_903881315.1 uncultured Thiotrichales bacterium | reverse complement strand
CGGTGGGGGCGGTGTCGGTAGGGATGGTTGGCGGTGTCCCGCTGTTAGATCTCTCCTACGGGGAAGACTCTGCTGCCGAGACCGACATGAACGTAGTAATGAATGGCAGTGGTGCCTTTGTAGAGATCCAGGGCACCGCCGAGGGGCAGTCCTTTAGTCGTGGCGAACTGAACGCCATGCTGAGTCTTGCAGAGGTTGGTATTACCCGCTTGCTAGCCATCCAGCGCGAAGCGTTGGCCGCTGTGTGATGAGCGGACAGAGGGTGAAAACTGGAGGCAATTGGTGAAACGTCTGCATGACAACCTGGTATTTGCGAGCAGCAATCCCGGAAAAATCAGAGAGGTGAGTCAGATACTGGCTGACTTGCACTTGTCTATCCTGCCCCAATCCGAGTTTCAGGTGCCAGATGCGGACGAAACCGGGCTAAGCTTTGTTGAGAATGCGCTAATCAAGGCGCGTAATGCAGCGTCGTACACGGGTTTCCCTGCCATTGCCGATGATTCTGGTCTGGTGGTGGACGCCTTGGACGGTGCGCCCGGGATCTGGTCGGCGCGTTACGCCGGTGTGGGTGCGAGCGACGAGGCGAATCTGCAAAAGGTATTGCGGGAGGTGCAGGCGCTGCCCTCTAGGGAGCGTTCTGCGCGGTTTGTTTGCGTCTTGGTCTATTTGCTGCATCCTCACGACCCGACACCGATTATCTGTCAGGGTGTCTGGGAGGGGGAGCTTGTTCTCGACCCGAGAGGGGAATTCGGGTTTGGTTATGACCCAATATTTTTTGTTCCCACGCATAACTGCACCTCGGCGCAGTTATTGCCAGAGGTCAAGAATGCGTTGAGTCACCGTGGGCAGGCGCTACGCGCCCTTCTTGCTGCGTTACAGGCAAAGAGGTTGGCCGATTAGTGTGGCCATCTTGCCTAGAGATTTGGTTCGGGTTGCGCGCAAGCCTTTTGAAATTACACTACTCCTGCACTACACTGCCGTTCTTCTATGTCGGGTGTGTCGTGTGACAGATATGAGATAGCCTATGCGTCTTTTGCGAGAGGGAACAACGCTGTTGCGTTTTAGATGGTTGCTGGCTTTTGTCTTGTTCGCTGGTGGACTTTGCACTGCCTTGGCTGCAGCGGATCAACAGTCTCCTACAGCGCATTCCGGCAAGGCGGCGAAGGCGGATGACGCCCATCACCGCCACCATCGTCATGCGGCAAGTGAGAAGGGTACGCATGCGGCCCATCCTGTAGCGCATGGGGCGCATCACTCCTCCGTGCGGGCTGCGGGTGATGCCCATCACCGTGGTCGCCACCACCAGGACGCACAGGACGAAGAGGCACCGCGCCATGGCAGGCATCACCAGGACGCCCATCACCGTGGCCGCCATCACCAGGACGCACAGGACGAAGAGGCACCGCGCCATGGCAGGCATCAACAGGACGCGCATCACCGTGGTCGCCATCACCAGGACGCACAGGACGAAGAGGCACCGCGCCATGGTAGGCATCACCATGCTGCGCGCCATCATCATGTTCGTCACCTTGCTCACCATCGGCGTGTGGTGGCGGATGTCGAGCCAACTGAGAAGGATGGCGAGAATGCAGCGGCTCCTGAGCGGCAGCCAGCACCTCGTCATGAGCCCACTGAGAAGGGCGGGGAGAGTGCGGCGGTTCCCGAGCGGCAGCCAGCGCCTCGTCATGAGCCGACCGAGAAGGCCGAGGAGAGTGCGGCGACACCTGAGCGGCAGCCAGTGCATCGCCGCATCCCATTACGGCTGGGTGCTGCGAAGGCAATGGTGGTACAGGAAGATACCGGAGAAATCTTGTTCGAGAAAAATATCGATCAGGTGACGCCGATTGCCTCGGTCACCAAGCTTATGACCGCGATGGTGGTGCTCGATCGAAGCCTGCCGATGGATGAGGAGATCACGATCCTTGACGAGGATGTGGATCACATGAAGCATTCCAGCTCCCGACTGCAGGTGGGCACCGAGCTAACCCGTCGCGAGGCGTTACAGCTCGCCCTCATGTCTTCGGAGAATCGCGCTGCCGCTGCTTTGGGGCGAACCTACCCAGGAAGTACCGCCGCATTCGTGGTGGCGATGAACCACAAGGCGCAGGAACTCAAGATGAGCAGTAGCTACTTTGCTGACCCCACGGGTCTTAACTCAGCAAATGTCTCGACCGCCGAGGATCTGGTCAAGATGGTGCGCGCCGCTCGTCATTACGAAATGATTCACGAGATTACTACGACTTGCTCCTCTGAGCTTGGTGTCGGTCGGAAAAAACGCCCAACCACGTTTATCAACACAAATCGTCTTGTTAGGGGGGGTAGTTGGGATATTGGTCTCAGTAAAACCGGCTACATTAGTGAGGCGGGGCACTGCTTGGTGATGCAGGCACGGATTGATGACGTGCCAGTTATTATGACCTTACTCGATAATTCTGGAAAATACAGTTGTCAGGCGGATGCCGTGCGCATTCGCCAGTGGATCCAACGCCAGCGTTCTAACTAAGCTAGTTTTTCTGCTAATCCGAGGGGCAGAGAATGACAAAAACAGAGACTGTCGTGGAACACAACCCGTCGCCAGCTAAGCTCGAGGTGTTGGGTGTCTACGATTGGCCTATCTGGGAAAAGGAGGTGTCGCGCTTCCCTTGGGTCTATGATACGAATGAAACCTGCTATTTTCTGGCGGGGGAGGTCATCGTCACCCCAGAAGGTGGGGAGCCGGTGCGTTTTGGGCGTGGGGATCTTGTTCATTTTCCATCTGGATTGTCCTGTACCTGGGAGATTATTTCACCTGTAGAGAAACATTATCGGTTTGCGACAGCAAGCGGTGTTTAACAACATTCTGGTCTCTGTTTGATAGGGAAAAGCGATGTGATGGGGATTGCCTCGGCAAACTCTTTAGACATGAGCTTTTTGTAGGTTGTCTATCTTATTTTAATCTCTTTTGGAGGCCCTTTGAATTCAGGTCTGCGTGTCGGCGTTTTTGTGGACGCCGAGAACATTAAGATGAATGGCGGCTATTATATGCGCTACGATATTTTGCGTCGTTTCGCGGCGCGGGATAATGGGCTTTTGTTACGCCTTAATACCTACCTTGCCTTTGATCGTGAACGTGCCCAGTCCGATCCGGAATATGCTAGAAGGACTCGGGCTTATCAGCAAACGGTACGTGATTATGGTTGGAAGATTGTCGTCAAAGAGGTGCGTCGCTATAAAGACGAGGAAGGGAATATCACGACTAAGGTGAATGCTGATCTTGATCTGGCAGTAGATGCGATGCTCCAAGGTGATCACCTGGATCAGGTATTGCTGGTTACTGGCGATGGGGATTTCTTACAGGTTGTCGGTGCCCTGCAAGATAAGGGTACGCGGGTGGAATTACTTGCCTTCCAGAATATATCACGGGAATTGACGAGGCAGGTAGATGCTTTCTACAACGGGTATCTGATTCCAGATCTGTTGCCGTTTTCGTATGAACCAAAGAACGAGTGGGGGGTGTCTGGCTCCTGTGTGCGTGGCGTTCCTACCAAATGGTTCCCGGACAAAGGCTACGGGTTTCTGCGTTTCATCAAAAATATCAGCCCAAATCTTTGGGTGACCGATCAGCGTGATCCGGACTCGCCCTATAGCAGCGTCTTTTGCCACGTCAATGAGATAGCTGAGGGGCTGACTCAGGACGACATGCAGAATCGTGAGACCATCGTAGAATTTTATTTAAAGGCAAGCGAACAAAAAGAAGGCGGACACACGGCAACCAACGTGCGACCTATCTTTTTCTCGCGTGATGAGCATCGGAACACGCGAAATACGGCATAACTCAGGTGCAGGTGCCACCGACACCGCGATGGGTGCATCACGGTTGTTCGGTAAGGCCTCTCACGCAACCCTGGTGTGTGCGTGGGAGGCCTTTTCGTGTGAGGAGCACTAACCAGGGGGTTGGCTGGCTCCGTCCTCCAGTGTTGGGAAGGCTTCTTTGACTGCGCCTAACACTCGCCCTAGCCGTGACTCTAGGGTTGTGCGGAGTTCTGCGGATATCGAGCCAGTGGCATAGTAGGTGCGCAGTAGATCCATAAACTGGGTGTGGCGTTGCTTTGTGGTAATGGTTCCCTGGCCCCGACCGAAACCGGTAGCGAGTCTGTCCATCTGATGCGAAAGGCGCATCCGTGCCGACTCAGGGGGGGACTCTACCTCGGCGAGGATCTCTAGACGAACAAAGAGCGTCTCAAGTGCCTCTGCGTCGGGTGGTTCAAGCGCGGTGCGTTCTGTTCTGGGTAGGCTTGCGTTGGCACAGGCCCGCTCAAAACGAGCGGCCAGCGCTGGATAGATACCCCCGCCGAGTGTGCGCCAACGATCGCTTGCGGTCTCCACTGCGCTGCGGTGCTCGTCACCATCGGACTCTGCGAGGGCTTCCAGTTCCGTGCATAGACTACTGCGTGTTGCGAGTACCTCCATGACCCGCCAGGTTTGCTGTCGGCGAAACTCCGCGACCGCCTCGTGATAGCTTGTGCAGGCCTTGCGGAAGCGGTTGTCGAGTGTGGCAGCATCCTCCCGTGGGGCGGTGGGTGCCGTTGCCCACTGCTGCTCTAGTGCAACAAACTCGCTTTGGGTTGCCGCAAGGTCGGTGCCGATTCGTTGTGTTAGGTGTTCGAGTTTCTCGCACAATGTTTCGCGTGCGGTGCGGGCGGCGGTGCGCTCTGCTTCCTGAGCCAGTACTTCGGCGTGACGGCGCTCAAAGACATCATCTGCGGCTACGCGCAGTCGTCGCCACAAGACCTGCTCCTGTCGCCGTGGCGCATAGCCCAAGGCCTTCCATTCAATCTGGATCTGCTTGATTTCGTTTGTGGCTGTGCGCAGATCGGGTGATTTCTGGGCTGTTACTGCTCGCGCCACGAGATCCTCTTTGGCCTTCAGGATGTTGCGGTGGTAGTTGCGTACTTCACGCTGCAATGGCTCTAGCGCTGCGGTAAAGTGCCCCTGTAGGTTTTCTAGGGTACGTCGATCAACTGCCCCAGTATTACGCCAGGCATCACGCACCTCCAGAAGAAATCGGTCGGCGGCCTTCCAGTCCATGTCCTTCCAGTCGGCGTTGGTAGTGAACGCTTCGATGCGTGCGATCACTGCTTCGCGCTGCTTGGCTGCTTCTTCTCGTTGGCTCGCCTGTTCGGCAAAATAGATTCGGCATGGCTCAAAGGCGATTTCACAAGCGGCGTTAAAGCGTTCTCCGATGGCGGACGAGTCCCGTTCGAGTGGCCCCAAGCGGTTCCAGGTCTCACGCATGCCCCGAATCTCAGCGGCCAATCGTTCTGGTTCCTCTTGAACGCCTTGCAGTGCCTCTACCTCGGCGCAAAGCCGTTCGCGCTCACGGATGTTGCTCCAGCGCTGCCACTCGAGCAACTTATGTACCTCGGTGGCACCATGCTCCATACGAGTTTTTAGCGCACCGCTGCGTGCGTCAACGGGCAGATTACCGAGGAGTGATTTCGCGAGGTTGAGTGCCGATGCTGCGGCCTTTACGGAACCTTGTTCTAGGTGATGCTCCAGTTCGGTGACGGCTGCCTCGGCGTTGGCGTAGGACTGGCTACGGTTCTCCTGCTCGGTTCGATTTCGCTCACGCAACTGCTGCATGGCGGTTTGGAAGCGTTCCGTTAGTGCGGTTTCCTCCGGGTCATCGGTGCTGGCCGGAAGTGCTTGCCATTCGCGCGACCATTCCTTGAGGGTACGCTCTTCTGGTGTTTGTTTGCCAGCGAGGGCTTGCTCTACGCGGTTACACTGGGCGCGGCGGGTGGCGAGTTGTTCAGCGCTACGGAGCAAATCCCCAAGGCGGGCGCGAATGTCGGTTCCAGCACCTTGGAAGCGGGCATTTAGCGCGGTTTCTTCCCGTTCTGGCAAGGAGCCGCTCTCGGCCCATCCCGATTCGGCGGTGCGTAGCAGGGTGTGCGCGAGTGCCGCGTCCTCGTGGCTGAGCTGGCCTCGGCCGGCGAGATCGGTGGTCAGGTTTTCGATCATGCAACAAAGAGAGAGCTTTTTGTCGCGGATGACCGCCATCTCTTCATCCAGACGGGCCTGTTCGCGCTGGCGCTCTTCTTCGTCGGCGAGTCCTCGGCGGACGACGGCTACCGCTGCCACGAAGCGTTCTGCAACGTCCGAGTCTGCCACGCCTTCGGCAGCGGCCCAACGATTTTCCAGGCGCCCTAGGGGGGTGGCCGCATCGCGCCAGTGGCCTCGGCGTACCAAAGCCTCAACATCGGCGCACAGTCCTTCGCGGAGCAGTCGTTGTCGGCGCGGACGTTCCTCCTCTTCGAGGAGGGTAGTTAATCGTTCTTGGACAATGCGATGGACGCCCTTATCCCGATTGCGGGAGAGCTTACTGACGCGCTCAAGCAGGATCCGATCCTGCAAGCGCATGGCGGCGGCTGCCCGCACCCGTGCGTCTAGATCGGCAACGGCGGTTGCAGCGAGCACTTCACTGTCAGTAATTCGTTCCAAGACGGCGCTACGCAGGTTGGATTCCACGCCATGTCGGACGATGTAGGCAAGCAGTGCTGGATCTGCGCTACGTCCGATCCAGGCGAGACGCTCTGAAAGGGACACACCTTTGATGGTGCCAGCGAGTATCTCACATAGGCGGGATGCGGCACTCTCCTGTACGCGCGGGTCAGCGTCGGTGCGAGCAGAGAGGTCGAGGATGGTGAGATCGGTATGGCGTCCGATGGCCAAGATCCGTAGTTCTGGATCGGGGTCGCGTCGCACGATTTCAGTGAGCACCCCGTAGTCGTCCGTGAGTTCGTCGAGCGCTTGGCGTCGGATCTGGGGGTTGCTGTGCTGCCAGCGAGGCTTGAAGAGATTCTTGAAGATCATTTTGGGATGCTTTTTGGCGCGAGTAGAGGATTATAGCGCCCGATCCCAGTTTTTGCCTCTCTAGCTGAGGGAAAGATGTAGTGTTTCTTTCCCTCAGCGTATTGAGTCGGTAAAGACTACTTTACTGGAGCTTGATTAACTCTTGGCTCGCAATCTTAGCAGGTAGCGCCACGAAGCCATCCTTCAGTACGACCTCTTGTCCGTTCTTAGACAGCACCATCTTCAGGAATTCCTTTTCGAGGGGGGGGAGGGGCTGGTTCGGCGCCTTGTTGACGTAGATGTAGAGGAAGCGCGACAGCGGGTAGCTGCCGTTGATGGCGTTTTCTGGGGTGGCTGCGACTGGCTGGTCAGTGGCCTTACGGGCAATGGGCAGGGCCTTGATGCTCGAGGTGACGTAGCCTATCCCAGAATAACCGATGGCATTGACAGAGGCGGTCACGCCCTGCACCACAGAGGCAGAACCTGGTTGCTCGTTTACGTTGTTCTTGTAGTCACCACTGCAAAGCGCGTGTTCCTTGAAGTAGCCGTAGGTGCCGGATACGGAGTTGCGTCCGAACAGTTGGATGTCGCGTGTGACCCAGGTGCCGGTCAGTCCGAGCTGCCCCCAGCGAGTAATATCCTCAGGTGCGCCGCATTTGCGGGTAGCCGAAAAGATGCCGTCAACCTCGGGCAACGTCATGCTTTTCAGAGGGTTATCCTTGTTGACAAACACAGCGAGCGCGTCGATTGCTACCCGAATGGGGGTTGGCTTGTAGCCATGTTTGGCTTGGAATGCCTCCAGCTCCTTGTCTTTCATGGCGCGGCTCATGGGCCCGAAGTTCGACGTGCCCTCGGTAAGGGCCGGTGGGGCAGTAGAAGAGCCAGCAGCCTGGATCTGGATGTTCACGTTGGGGTAGTCGCGCTTGTACTCCTCTGCCCACATGGTCATGAGGTTAGCGAGGGTGTCGGAACCAATGCTGGAGATGTTGCCCGTTACGCCAGAGGCGACGCTGTACGCTGGTAGGGAAGCATCCACTCCGGCGGCGTTCACTGGCCCTGCGGCTACGAGGGCGCATCCAGTGACAATCCATAGATTGTTGAGTTTCATTGTGTTTTCCTAAAGACTCGATGTGAGCCAGGGAGGTGTGTTAGAAAATCGCTTGCGATAAACGCCACATGACGATCTGTTGGGCAGTATGCGCACTTACTGTGAATGAAATGTGACAGTGTGATGAACGATGTGTGACGGGTGTGCTGCTGCGTCAAGTTGGTGCCCGTGCGACGCATTAGCGGGAAGGTGCGGGTCGTTTACTGCGCAGGATGGCTATTGGACATGCCCCCCCCAAAGGGGACGAGAGCCCCTTTGGGGGGGCTACGCTACGAAGGGAAAGCCGTGAGGCCTACGCTTGATGCTCGGCAGTTCTCAAGAGAGCAGAGGTAACACACGTCTCATGGCGTTGGAAAATGGTAGAACTGACTATTCAAATAGTTGACGACACTTGTCACTTCCTCGTTCGTCCACTTGGCGGTTGCGGGAACCTCACAACGCTTCACTTGTTGGGTTAAGGTATTTAGGTTGGTAACGTGGTGCCGGGGGCGTGTGTAGACGGTTTGGTCGTGGCACGAGAGGCACTGCTGTTGGTGTAGATTTTCGCCCACGTTGGTCTCTGATGCGATGGCCGGGGAAACACCAGTGGCGATCCCAAGTAGAGCGGATAAAAGTATTAATCTTCGCATGATGTTCTCGCTGTGTTGTGCGCTGGAGAAATCTGATGGGCGCATGTGGCGGAGATTGGTTCACAAAACTGCGAATGTTATGATAGCACGGTGACTCATGAGAAGGGGCGTCATCCTCTGGAGGAAATACATGAAAAATAGAAAGATGCCCTCATCTGTGGAAAGGGTGATGGAAGAGGAAGATCTGATAATCTCCAAAACAGATACCAGGGGAATTATCACCTACGGTAATCGAGCGTTCATCGCGTTTTCTGGTTATTCGGAAAAAGAACTTTTGGGTTCTCAGCACAACATCATCCGTCATCCGGATATGCCCCGTGGGGTATTTAAGTTCCTCTGGGATGTCATTCAGGATCGTAGGGAATGTTTTGCTTATGTTAAAAATATGGCTAAGGATGGTAGTTTTTATTGGGTGTTTGCGCATGTTACCCCCACTTTCGATTCTAAGGGGAATATCGTTGGGTATTTCTCGGCCAGGCGCAAACCAGCATCTCATGCGGTAGCGATAATGGGTGAACTCTATCAATCCATGCTGGCTGCTGAGAGCCGTGTTGCTGCACAGGATGCATGCAATGCGTCCCTGGATCTTTTAATGAAGGTTCTTTCCGATAAAGGTACTTCCTATGAAGAATTTATCTTTACACTTTAAATTTATATTACCATTTTTTCTGTTCAATGGGTTGTTGGTGTGTAATGTGTTCGCTGAGGTTCTTCATTGTGGGTCTGTTTGGTTCTCGCTCATGGTTCTTGGTCTTGGTGTGGCGTTGCTGGTTATTGCTGAGGCACGGAGTCGGCAGTGGTTTGAATTGCTGGGGAAGGTTTCCGAGGTTGTGCAATATACCGCCGCAGGTGGGTTCGATAAGCGCGTCATCGGGATTACAGATTCCAAGGAGCTTGGGTTACTATGTTGGGCCGTCAATGACATGCTGGATCAATTGGAGTGTTACTTTAAAGAAGTAGCGACCTCTTTTGAATACCATGTGAAGGATAAATTCTTTCGGAAGGCCTATGCGGTGGGGTTGCATGGCGAGTTTCGGGATAGCATTGAGCAGCGTATCAATGTCTCGCTAGGTGCTATTGCTAGTGTTTACGAACACAAACAGCGTAGCGGGTTGCTTGCACAGCTACAGCAGCTCAATACGACAAATTTGATCGAGAACCTCATCACAACTCAGAAGGATCTAAAAGAGATTACGGAGTGGATCGATCGTGTTGCGGTTGACGCAGGTTGTACGCGTGATGATGCGGACGCCAGTCGGCACTCAGTGAAGGCGACCGCAGTCGAACTCGGGGAGGTTGTCGAGCGCATTGAAAGTACAGCGGGCATGGTAGAAAAACTGAATGCTCGTGGTGGAGAGATTCAGCAAGCGGTTTCGTTGATCAATACGATATCTGATCAGACTAATCTGTTGGCGTTAAATGCAGCCATTGAGGCTGCGCGCGCGGGGGAGGCCGGGCGTGGTTTCTCGGTAGTGGCCGATGAGGTGAAAAAGCTCGCGGAGAAAACAAAAGAGGCGTCTGCCTCCATCGGGACTGTGATGAAAGAGCTTGTCAAGGATTCGGTCTCTATGCAGGAGAGTGCTACTACGATGCGTATCCAAGCAGGAAATGCGCGTAGTGTCGTGGATGAGTTGGCGGTGCGCTTTCTCAAATTTGCAGATTCTGCGCGCGATCACCTGGTTGAGATTAATAATGCGCACGTTCAGTGTTTCGCAACCTTGACAAAGGTTGACCACATTATCTACAAGCAGCGCGCCTACGTAAGCGTGACCCATAACGGTAGAGAGGAATATACACAGCCCGTGGCAGTCGATCACAAAAGTTGTCGTTTAGGGAAGTGGTATTACCAGGGGAAAGGGAAACAACAGTTGGGTCAGACCCCCTCTTTCCGTTTGCTAGAAACACCTCACCAGCATGTTCACACGGCTGCCCATGAGGTTTTGGCGCTGATCGATCACGATTGGGCGACACAGCAAGAACTGAAAGAGCGCCTGGTGACGGCGTTTAGTCAGATGGAGGCCAGTAGCGCAGACGTCATCACGACGATTGATCATATGGTGATGGAGGGTAGGCGCTCGTCTGGTTCGAAAAGTTGAACCGCACACGACATTCTTGTGGGCACATCACTGTTAGTCCAACAACAAATGTAACCATTCCGGCATCTCTCCCCAGAGGGGCGCGGGAGGAGACAAGCCGAACCCTTCAATGTCGTCCCTCTCACGGCTCCCCCCTACTGTGAGCTACGGGGTTCATGCGTCTGTCCCGAAGATGCTGCCGATTGAACTACAAGAGAGCTTGTGCCGAACTCAACAAATAACCTTGTAATCGTTCTCCAGTAGATTCAACTTGTTATAGAGATGTGTGCATCCCCAGCTTACTGTGAGGGGGGTGAACAGTTACCAACAAATTGCCATGCACGTCCTGTGTGTACCCGGCAATGCGGGTCGGTTCAGGGTCGTGGTGGGGAGACATGGAGGTGGGTTCTCGCCTTCTGTCTTTACGATGCCCCCCTCTGCGTGAGCTTGTATAGGCCCGTAGACGAGGGGATGTGCGGCAGAGGGGGGGGGTGACGACCGATGTGACCCACCCGTGTGCGTGACACGGATGGGTAGGTAGAGGGATTACGGTGGGCTACCTGTGACCGGTTTCTCGGTGGGCACCTCGTTGAGGGGGGCGGGTTGTTCCGTCGTTGGTGGTGGAGCAACCTTCGCCTGTCTCTCTTTGGTCTGTTCCCCTTCGAGTTGTGTCTCGGGGGGCTTGGCGGTGGTCGGGGTCGCAGCGGGTGTCGCCAGAGCAGGCGAGGTTCCCGTTGTGGTCGCGCTCTTTGGTGGCGTGATGAGTTTATTCCGTTGCGCCCCCAGCAATTCCTTTACGGTAATGTCAGCAATCCTAAAATAATAGGGGGAGGCGGAAGTCTTTAGAATATACTCCTGCCCTTTTTCAGTGGGCGCGGCCTTTTCCTTGTCCGATTGTGCGTCTTTGCCAACGGGGGTGGCTGGCTTCTCTGTGGAGAACACGTAGTTGCGAATCTCCCCCGATTGGGTGGTGACGGAAACCTTAAAGACCGATTCTTCCTGTCGGTACTCCGGTTTATTCTCCTTGCCCAATACGGCATCAAAGCCAAGGCTCGCGATCTGGCTGACGAGGGTGTTGATTGCTGCCGCGTTGATCTCTTCACCAGCAGCCAATCCATCCACCAGCCATTTGCTCGGTTGATTGGCGTTTTCCTTGCTATCCTTCTTGGCATCCTTTTCTTGTGCAGTTTCTTTGACGCGCATGAGGTGTGCGTCTGACAGGGTGATCTCGGTAATCTCCTCTGGTCTTAGATTTAAGATGGTCTTGTCCGCCCATTGGTTTGGATCGGAATCAATCTCGTAGGCCGAGATGTCGACACTATAGACCGCGTCTTCATCGTTGGCCCGAGCGTAGATCTGGCGTAATCCAGAAGAACCCCCAAGCCAAAGTGTTGCCACGGTTTTATCACCGGCAGTTAATACGAGCTTGTGCTCATAATCCGTTGGACTTACCTTGAAGCGTGCGATGGCACCGTGACTCGTTGCAACCGGTAGGCGTTTGCGGAGATCCGACAAACGCTCAAGGAGTGCATCGACCCGAGAGGTAAAGGCCGGGAATTCGGCCAAGACGGGTATCGACCAGGTATTTCCTTTATGTTCCAGCACCAGCGCCGTTTTCTTCGGTTGTTCGAGGATCACGCGATTGATTGCTTTGACATCGAAATGAAGGAGCGGCTCGCTACTGGTGACACCACCGACACCACTGGTGGTCAGCGTGAGGAATACCGCCAGTGCCAATTGTGCCCCTAGCACCACACCCAATAGACTAATGCGTTGATTCATGGATCATGCGCTCCCGAGATTTAGCACGGTTTGGTAATGACGTACTCGTTCCATCCGACTACGCCGTTGTAGGAGATAGACCAACGCCAAACCGCCTAAGGCCAGGACATAGTTGAGATACTCCCAAAAGATCTGGGAACCCCGATCCATTGGTTGGAGCATCCGAGAGTATTGTCCCCGGCCACGTAGGGCGAGCAGGCTTTGATCTTCGAGAGACCAGTCCACCGCATTTTGCATTAACTGCAATGGTTTCATGTAGTGGGTGCCGGTCGCTGCGGCAGCGAGATCGAGTGCGGTATCGCTGAGAAAATCAGAAGAACTGAACAGGATGAGGCGTGCCGAGGCACCCGAGTGCTCAATCTTGCTAGCCACCACAGGTTTCTCTTTGGCGGACTTATCTTTGGGAGCGTCCGCATTTTTCTCGGGGGTGGCATTTTCATCAGACGCGGCGTCGGTTGAGTTTGCCTTATTCTCCGCCTTTAAGAGCGGTGATGGTTTTCCCTTAAAGTAGCTATCGAAGCTGCCCTCAATAGCAACGCCCAGGAGATTCGTACCCGTTGATTTCCCGGCAGGAAAGCCGAGATCCCCGTAGGCAGAGAAATTTGGCTGAATATCCTCGGACGGTGAAGTCCATGAGCGTTGGGAGCTGTGTAACAATTCGGTCACCTTTCTGTCCTTATTTAGTTCTTGGTCGACTTTGATGGGGGATGCCCAACTCATGGTCAATTGCCCAAGACTAGCGGTAATGCTATTCGTTCGGCTCATCGAAGCCTCACGGAGATCAGGGAAGTAGGGGTAGGGGACGGATCGCAATTCCTGTACCGTGAAACCACCCAACTCACGCTGTACGGGTATCGGGAAGGGCGTATTTTGCGGGTCGAGCACCATGGTTTTATCCAGGGTCACGCCCATCCCTCCTAGCCACTGCTCAAGTCCGGTTGCTTTGGCCCGAACCGTGATGGCCTGTTGACCTTGTTCAATATGGTAGGGCGATGCGGCGATAATTACGGTTCCGCCCTGCATCATGAATTGGTCGATGGCGAACACCTGTTTCTCGTTCAAGGAGTCAGGGGCGAGCACGACCAGCAGATCCGCATCGTTGGGGATGACACCCGATTTTAGATCGGTTGGGCGTAGCGTTGCATCCTCACCAAGTTTGCGGCGTAGCTGCTCATAGGCGGGGCCGCTGTCCATTCCGAATTGGGCCATTTGCGGATTACTCATCGGTGCATATAGAGCGATGTTCCTGAGGAAGCCCGGGCTCATGCGTTTCAGGGCGGCCTCGATAGCGCGTTTGAACCCTGCAGCGTCCAGACCCTCGGGGAGCGGAATGGGGATGGTCTGCCCGTCTGATTCGAGCATCATGTAGAAATAGAAGGTTGTTTCATCAAGCAGCCCAAGCGCAAGGGGGCGAAAGCCATATTTCTTTGCGATCTCTTTGGCCAATACCCCATCGTCAGCGTCCGGATCCTGGATTACTGCGGTGAATTTTCCGCTCGATTTCTGTTTCATTTCATCCAATACCTGGTCAAGGTTTTTGCGGAGTGCGGGGAGCGGATTGGGCAGTTTGGTATCCGGCGAGATGAAGCCATGAAATACGACCGGGTTACGTAATCCAGAGAATACGTCACCGCCAGATTGATAGGCGTAGAGAACCTTTTTGATGGCGCGGGTTATGTCGTACTCTGGGTTGCGGAGACGCACCTCTAGGCTTTGTTCACCATGGGCCTTTAATTCAATGAGGTCACGGAAACCGAGCTTTTGGGTCTGATCGCCGTAACTCACCAAGACATCGAAATAGGAACTGATAACAGATTCTTGGTATTTGCCGGAATTCTGGAAGGATACGGGTTTGATCCCATATTTTTCGTTGGCCTCGCGTTCCACCTCGGGGGATTCTTGCGGGTCGACGAATTCCACGCGAATCCTGCCGTGACCTGCTATCTCATATTCCTTGAGGAGATCCCGAATCTGGGGCACCAGCGGGCTCAGCAGGGGGTGGGTCTGGGCGCTGAAGTAACCACGGATCAGTAAGGGTTCTTGGAGTTCCCCCAGGTAATGACGGGTGGCGTCGGAGATCGAATAGACCTGGCCCTCAGTCAGATCCGTGCGCGCCCAACCGATCTGGCCGAGCCACAGGTTGGCGGCGAGGAAATTGGCGGCACCCAGCACGGCGAGCCAGCCCCAATGGCTATGGTGGCGAGTGTCTTTGCAATCGGGGGCCCAACGCAGGCGCTCTAGGGTGTAGATGTTGAGGAGGAGGAAGACCCCGACGAGGCTTAGGTAATAGTAGAGGTCGCGTAGATCGATCACCCCACGGGTGATGGAACTGAAGCGTGATCCGGTGCCCAACAGTTGTAAAACCTCGCCTGCGCGATGCCCTAAGAGGTGGGTTAGGGAATCGGCACCGATGAGATAGAAGAGGCTA
This sequence comes from uncultured Thiotrichales bacterium, assembly GCA_903881315.1. Classification (GTDB taxonomy): domain Bacteria; phylum Pseudomonadota; class Gammaproteobacteria; order CAIRSR01; family CAIRSR01; genus CAIRSR01. Next base: position 61,172 of record CAIRSR010000122.1, on the reverse strand, counting down.
CAGATCAACGTGGTGCCGATCAGGCTGACGATGGCGTTGTCGGTGCGGGCAGAGACAAATAGGCCAATGGCGATATAGGCTGCGGCCAACATCAGTGCCGCCACGTAGCCACCGATGACCGGCCCGGTATCAAGCGGCCCGAGGAGGCTCACGGTTAGCGGCAGAGGCAAGGTCAATAACAACGCAACGGCGACTAGGGCGAGGCTTGCGAAGAATTTGCCAAGCACGAGACTCTGGGTCGAAACCGGCATGGTCATCAGGATCTCAAGGGTGCCGGCGCGACGCTCCTCGCTCCATTGGCGCATGGTGAGTGCCGCAACCAGGAAGATGAGCAACACCGGCATCCACTCGAACAGGGGGCGTACATCGGCGATATTGCGGGCAAAGAAGGTGTCTACCCAGAAAAAGGCAAACATCGAAACGGCGAGGAAGGCACCCAAGAAGAGGTAGGCGACTGGGGAGGCAAAGAATGACCACAGTTCTTTGCGGGCGATGCGGATTACCTCAGGCATGGACGGCCTCCTTGGTTGGGTCGTTGTTGAGGGCAACCATGGCGAGCGGATCATTGATCTCACCAAAAATGGTTTCTAGATCACGTCGCTCGGGTTGCAGACGGTAGAGTTTGTGCCCACCCCCTAACACCACTTGGGCGACGAGGGGTGCCATGGCCACCGGATCGGCGGTTTCCATGGCGTATTGATGGCGGCCATCGCTTGCCCCGGGCAACGAGCGAATGCCGCGTATCCCATGGATGTCCTTGATTAGGCTGCGTATCTTTTCGGGTTCTGCGTCTGCATCGACGACTAGGTGTTGGGTCGTATTGAGGTCGCCGAGGCGTGCGTCCAGGGCGAGCTTGCCATTGCGGATGATCAAGACGCGGTCACACATCGCCTCGACCTCGTGGAGGATGTGGGTAGAGAGCAACACAATGGCGTTCAGCGCGAGCTTACGGATGAGCGAGCGCATGTGTTGGATCTGGGTTGGGTCAAGGCCATTGGTGGGCTCATCCAGGATGAGCACACTTGGGGTGTGCAGGATAGCTTGGGCAACCCCGACCCGCTGGCGGTATCCACGGGAGAGTGTCCCGATGAGATCGGCGGCCTTAGCTTCCAATTCGGTATGAGCGATGGCGTGGCGCACTGCCGCAAGTCGCTGCTCCTCGGGGATGCCGTGCATACCCGCTTGGTATTCGAGGAAGTCGATGACCGTCATGTCGGGGTAGACTGGGCAGTTTTCTGGCAGATAACCGATGAGGCGTTGTGCGGCCCGCCGTTGTGTGGCGAGATCGTAGCCCTCTATCGTGATACGTCCGGCGGAGGGCTCAAGAAACCCAGTGAGCGCCTTCATGATGGTGGTCTTGCCGGCCCCATTGTGGCCGAGCAGACCAACGACTTCACCGCGCTGGATCTCGAATGAGACCCCATCCACCGCTTTGAAATCGCCGTAGCTTCGCGTTAGATCCTCTACTTTTAGCATGTAGACCTCTTGGGGATTGCCTTATCGACTACTTAGATTGTGTGTTTGTGCCTTGGAACTACCGAACCACCAGCAATGTAGTGGCTAAGCCACTGCTCTGACAAGATGCGTGGGGAAAGGTTCATGGTGAATTCAGGTAGGTGAAGTCGATAGTGCCCGATTGTCGCAGGCGCTGTGGGCCGTAGGTATTCCACATCAGTTCTTCGAGGTAATCGACACCGCCGTGTAGCGTAGAGGAGACGACCTGTAGGCCAGAGACTGTGTAGATGTCCCTGATAAACAGGTAATCAATACCGAGGCTGGTGGTGATGTTGGTGACACGGCTGCTTAGGGTTTTTAGTAAACCAAGCTTGGCGTTCGACATCTCTTCGGGGGTGTGATTTTCCGGTGTACACGGTGGGGCAAGGCTTTTCTCGGCGGGAGGTGGCTCGTCTGGCATTCTTTGCACGTTGGTGTTTGTTAGTAGGCGCTTAAATCCGAGCGCCAGCAGCGGTAGCGCCTCTTCTGACCAGTGCGAGAGGTTATCCACGGCAGGTTTGTCCGGTGCGGTGGGTGGTGGCGGGTTCGTTTTGCCCCAGGGATTGACGCCATGCCAAACACCAGCCAGCGTTGTTGTGGTGGATAATGCTGGTTCTGGGGATTGAGCGCTGCCCTTTTGGTGTGCCGAGGTGTTTGGATCAACCTCGGTAGTGGTGGTGGCTTTGGACTGGAAAGCGTAGCGAACATCAAGGAAATCGTAGGGGTCGCTGACCCGGAAGCCGGCCTCTAACCACGATGATGCCAATTGCCAGCCCTCATGGTGTGCGAACGCAACCGCCTTTTGCCAGGCCGGTAGGGTTTGGTGTGGTGCGACGACGAGGGGGCGTATAAAGGCGCAGGACGCATGGCGCTCGGTGTTGTCGTAGACCTTGACAAAGGGGAGATCCGTGCGCAGACAATCGGCGCTGAGACCCCAGTTGTCGCCAGTAGGGATGGCATTGGTATGGATGACAGCAAAGGCCTTGACCACAGAACCGCCCAGTTGGAACAGAACCAAGGTAAAGATGACCCCGTAGGGTTGGCGGGAGGGCAGTTTAACCGGATCGGTGCCAATGCCGACCAGCGTCCAGGCCCCATGGGGCAGTGGCAGTTGGTGGCCAGCCAAGTCGAATAATCCGCTGTATTCTTGCCCGGGCTGCCAACGCCAATGGGTTGGTTCGGGCGCTGTTGTCGTGGTTCCCCACCACAATGCGCCCCCAAAGGATACGTAGCACCCTACCACAACGCGATACCAGAGCGAACGTAGGCGAACAGGTAGGCGCAGTACTTTCTGGTGGTAGGCCTCGACCTCGTACCCTTTGCTGGCGCTCTGCCTAGGCAACATCATCGACCCAGTTGGGTGAGGATCGCGTCGGGGATGTCTGCGTTAGAGTAGACGTGCTGCACATCGTCCAGATCGTCGAGCATTTCCTGCAAACGTATCATGCGTTTGGCATGATCCAGGTCGCTTAGAGTAACCTGTGTCGCTGCGTGCATGGTGACCTCGACCGATTCGGGCTGAAAACCGGCTTTGGTCATGGCCTGGCTGACGGCGGCCAGATCCTCTGGGTTGGTGAAGACCTCAATGGAGTGATCCGGATGGCTGACTACGTCGTTGGCACCGGTCTCAATGGCAACTGCCATGAGTGCGTCCTCGTCGGTGCCGGGTGGAAAATTGAGCAGACCCACCTTGGTGAATAGATAGCTCACCGAACCACTGGTGCCGAGATTGCCGCCGCACTTGGTCAGTGCGTGACGTACATCGGCTACGCTGCGCACATGATTGTCCGTCATGCAGTCAACGATCACCGCGACCCCGCCAGGGGCGTACCCCTCGTAGCGGATCTCCTCGTAGTTATCGGTGTCAATCGAGCCCGAGCCACGCTTGATGGCGCGATCGACAGTGTCTCGAGTCATGTTCTGCACGAAGGCCTTTTCAATCGCCAAACGCAGACGGGGATTACCCGCAGGGTCAGGCCCGCCATGACGGGTGGCGACGGTTATCTCGCGGATCAGCTTGGTGAACAGCTTGCCACGTTTTGAATCCTGGACACCCTTGCGGTGTTGGATGTTTGCCCATTTGCTATGTCCGGCCATATCTTTCTCGCGCATCCCACAAGTAATGTGCGGGGTTTTTGTGAATAACGAATTATGCAGACTATCCCTGAACACGGCAACGTCGGCCAATGCCTTTAGATATTCCGGTTAGCAATGGCAGCCGCGTGTGCGGCGAATCCTTCGTATTCTGCAAAACGCCGTGCGGTCTCTGCGATGCCGGTATAGCCCTCTTTGGTGAGGTAGCCAATCGAGGCGCGCTTTAGGAAGTCGTGTACGGTCACGCAGGAGTAGGTCTTTGCAAATCCACCGGTGGGTAGGATGGCATTTACGCCCAGCGAAAAATTTCCGATCGTGATGGGAGAATATTTTCCAAGGAGGATCTCGCCCGCATTGGTAATCTTTTGTAGTGCAGCGAAGGGTTCTGCCACCAGGACTTCGAGGTGTTCGGGCGCAAAGTCGTTGACGAAGGCAATCGCGGCTGCGTCATTGGGGGCGACCACAATACCGCCATAGCCGGATAATACCTTCTGACAGAAGGTGCGGCGTTCCGGTGGCAGGGCATCGATGAATTCTGGCAGATATTTTTCCACTTGTTCGGCCAGGGCTGTGGAGCTAGTCACCAAAAGAGCGCAAGAATCGGGCCCGTGTTCGGCCTCAATGAGCAGATCCATGGCCGCGATGCGGGGGTCGGTGGTGTCGTCGCAGAGGATAATCGATTCGCTTGGCCCTGCGGGTGTGCCGACATCTACGGTGCCAAAGAGTATTCGCTTTGCGGCAGAGACGTAAGAATTGCCAGGCCCGAGGATCTTGCGGACGGCAGGCATTGTTTCTGTCCCATAGGCAAAGGCAGCAATGGCCTGTGCGCCGCCAACCTTGTAGACATTCTCAATACCACAAACCTTCGCCGCGTAAAGGGACGCATCATCGGCAGCGCCAGTAGGGGTGGGCGGGGTGCATACCTGGATATTGGGCACCTTGGCGACCACTGCAGGAATACAGAGCATCAGCATCACTGAGGGAAATGAGCCCTTGCCGCGTGGCACATAAAGACCAACAGACGGTATTGGGGTGCTTTTTTCTCCGGCTAGTATCCCTGGTTCTATCTCGAGGAACCACATCTCCTGGGGCATCTGCGCCTCATGGAATTTTCTGATATTGGCCGCCGAACGCTGGATGACCTCTTTAATGTCATCGGAAAGGTTCTTCTCTGCTGTGATAAATTCTTCTGGCGTTGCTTTAATGCCGTCTAGGGACAACGTCGCCCCATCAAGACGTGCGGTATGATCGATCAGGGCATGGTCGCCACGAGTGCGAACATCGTCAATGATTGGCTGTACCACGTCTTGGAAGGCCAAGATGTCTATTTCGGAGCGACGCAGCAGCTCTTTTATCTCTGCCTCGCTCATTTGTGAGAGAGTAAATCGGTTGATCTTCATCGGGTGTCGTCTCGTATCATTGTGATAAGGGCAGTTCTTGAACCAGTGGTTCCTATTGCTACCAAAGCGATGCGGTCATGGTAAATGCACAATCATACCTGCGGGTTCATCTGATTCTAGGTTATATGCGGATTGCTCTAGCCGGGTGTGTGCTGCCCAGAGGCACTATTCGCTGATAGGGCTTGGGGCATTAGAAAAATCATGCGTATCGCGGGTGCTTCTTTTTCTGAGAGATACTCTGGTAAGGGTTTTATGTGGCGCATGAGTAACCATGTCGTGATAGAACCTGCCGTCGAGTTACGGTGTGCGTTGGTTTGGTTACGAGCGAGATGGCATTCAGGGGATCGTAAGACTATTACTTACCACGAATCGCTGCCAGGATACTCGCCCAGAACCCTGGTGACTGTTGTTTCCCTGGTGTCGCACCAACAGTGCCTCGCTTCTTGGTAGCGCTACGCTCGGGGTTCTTGCTGCATATCTTTTTTGCTTCCGCATGGCCCAGTTCAGCGGCCTTGCGATACCATTTCATCGCCTCAACATAGTCTTGCTCAACCCCTTTTCCCTGTTGGCACAGAACGCCAAGGCTAAATTGCGCATCGGCGTCATCTTGCTCTGCGGCTTTGCGATACCATTTCGCGGCTTCCGTGAGATTCTGTTTGACGCCGTGGCCATTCTTGAACATGACGCCAAGGTTGTATTGCGCATCGGTATCTCCCTGTTCGGCAGCCTTATGATACCATTTTAACGCATCCACATCGCTTTGCGCGATACCTTGGCCATTCTTATACATCACGCCGAGGTTAAATTGTGCAATGCAATTTCCCTGTTCAGCAGCCTTACGATACCACTTTACTGCCTCAGCAGCGTCCTGTTCTACCCCTTGACCATTTTTATACATGAGTCCAAGGTTGTTTTGCGCGGTGGCGTGGCCGCGCTCGGCAGCTTCACGATACCACCTCAACGCTTCTGCATCATCTTGCGCTACGCCGTGGCCGTTTTGATACATCAGCCCGAGGTTGTTTTGCGCGCCGATATTACCTTGCGCGGCGGCCTTGCGCGTCCATTTTATTGCCGCAGCATAATCCTGCTTTACCCCTTGGCCAATTCTATACATAAGGCCGATGCTGTTCTGTGCGTTGGCATGGCCTTGTTCGGCGGCCTTGCGCGTCCATTTAAATGCCTCCACATCACTTTGCGCGACACCTTGCCCGAGGTGGTACATCTCGCCGAGGCAATCTTGGGCGTTGGCGTCTCCCTGATCGGCGGCCTTGCGATACCAAGCGGCGGCTTCTGTGTGATCTTGCGCCACACCCCGACCATCGGCATATAGCATGGCGAGGTGGTATTGGGCCTTTGCATCCCCTTGTTCAGCGGCCTTGCGATACCATTTCGCTGCTTCTGCATAACTCTGCGTTATGCCCTGACCCATAGCGTACAGCAAACCAAGGTTGAATTGGGCGCGGGAGTAGCCTTGGTCAGCGGCCTTGCGATACCACTTTGCTGCTTCTGTATAATCCTGCGGTACACCTTGGCCGTCTGCATACATTACGCCCAGATTGCATTGGGCATCGGCATAACCATGCTCGGCGGCTTTGTAAAACCAATTCGACGTATCATTGTCATCCTGCCGCATGTCTTTGTCATTACCTTGCATAGTAAGACCCCTGCGCCTTTAACAGAAATTCGGTGATGGCAATTTTTACCCGGTGCATCTCTGATAGTCTCCCAAGACTCATGCGGATCCAGCCATCGAGTCGCGGGCCGTGTAATGAGCGCACCAGAATCTTGTGTGATCGCAGATGAGAAACAAAAGCTTCGGTCTCTGGCGCGGCAATTAGGAAAAAGTTCGCGGCACCCTCGATTAAAGGATACGCCGCTTGCGCTGAGGAATTCTCTGGTAAAGGGTTTCGAGCGTTCCATGACTTCTTCGACGTGCTTTTGCATAGGGTCTTGGTTTTCAATCTGGGCGGTTGCTGCTGCCAGAGCAACGCTATTGACGGCAAACGGGCCGCGAATCTTCTCGAAGTGCGCAATCAGCTCTGGTCGGGCGATGATATAACCGATGCGCAGTCCCGCCATGGCGAATGCCTTGGAGAAGGTGCGCAGCACGATGAGGTTATCGTGGCGCTTTAAAAGATCTAGCGAGGTGGTCTTGGTATACTCGTAATAGGCCTCGTCTACTAAGATTGGGATAGTAGGAAATTTCAGGAGCAGCCATTCGATATACTCTAAAGATACCGGCGTTCCGGTCGGATTGTTTGGATTAATGATGACGATGAGTCGGGTTGCTGCTGAGACCGCCTCATGGAAGGTTTCGTAGGGAAATTGGAACTGTTCGGCGTAGGGTACGCCGACAATCTTGGCGTCCAGTAGGTTGGCAATATTGCCAAACATCGCGAATTCAGGACGAGCAACTACCATCTCGTCTCCTGGGGCGAGGAAGGCTCGCAGAATGACATCGATCCCCTGATCAGAACCATTGGTTGCGAGCAGCCAGTCTGCCGGAACCGGACAGTAAGAAGACAATTTCTCATAAAACCCACAGTAATCGGGGTAGCATTCTACGCCGGTATCTCGAATAAACCGCACCATGCTTTCCAGGACATATTCTGGTAAGGGCTGGGTGCTTTCATTGAGATCTAAGCGCAGATATTCCGTGCGATCGAGCGCGGCCCACGGGGTCGTGTAGGTATTAATGGCGCAGATGTTGGGTTTTACTGGGATCAAGAGCCGTCTTCCTTTCAGTTAGTCAAGAGTCGCCTTTACCCCTGGCGGTAGCCCTTTTCTTGCAGGGTTTGGTGTTATTGCCTCATGGATGGCCTGGCCCAGGCTGCGGAAGATTAAAGGCCACCCCTCCTGTGGAGAAATAGTACGGCGCACATGCACGATGATGCTTCCGCTGATTCCACCCGCAAACCCATCGAGAAAATCATCCAGATCCTCCGAGAAAAGACCAGCTCCTATGGTGTGGCCAATGAGGAATCGTCGTCGAAACTCTGCATAATTTGTCTGAAAGGGGACGAACGTCCAGAACTTTCTGCCTTCAATGCTAAGACCAACCCCAATTGGGGCTGCCCCAAGGTCGTCACTGGTTGTGACACTGCTGCCAGCGCCATTGATGCCGGAATGCAACATGCGTTGGATGAGTATTGTCTTCAAGGCGCGGCCAATGACCATTCCGGTGTCCTCCATGACAACATGACTAGAATTGATCCTGGTTGCCTTAAACCAAAGTTCTAATTGGCACTGTGCCTGGTGGGTGAGTTCTTCTAGCAGAGCGGGGAGGCCGTCTATGTTAATCGAGTTGGCGACATCAAAATGGCACTGGGGTGGGCCGTTGCGGGAGAAATCAAGCACCACCCGCACCTCACTTTCGGCGGTTTTTCGTAACAATTCAACGGCGATTGGTGATTCGTGAACCAGCGTCCAATGGCGGGTTTCTGCATCCGCACTGTTCCCGACCGGGCCAATGGGCGTGATGCTGGTGTCTGGTAGCGTCGTCATCACCATGGCGTTCAGCGCGATGCCAACCGATCGGAATATCCCCTCCCAGGTATGGTGAGGATCCTCGAAATTACAAACCAGGATATCCAGGCGCATGGGGAATGCGGCTGCCATTCCCTTGAGGAAATCCACCAAGGGTTTTCCGGATGACAACTGTTCGCAACGGCTCGCCAAGAACCAGTCGACATCGACCTGGGCAGTCCCCTGGATAGAGAGGGTGTGCTCGTCGCTGGTTGTGACACGAACCTCAGCACTTCCGTCATCAATCATGCCAAGGACTGCGGCAGAGCCTGCCTTTCTCGGGAATTTGGCGAGTGTCGTCCCCACCGCTTGCCCCAAAGATACCCAGTCGGCATTGTTCCAGCGGACTGTTATAGAGCAGCCGAGCCGCCAGGCCAAGTGCTCAAGCATGTGACTGACAAATTCATTTGGTGTGACGATGAATTTCTCGGTTACTGTGCCTGGTCTGAAGACAATCTCCCGATCCGCAAAAGAGGTGTAGGCGCAGTCGATCAGAGGGGAGGCATTGAGTTGTGCGAAGCTATCCGCTCCGGTTGCGACGCCAATGGTATAACACCCGGCAGAACGCCCGGCGGCGCCACCAAACAAAGAGTCTTCGACCACCACGCACCGCACGGGATCGACAACGAGGAGCTTCGCCGCCAACAAATAGGTGTCGGGTGCTGGTTTCTTTGCGATGTGTTCGATGTCGTTGCCGACGATGGCATCGAAGAAGTTGAGCAGATCGGCATGATGAAGAATCTCTTTGACCTGTTCGGTTTGATTATTCGAGACGACCGCCAAAAGTAACCCCTGGCGTCGAGCTGCCTCAAGTATCTCGGTAATGCCTGGATTTAATGGAAAGCGCGCACCCTGTCTTGCGAGGTCGTGACTTGTCGCTAGGCGTGCAATCACCTCAGTGGTTGCTGACACGCCGATCCGTTCAAGAATCTTCTGCCAGAATTGATGTATATCGAGAGGGAATAACTCTTTTATGAGAGAATGCGGAATGCGAACGTCCGCGCCTACCTGAGATTGCAGGATCTGGTTGCATACTTCGTAGTCAAAAGTCAGGCTGTCAATTAGAACGCCGTCCATATCCCACAGCAACGCGACGGCGCTGTCGGGGATATCAAGGCGGTTTGCTAAGATCATACTGGTGCCTCAGGAATAGCCATCGCAAGGGTGCATCGATCGTGTAGACTAGTGTGCAGCATAGCACAGCACACGCGGAATCATCACCCAGGCCTAACCACACGTTATGTCCGTCCTCAGTTGGCGCATATTTTCCCTCTCGATACCGGTTCAGGGCCCGTCGGTCGATTTTTTACGCCGCTTGGCCGTGTTATCCACTTTGTTGTTGGTCTTCGTTCTCTCGCGCACCGCCGCTGAGCTTACCTGGCGTTTGCTGCCAGAACCCGAGAGCCGTGCTGCCCCCCCTCCGGTGGTGGTGGCAGGTCTCGTTACCGCCAAAGATTCGAACATCAATGCTATCGTCCAGTCTCACCTCTTCGGTAGGGTGGATGTGGCAGCACCTCAGCCCCAAGCACCGATCCCAACAGCGGTGCCAGAGACCCCGCTGAAGCTCGTCCTGCGTGGTATCATTATGTCTATACCGCCGCGAGGCGGGGCTATTATTGCTGAGGTGGGTGGCGAGGATCATTTCTATCGTCGGGGTGATGCGCTCCCTAGTGGCGCTGTCCTCCAAGAGATTCAGCAAAAGCAGGTATTTCTGCTCCGCGACCATCGTTTAGAGGTCTTGCGGCTGCCCAACGCGAATGTGCCGTCGGAGGGTGCTGAAGGGGCTAGCAATGGGGCGGTCGGGTCGCATCAGTCCTTGGGTCAGGTTCGTGAGCAGATTTTGGCAAACCCGATCAGTTTTCTGAAGTTGGTTCAATCCGAACCGGTTTACCACGATGGTCGCCTAGAGGGGTTCCGGGTGCGACCAGGTCAGGATGACGCCGGTTTTTTGCGGCGCATTGGGCTTGAGTCCGGCGACCTGGTTACTCGGCTCAATGGTATCGCGCTGGATGACCCCATGAAGATCCCCAGCTTGTTGCAGCAATTACGTGACTTGCCAACCTTAAACGTGGATGTTTTACGTCAGGGTCGTACCGAGAGCATCGTGTTGCGCTTTGCTCGGTAACGATCAGCCTTTTTGGAGAGTACGACAGATGGTACGGCCCTATTCAATCCGTTGTTGTGTCGCTTTGGTTGTTGGTTTGTCCTTTGTGCTGATGCTGATGGCTACCCCAAGTAGCATTGCGCGGGAAGGTGTGCGCGGGCGTAGCGCCGATGGTATTACGCTCAACCTGGCTGATGCTGACCTTTCTGCGGTGGTGTCCACGGTTGCGGAAATAACGGGCAAGAATTTCGTTATCGATCCTCGGGTGAAGGGTAAGGTGACGATTATCTCCTCACACCCCCTCGACAAAGAGGCAGTCTACCAGGTCTTCTTGTCGGTGCTTGATGTTCATGGTTTTGCGGCGGTGGCAGCGGGGGATGTCATCAAGATTGTCCCCAATGCCAACGCCAAGCAGTCTGCGACGGCCTTTAGCACCTCCGAGCACCCGGGCGAGGGGGACGAGGTTGTGACCCGCGTTATCGTGGTCAAGAACATTCAGGCGGCGCAATTGGTGCCGATCTTGCGTCCACTGGTTGCCCAAGAGGGGCATTTGGCGGCCTATCCCCAGAGTAACGTCATCATCCTTTCGGATCGTGCGGCTAACGTGCAACGGGTGGTGGGGATTATCCAGCGCGTCGATGTCCCCTCCCGTAACGAGGTTGAGCTGATCCCCTTGCGCCGCGCTTCGGCTGGGGAGGTCGTGCGGGTACTGACCGGCCTGACGCAGCAAGACAAGGCCAAAGAAGGCGGCGGCGGGGGTTCCAGTACGACGCTGGTCGCGGATGACCGCACCAATACCGTGCTGTTAGGGGGTGACAAGGAAGAGCGCTTGCGTTTGCGGGCGATTATTTCTCATCTAGATACCCCACTCGATGAGGCTGGCGGCAATACCACCGTGGTCTACCTGCACTATGCCCAGGCAAAAGATCTGGCGGGTGTTCTTACCGGTGTGAATCGGGGGTCGACAAGTTCTAAAAGCCGTTCTGGCAGTGATACCAGCCAACAACAAGCGCAATATGGTTCCGCTCCGATGGGCGGCGGCGCGGGCGGTTCCTCTTCAGGGGGCATATTCAGGGATGTCAGTGTTGAGGCCGACGAAGCCACCAACTCCCTGGTGATTACCGCTCCACCCGACAAGTTACACACGCTGTTGTCGGTGGTTCGTCAGTTGGATATTCGTCGTGCCCAGGTATTGGTAGAGGCCATTATCGCCGAGGTCTCTGCGACCCGCGCCAACGAATTGGGTGTGCAGTGGATTGTTGATGGTACCGCAAACGGGCCGATTGGTGTTGTGAGCTTCCCAGGTTCTGGCGGTAGCGGTGGGATTACCAACGCGCTGTCCGCTGCCGCCGCCGGATCCTCGGTTGGGACAAAGGCTGCTGAGATCGCAGGGCTTAGTAGTCTCATGGGAACCGGTGCCAATCTGGCGGCAGGGAAACTAACGGGCAGTTTTCGTTTTGCTGCCCTGCTAAGGGCGTTGTCTTCGGATGGCTCGACCAACATCCTCTCGACGCCGAATCTGTTAACCCTCGATAACCAAGAAGCGGAGATCGTGGTCGGCACGAATGTCCCCTTTATTACTGGTTCCTATTCTAATTCTATGAGTGGGGTGAGCGGGGCGAGTGGACTGAGCAGTCTCGAGAGCGCCTCTGGCATGAGTTCGCTGGGTAGTTCCAGTTCGAATGGGTATGTGAGCAATCCCTTCCAGACTATTCAGCGTCAAGATGTCGGCCTAACCCTCAAGGTTAAACCACAAATCAATGAGGGTAGTTCGGTGAAGCTTGAGATCCATCAAGAGGTCTCGGCTTTGACGACCCCGCCGCAAGGGATCAGCACGTCTGACGTGGTGACGAGTAAGCGATCCCTCAAAACAACCGTACTGATCGATGATGGGCAGGTAGTGGTGTTGGGTGGTCTCATTGATGATCAGGTACAAGAAAACCGCAGCAAGGTGCCTTTGCTGGGGGATATTCCACTCCTTGGGGCACTGTTTCGTTCTACCAGCAATAACGTGACCAAGAGTAATTTGATGATCTTCTTGCATCCCGTCATCCTGCGCGATGCTAACCTGACCGCCCAAATTAGTGGGGCTAAGTACAGTTATATGCGCGATCGGCAGGTCGAGGCCATGCGCCCGCTAGAAGCCTCTCCTAGGGATAATGAGTTGGTGCTGCCACCGGTGTCCCAGATCGAGGGCCATGGGATGATGACGGGAGCGTTGGCTGCGGCGAGGACTAGTGATGCGCCACCGGCGGTGTCCGTGCCGCTGAATCCTGCGCTCGAACTGCCGCCGCCCTTCGAGAACGACGAAAAGATCACAACTGATGGAAAACCATGATGCTCCCGCTCGGTCGGATCCACTTCCGGCGTCTGTGATCGCTGAGAGTGTTGTTCAGCCACGCTTGTCGTACGGGTTTTCGCGGCGTCATGGTGTCATCCTAGAAGAGGGGGATGGGTCGACCGCTGTCGTTTTGTGTCGGCACAATGTCAGTGTCTGGAGTCTCGCAGAGGTGCGGCGCTTTGTTGGTCGTCCGCTTCGGTTACGGCGGATGGATCCTGAGCATTTTGAGGTTGCGTTGCAGCGTGCCTACGAACAGGATTCGGGGGAGGCGATGCAGATGATGGGGGATCTAGAGGAGGATCTCGATCTACAGCACATCGCAGCACAGCTCCCGGAGCCCGAGGATCTCCTAGAAACCCAGGATGATGCGCCAATCATCCGGCTCATCAATGCCTTGTTTACCCAGGCCCTCAAGGAAGACGCCTCTGACATCCACATTGAGCCCTTTGAGGATCGTCTGGTGGTGCGCTACCGAGTCGATGGCGTACTGCGCGAGGTGCTTCAGCCGCGGCGGGTATTGGCACCACTGTTGGTCTCGCGTATCAAGGTCATGGGGAAGCTCGATATCTCGGAAAAACGCCTGCCGCAAGATGGTCGCATCTCGTTGCGTATTGCGGGACGGGCGGTGGATGTGCGGGTCTCGACAATCCCCTGCGGTCATGGGGAGCGGGTGGTGTTGCGCCTGCTCGATAAGCAAGGCGGGCGTCTTGACCTGACCCAGCTTGGGATGGATGCCGAGCGGCTGGCCGTTATGGATCGCATCATCCGGCGTCCGCACGGCATAGTACTGGTGACGGGCCCCACGGGTTCCGGTAAAACAACGAGCCTCTATGCAGTACTTACCACCCTGAACGATCATTCGCGCAATCTCATGACCGTGGAAGACCCCATTGAGTACTACCTAGACGGGGTTGGACAGACGAATGTGAATCCCAAGGTGGGTATGACCTTTGCGCGGGGCTTGCGTGCCATTCTGCGCCAAGACCCAGACGTCGTGATGGTTGGTGAGATTCGCGACCTAGAGACTGCGCAGATTGCGATCCAGGCCTCTCTGACGGGCCACTTGGTACTTTCAACCCTGCATACCAACAGCGCGATTGGTGCGATTACCCGTTTGCGCGATATGGGTGTGGAGCCTTTCCTGATCTCATCCTCCCTGATCGGTGTATTTGCGCAGCGCCTGGTGCGGCTACTCTGTCCTCGTTGTAAGCGAACCTATACGGCGAGTGATGTCGAATGCGCTCAGTTTGGTGCGGCGGTCGGTCTTATGGCGGATCATATCAGCAAGGAACATCCCCCTTTGTGGTCGCCGGTTGGGTGCGATCACTGCAAACAGATTGGTTACCGTGGTCGCATGGGAATCTTCGAACTCATCGAGGTGGATGACGCCCTGCGCACCATGATCCACGATAACGCAAGCGAACATGCGATGGAGAGCTATGCTCGAAAAAGTACGCTGAGTATTCGCCAAGACGGATTTCGACGCATCTTGGATGGGTACACCACGCTGGATGAGGTGTTGCGTGTTACCCGAGAGGATTGAGGGTACTAGTTTTTCCGGCTCTGTGATTTGTTGATCTTCATTAAGGCACCGTTATGACGCAAGAGAGTTCACCCGCAAATGCCAGTTGGGAGCGCGATCTCATCAATCGCTTAAGTTTTGCCGCGCTTGACGAGCAGCGTCGCACTAGGCGCTGGGGCGTCTTTTTTAAGAGTCTGTTTTTTATCTACCTATTTTCATTGCTCGGTATGTATCTGTGGAACAACTTTGCGAGTTTTCATCTGGCCGGGAAGCATACCGCCCTGGTGGAGATCAAGGGGGTTATTTCCGACGGTACGGATGCCAATGCCAACGACATCATCGCTGGATTGCGGGCTGCTTTTGAAGATTCGGGTACGGTTGGGGTGGTGCTGCGGATTAATAGTCCTGGTGGCAGTCCGGTGCAGTCCGCCTATATCAACGATGAGATCTGGCGTCTGCGCGCAAAATATCCTAAGACGCCGCTGTACGCGGTCGTGAGCGATATCTGTGCGTCGGGGGGATATTACATCGCTGCGGCTGCGCAGAAGATCTACGCGGATAAGGGTAGCATTGTGGGTTCGATTGGCGTACGGATGGATTCCTTTGGGCTTGTGGATGCGATGCAAAGGCTGGGTATCGAGCGCCGATTGTTGACTGCCGGAGAGCATAAGGGCTTTCTTGACCCGTTTCTCCCAGAACGCCCTGAGGAGGTCTCCTATATGAAGGGGCTGCTCGCGGAGATCCACAAGCAATTTGTTGCGGTCGTCAAGAAGGGGCGTGGTAATCGGTTAAAGGAAGACCCTGCGCTATTTAGCGGTTTGGTATGGACAGGTGAGCAGGCGAAGGTTTTGGGGTTGGTGGACGAATTGGGTTCGTCGGATCTGGTCGCTCGCGAGGTATTCAAGACCGAGACCATTGAGGACTATACCCATCGTACCGATTTCCTGGATCGAGCGCTAGAACACATAGGGACTACGTTGGCGCATATCTTCCCGCAGATCTTTGCCGATCTCGCTCGGCCTCGCATGATGTAGAGAGGGTGGTGTTGCAGTAAAGGCTTAGGATGGTTTTCGGGCGAGGGGGCGGTTCTGTTCCCCAATGGTGCCTGAGTTTTTCTGCAGTTTCTGGCGCACTTCGCAATGGTTTGGGGAAGGCTCCCCGTGGGGTTGTGAGAATTTCTCTGGAGAGAGCGCGTGGGACGTATTCTTGGCCTAGATCCCGGATCGCGGATAACCGGTTTTGGGGTAATCGATGTCGTGCAGGGCGAGGGAGTCTATGTCGCAAGTGGCAATATCCGGGCGACGGCAACGGATCTTGCGACGCGCCTGAAGGTCATCTTCGATGGCGTGGTGGAGGTGGTTGCGGCCTATGCGCCAACCGAGGTGGCGGTGGAACAGGTCTTTATGTACCGTAACGCAGATTCGGCGCTGAAACTGGGGCAGGCGCGGGGGGCGGCCTTGAGTGCTGTGTTGACTACCGGGCTTGCGGTCGCCGAGTACATGCCGGCACGCATCAAACAGGCGGTGGTGGGGAAGGGGAATGCCACCAAGGAGCAGGTTCAGTATATGGTTCGGTTGATCCTAAACCTGCCTGTTGCACCTGGCGCAGATGCTGCCGATGCGCTTGCGGTTGCCTTGTGTCATTGTCACTGTAATAGCCATGGGTTGGCGGCGTTGGGCAGAACCGGAGAACAGCGGAGGCGGCGGTGATTGGGCGATTACAGGGGATACTGGTACTGAAACAACCCCCAGCATTGCTGGTGGATGTGCAAGGGGTGGGGTACGAGCTAGAGGCCCCGATGAGCACCTTTTACCAACTGCAGGATGTTGGGCAAGCGGTGACCCTGTATACGCACCTCGTGGTGCGCGACGACGCCCATTTGCTGTATGGTTTTGCGACCCTGGAGGAGCGGGGCTTGTTTCGTGATCTCATCCGGGTGAATGGGGTGGGCCCGCGTTTGGCACTGACCATTCTTTCTGGTATTGATGCGGCGGGTTTCGCCCGCTGTATCACCGAGGGAGACACAGCGACCCTCACACGGTTGCCCGGAGTCGGCAAGAAAACGGCGGATCGCTTGGTGGTTGAGATGCGCGATCGGATTCTGGCATCGCCGATGCCATCGGCATCTGAGGTACAACGGCCCACAGTCAAGGCGTCAGGCATTGTCAGTGATGCGATCAACGCGCTCATTACCCTTGGCTATCGTCCGGCTGAGGCAAGTAGTCTGGTGCAATCCGTGCGAGGCGAGAATCTGTCTGTCGAGGATCTGATTCGTCGTGCGCTCCAAGCCACCTTGCGCCCGTGATGGGCGCGTGACAAGCCGCAAAGGTGTGGGGTGGTGAATATTAGGGTGTGCAAGCACCCACGTCCTCGGTGATTGGCGCTAACCCAGGAGAATAGGATGATGTGGGGCATATTGCTAGACAGATTATCGGAACACAAGGTTGCTATCGTACTGTGCGTTGTAGGCATTCTTGTCCTGATATTCATCGCACTTTATGTGGTGCGAGCAATCAAGATCAAAGGAAGCCTGAAAAAGGCGCACGATTGCTTGGAGACATTCGGCGGAGATAAAACAGACAAAAGGGCAATGGAACGCAATTTCCAACACGCGGATCATCTGCTCCATTGTTGGCGTGAATATGCCGAAACCCTGCACCCGCAAAAAGAAACGGTGGATGGTGAAAAGAAAACCGCTAGATTACGTTCGACAGTACCTGCCGATGCGTTCTTTAATGCCTCGTCCATTGTCGATACCGCGCTTGGGGCAGATTTCTTCAAGCACCTGCCCGGCATCCTGACGGGTATTGGCATCATTGGCACTTTCTTTGGTCTCATCAGCGGACTGCAAGGGTTTGACGCCGGGGGTAGTGTCGAACATCTGAGAGATAAACTCAAAACGCTACTCGACGGTGTGAGAGACGCATTTTTGGCATCTACCGGTGCGATTGTTGCGGCTATCGTGGTCACCTTCGTAGAGAAGCTCCTGCTCAATCTCTGCTACCAGGAATTAGATCGGCTCGTTAAGAAGATAGATGGGCTATACGAGGCCGGTGCCGGAGAAGAATATCTGCAACGCCTCGCGGATTCCTCGGAGCAAAGCTCGGATCAGACCAAGCAACTCAAGGATTCGCTGGTCGGTGATCTGAAGGATCTGCTCACCAATCTCTCCAGCAGTATCGCTCTTGCCTTCGAGAATAGTATCGCGCGTCACACTGACCGCCAGATCGAATCCCACCAGAAAAAGCAAGATGAGTTGTCGACGGCAATTAGTAGCGCGATCTCGGAGAGTATCAAAACGCCTGTGGAGGAGATGTCACGGGTAGCAAAGAACCTGGGTGGGTCGCAAGGGGAGGCGATCAACGACCTGCTAAGTGCCATGATGGAGAAGATGGAGGGCACCTTCGGCGGCCAAATGAAAGGGCTTGGCGATCTCATGACGGCTAATGCGGCGGCCATGCAGAATGTGCAGGCACAATTTGGTACGCTCATTGAGCAATTGGCTGCAACCGGACAAAGCACCACGGCTGCGGTTGCAGCGCAAATGCAGGCGTTGATGAACGATGCAGAGCAACGTCAACAACGGATGAACGACGCTATTCTGTCGATACTCGACCAGATACGCGGATCTATCAGGGAATCAGAGGAGGAGAGCGCCAAAAAACTCGCCGATGCTATGGCAGGCATTGGTGAGACCGTCGGGGCGCTGATGCAAGATCTGGCCAGACAGCGTCAGGCCATGGGGGAGGCAGAAAAAACGTCTATGGCCGAATTACAAGCGGGCCTGGCCGACCTCGTTGCGGAGATGCGCCGATCGGCTACGGAAACCTCTTCTATGTACGGTGATGAGTTCCGAATTCTGATGGCTGAGGTTGCCAGTGGCCAGAAGACGCTTAGCACGGAAATGGCTGCGCAGTTGGAGGCAATGAAACAGAGAACGGAGGAATTGGATAACACGCGCCGGGAAGATGAGGCGAGACGCCAGGAACAGCTCAGCAGCGAGACTCACCAACTGGTTGCCAGTCTTACCTCGTCTATGAACAATGTCACCGCACAGGTTACGGCACTGTTTGATGACGTGGCCCACAAGCGGAATGCCATGGATCAGGTCGGGAATGAGGCTATGGGTAGATTACACAGCGATTTCGCCGAGTTTATTAAAGAAACACGTAAATCAGCGACGGATACAAGTAATCTATTTGGCGAGAAACTCAAAAATCTTCTGGAAGAGTCGGTGCGGGGACAGCAGGTGTTCAATGATGAGGCATCCCAACAGTTGCAACGGATTCGCAAGGCCATGGAGGAAACGGACAACCGCCGCTTAGAGAACGAATCCGCACACCGAGAGCGCTTCATCCAAACGGTCAATGCAGTCATCGATAGGCTTGCGACGGATACCCGCAACCTCGCCAACGTGGTCAATGAAAGTGTCTCTGCGATTCGGTCGTCGGTTTCTAAACTAGAGATGGTCACTGTGACGGGTTCCGATGCCTTAGCGCGAGGTGCAGATTCTGTCCAGAAAGCAGCGCTGGATATGATGGACGCCGGAAACGACACAGCCAAAACGCTCACCCAATTTGGCAATATCCATGAGCAAATCGCCAGCACCTCTACCGTGATGATCGATGCGACCAACCGCCTGCGCGAAGTGGTTAATGGATATATGCAGCAGCGTGGTCAAATCGATGCCCTAGTAGGAACCCTCCAGACGCTGGTTAGGGATACGGAGGGCAGGGTGGGCGTGAGCCGCAGTCTTGTTGCCGATATGGAGCGACTCGTCGCTAACGTGAAGGAACTGCAAACGGAGGCGAACGTATATCTTGGTCAGGTGACGGGCGTTCTTCATAAGGGTTTCAATGATTTTTCTGAAGCGGTCGGAAGTAGCCTGCGCAAAGAACGTGGAAATTTTGATACGGATCTGGGGAAAGCCGTTGGTATGTTCTCCCGCCAAGTGAGTGACCTCGATGGTGTGCTGGATCGTCTTATCGGCACAATCAATTCACGAGTAGGACGTTAATCAATGTTGGGCATGCACATTTCACGGACGAAATTCCGCGAGGAAGGAGAAAAGCCTTTCTGGATTTCTTACTCCGATCTCATGACCGCGCTGATGGTGTTGTTCTTGGTCGTGATGAGCGTTTCGATTCTGACCATCACCCAAGAGTTGCTTGAAAAACAAGATCGCCTGATCGCCCAGCAAAAGGATTTGGAACGTAAAAATGCGGAATTGGCGCTTGCCAAACGGATGATGGATGAGTTCAAGCAGGTCAGAGAAAAACGCCAAAAGGCTATCGATAGTGTGATGAAGCAGCTTGAGGCTGCGGCGGCGGAAGAGCGCTTCAAGGGGCAGATCACGATCTTTCGTGATCAGTTGACGCTTGGTTTTGGCGATGCGGCCAGATTCCAGCGCGGCGATTATCATCTGACCAACGATGGTTCCGTACTGCTCCGTTCCTTTACCCCGGCCATCCTAACAGCGGCTGATTCTCCGGAAGGCAGGCAATGGTTTCGCCGGGTGGTTGTGGAGGGTTTTACCGATACCGATGGCTCGTACCTCTACAACCTCAATCTGAGCCTCAAACGTGCCCAGAGTGTCGTGTGTGCGCTGATGGCACCCCCGACCAATGGATCTGCGCTGACTATTGAGCAACAGCGGCGTGTTAGTGAATTGTTCCTCGTTGGCGGGTTCTCCTTTAACTCGAAACGTGCTTCCATGGAGGAAAGTCGCCGTGTTGAGTGGCGGTTGGAGTTCCGGCCGGTTAAAGACCTCGACCAAACGGCGATTGATCAGAAGGATCCTGGGATCATTGGGCCGGAGATGTCAGCGCCAATGGATATGGGAAAATGCCAAATGAACTAACGCCGACTTTGCGCCAACTTTCCGCTGGGTTTGCAGAAACCTTAGCTCGCCTCCAACCGGAGCTTGCGAGAATAGCGCCACTGACAAGGTTCAATC
Organism: uncultured Thiotrichales bacterium; assembly: GCA_903881315.1. Taxonomy (GTDB): domain Bacteria; phylum Pseudomonadota; class Gammaproteobacteria; order CAIRSR01; family CAIRSR01; genus CAIRSR01. Next base: position 40,736 of record CAIRSR010000122.1, on the reverse strand, counting down.
AAGCAGTTTCTACTATTACTCAGGGGGAGACGTCTACCCGCCCTCCGGTGGATAGACTGCGACAGGCGCTGTCGGTGTTGTTTCACGAAGGAGCGGCGGCGGCTCTGCGTATCCATGAACGCCACCTCTGCTGGGCCTTGCTGGAGAAGTACCCGAAGCCCCCGGGATGCCTGTTCAATGAGGAGCGGTACTTCGCGGAGATTATCCGTGCACTTGATGAAAGTACCAGGGGACTGCCACTACCGGCTTGGGGCGGATTACTCGACGCCTATTTTCGCTATCCCCGATCCGAGAAATACGAAATAGCCGAACGGAATTGGCAGCTTCTCAGGGAATACCTCAACAAGACACTGCCACGGATAGTAGAGCGCGCCAGAATCGTTCCTGATTGGCTGCTATGCCCTGATTGGCTGCTATGCCTGCGCGACCATGCCAATCTACTGAGCCAAGACCCTTGCAATCGTTACGCCGCAACCATTCTTACCGGAAAGGGTGACCGGACGGCGGTACGCGATATTGAAGAGAAATTGAGAATTCCACTGGAGTCCTGGTTCTGGAAACAGCTCATCCTCTCTCAAAGTGAAACTGCCACAAAATATAATGACGAGAAGTTCCGTGATACCTTGGAGTATCTGCTTCCCGAAATCGAAAAACATGTTGCTGTGCGTGACGATGCGCTGCGTCTGCTGCTGGAGCGTTACTCTCAAACTTCTTTTAAGGCCGTTCTTCACTATGGGCTACGCGACTTTGCTATCTGTACCTGGGGCAGTCCCTACCTGAGCCGGAATAACAGGTGGGGTTTAGTCAGCGCGGAAACCGGTACGATGGTCAAGAAATGGATCGTTGATCGTGCACTCAACGATTTCTTTACCCTGCTGCAAAGCGACCGCGCCACGGATGAACGCCGCCTGAATTTTTGGCTGCGCTACCAAGATTCTATTACCCTTTTCCATTTCGCGCTGGGTGGTTCTGCACTAAAGAATAAGCATTCAGACTACATCGGAATACAGAATACCTACCAGCACCATATCAGCAAGATGGAGCGCCCCTCTTCAGAGGATAACAATGCCTTTATTTTCTGGATGGGCGATTATGTGTTTGTCGAGTTCGGCGTTACCGGTCATGCCTGCTACGGCTACCACAAGGATAATCTTCCCTTGCCTGTTCCGATAGGTCAGAGACCTCTTGATCTGCCATCCGAGCTGAAGGTGAAGGAAAAAGCGGTGCTACGGGAAAGCCATAGCCAAACCCGTGAGCACAAGACATGGGAGAATAAGTTTGATGGTAAATTGGCGGATCTCGGCATCTATCCTGATCAAAGTCGAGAGAGAATCTCATCCCCCTTGCCATCGAAAAGTTCACAGCGACCAATCCCAACGCCGGAGCTTCTTCAGCAGGCTGCGCCTATTGATTGGGTGACGGAAGTAACCGCCATTGCAAAGCAGCATGGGTGCCAGGTTAATGACGAACGTCGAGAGGGTGGAGCTTTTTGGGTGATACCTACCGCTCGTCAGGAGCACCAGATCCCGGAGGCGGTACGAAAAGTGTTGGAACAATACCAATTCCGATCCCATAAAGGTCGCGGATGGTGGAGAAAATAGCGAATGTTCTCATGGCTCCGCCCTCGCGTTGTTGCTGCGCCAGCGCCGTCGAACCGCATCCAAGTGACCTTCGCGGAGGGTGGCCCGGAATATCGGCCCGTTAGTCCTAGATCGCCTGCTCTGGCAAGCGCCTGGCTCCGCACGCCAGAAAACTTTGCAAACTGGGATCTGGTGACGCTCTTGGGGCAACTGGAGAGCGAAGGATTGGCCGTTGCAGTCGATGATGCTGCGATCTTGGGGTGGGAGGATCTTTATCGGATCATTGACCAGCCTGATGATTATCGGGGGGCTCGGAAACTGCTTGGCATCCCACCCGCATCGTCATTGACGCCACACCTCAGTGCCAAGGGTGCTGTCAGTGACCACAATTTTACGATTGCGTTGGAATGGCTGCCCTCAAAACACGCGATCGAATCCGTACCGGTGCGGCGTGTTGGTGCGGTAGTGCATACCGCCGCAGGCGAGGCCCTGCTGAGCGCTGCCTCTTGGCGACTCGCGGAAGCGGTGCGCGAGTTCGCAAGGAGAACGGACGCAGAGCGGAACCAGAAATGCCAAGAGCGCGCTTGGGGAAACATCAGGAAGCTCGCACGGGCGGTGGGCGCTCGCCTCGTCCCCTACCTGGAGAAGACCATCGTCGTGACCGCTGCGACCCTGAACCTCAGCTTGCGACGCACAGAGATTAGCGGGACTCCCGTGATCGAGGTGCAGCCTGGTATCAATGGCGTTTCCGATGGGCTATGGCTGAAGAAGTTTGATGGCCTGCAAGATGTGCAAGACCACTATGACTTGATCGAGCGCGATACACGCATCCGCGTCATCATCGAACCAGAGGCTGCGGCGGTTCTCTCTGAGATCAAAGCCATGCCAGGTCGCAGGATTGCCGGTCAGCGTGCCGAGCGCTTCTTGCGTAACCCCTATGCTATGCTTGGCGAGATCATGCACCAGGTTGTGCCACCTGAACAGTTTGAAGCGGCGCGTGACAAATCGGGGATTCGTTTCTTTGACTTTGACGTGACCCCTGCCCGCGACAGGGACGGCAGGCTCCTTTCCGTTCGGCTGACCCCTACCCACTCGATAGTGACGCTCCCCAGCCTGCCATCGGTTGACCTCATCGGCAAGGCGTCACTCACGCAGTTCACCACGGTCATCGCAGACAGCATCAATGCGCAGGAACCCTGTTTCCGGTTTGGTAATCAGGTATTTGAACTTCGTGGCGATGCTGAGGATCGCTTGGAGCGGCTTAAGGGGCTGTTGTGCCAGCCCTGGGAAGGTGAGCCCCTTGTTACCTATGATACCATCCACGATCTGTCCGGTTATGGCCCCCGAGTGACCGGGATTGGTGCCCACAACCCACAGTCTGTTCCGTTCATTGGGCGCGAAGACGTTGATGTCCCCTGGAGACCCGACCACCTAGAGTCGACGATGGTATTCCCTCTGCCAGGCGGTGAAGAGACGGTCACCAAGGGGGCGGAAACAGCGATTCGGGCCTGGATCGCGGGGAACCCTGCGCCTGATGCGGAGTTCACCCCGCCGGGATTCTCGTGCCCCATCCGGCGCGATGATGCGCAAGGGATATTGGACGCCTTTCCGGTCTCAGCCCCGCAACCACCCGGCACTCCTGACAGTCCTGAATCCCCAGCGCCGTTTGCGTCTCCCAAAAAGGCTCGACCAGCCCTAGCGATTTGGCAAAATGTGCAGGGCATAGAGTACGCCGAGGAACGTGCTCGGTGGCTCCAATTTCCGAACAGTGCCCGACCCGATATCCCTCATTGCATGAAGGCCAGCGTAGGGTTGCTGCCTCACCAAGAGCGGGGTGTGGCGTGGCTCCAGCACCTCTGGTCACTGCGCACCGAGGTTGGTGTTCGTGGCGCATTGTTGGCCGATGACATGGGGCTTGGTAAAACGCTGCAACTGCTGGCATTCATCGCGCGGTATCTAGAGGCGCGTGACGCCAATGACCAAGACCCAGTGCTGATCGTGGCACCGGTCTCGCTGTTGGAAAACTGGCGGGCGGAACTGGCCAAGTTCTTTGAGCCTTTCTTAGCCGAGGGGTTGCTGCTTTTGTACGGAAGCGACCTAGAGCGCTGGAAGATAAAACAGAAGGATATCGATCCGCAATTGGTTGCAGAGGGCATCCGTACCTATCTCCGCCACGGATGGGTGGATGGCCGAAGGATCGTGCTCACGACCTACGAAACCCTGCGTGATCTTGAGTTCGCATTTTCATCGGTGCGCTGGTCTGTGATGGTGTGTGATGAGGCGCAGAAGATAAAGACGCCAGGTGCTTTGGTGACGCACGCAGTCAAGGCCCAAAAGGCAAGGTTTAAGGTGGCGTGTACGGGTACACCGGTCGAGAATAGCTTGGCTGATCTGTGGTGTCTGTTTGACTTCTTTCAGCCGGGCCTGCTTGGTTCGCTGAGCGAGTTCTGCGCGACCTATCGGAAACCGATCGAGATGCAAACCGATCAGCAAGGTGTGCAATTGAGTGAGTTGCGCAAACTGGTCGAGCCGCAAGTGCTCCGGCGGATGAAAGCAGAGGTCGCCGAACTAAAACCAAAGAGTACCGATAACGACTGCCGTCGTCTGATGCTCTCTGCCTATCAGCGCGGGTTGTATGGTGTCGTTGCGGCGTCTGGCCGTCCAGCGGAAGGTGGCGCGGATAGCGAAGCGGCCCTGCTCGGTCTGCTGCATCGGCTGCGATCCATTTGCGCCGATCCACGGGAACCCGGCACCGAACCAAACCTACGACAGACTATCAATGCACACCGCAGTCAATCGCCAAAGCTAGATTGGCTCATCAGCACGCTAGAAAACATCCGCAGCCGTAGTGAGAAGGTTATTGTATTCACAGAATTTCGCGATCTTCAGCGAATGCTCCAGCGCCGCATACAACAGCATTTCGGTTTCAGCCCGGCCATCGTAAACGGCAGTACCAAAGTCGGCAGCGAGGTAGGCGAGCAGTCACGGCAGGCGCTCATCAACGTATTCCAGGAAAAGACAGGCTTCGGGGTCATTATTTTATCTACTACGGCAGTAGGATTTGGTGTCAACATTCAAGCAGCCAATCATGTCATCCATTTTACGCGGAGTTGGAACCCTGCCAAGGAAGACCAGGCAACGGATCGCGCCTATCGTATCGGTCAAGAGAAAGAGGTCACTGTCTATTATCCAACGGTCATCGCCGAGGATTTTGTTACCTTCGAGGCGAAACTGGATGCCCTGCTAGAATCGAAGAGGAGGATCGCGGATGATATGTTGAATGGAGCATCGAACATTGATCCTTCTGACTGGGGCGACCTCTCCGATTCCAGTGGTGTCCCATTGGTCTCTCGCGCCCGCCTCACAGTGGAATCCCTTGAGCGACTGCAACCAAAGGTCTTTGAACGCCTATGCGAGGTATATTTCAAACATTTGGGGTATACCACCTATCGTACGCCAACGAGCAACGACGGAGGAGTAGATGTGGTTGCCGTGATCGAAAAAAGGGGCTACCTTGTGCAATGTAAGTCCAGCACCAAATCGGGCAAGGCGCTGGGATGGGAGGCAGTAGGCGAGGTGGTCGGTGGTACTGTTGCCTATCAAAGGAAGCATCCTGATGTCACTTTTCGTCTGATGGCGGCGACGAACCAAACCTTTAACGAAAATGCTCGCAAACAGGCGGTTCTCAACGAGGTTGAGTTGCTCGATTGCAGCGACTGGGAAGCATGGCTCAAGTCCAACGCTATCTATCTTGAAGATCTAGTATGAAATGGCAACCGAGCGGACGCCTGCACAACAGCTATTCAATGAACATACTAGAGAAATCGTAGTCCATTGCTTCGGATGGTTTCTGTAGGTATTCACCCTGGATGTAGTCTGTCCCATACTGCCACAGTACAGAGAGGGTGTTGGCGTCGCGGACAGATTCGGCAAGGGTGTGTTTGCCTAGGGCGTGTACCCGTTCGTTGATGGTGCGCACCAGGGCTTGGTGTTCGCGATTGGTGGCGAGGTCATGGATCAGTGTGCCGTCGATCCGGAAGAAATCGATGTCCAGTTGTCGCAGTTGCGAATACACACTGGCGTCTCCTCGGCAACGCGCCAGGGCAAAACCACAACCCAAACCATGTAGCGAGGGTACGAAGTCTCTTACCCGCAGGTAATAGTCAACGGCAAGGGAGTCGTGGATCTGGAAGATGAGGTTTGTCGCGGGTATGCCTGATGCGTGGAGTTTGCCTGTCAACCAGCTCGGAAAAGTTTCGTCCATCAGGGTGTCGTGGGATATTTCGATCCACAAGTGTACTGGTTTGCTGCCTTGTGTGCGGCGTAGGACGAGAACCTCTAATGCCTGGGAAATAGTCCAGCGATCGGTTGCTGCGGGTAGATGCGCATCATCTAGGGCCCGCATGGCTTGCTCGGGGATCGGGTGTCCACCACCGGAGCCAATAATGCGAGGAAAGACCTCGTAAAATTCGCGCCCGTCGCCCCGCAGGTACACGATCGGTTGATAGACAAGGAACAACTTTCTCTTATCAAGGGCTGCGCTGAGGATATTCCCGACAGCCGGGGGGGCTACCGATACTTCAGGTTGACACACCACGATACCGTTCCCGCCAGGTTGTCGGGCTGCTGTGGTGACGGTCTCCGCGAGCCGCGCTAACAGGGTCTGGCTATCCTTAACGCGAAGGTGTGCGGGATGGATGCAGAGGCTACTGGTGGGACTAACGGTTACGCCGCCGACCTCAATCAGGCAATTACCGAGCGCCTTCAGCATCCTCTCGGCTAAGGGGTGCAATCGAGCTTCTTCTCCTCTGGCGGCGAGGAGAATGAATATGCCGTCACCAAAAACGGCCACCAGATCGTCCGGCTCTGCGTGTTGCCCAATAAGCGTGGCCATTGCCTTGAGTAGGGTATCGGTGCCAACGATGCCGATCTTGCTGCGCAGTGTCGCTAGGTTGTCCAGGGTGAGATAGATCAAGCCCGGGCGGGCGGGCAACATCCGCTCCAGTTCTTGGAGAAAATACTGACGATGGTATAACCCGGTAAAGGGATCGCGCTCTTTCAGCTTGTCGAGCTGTTTCTGAAATTCGCCGGTCAGGGATAGGTCGTGAACCACCACCTGGATACAAGCCTCACCATCGAATACCGTAGGGGTGAAGTGGAAGCGTGCCGGGAATTGTTCACCGTTGGCGCGTAGTGCGGTTACTTCTAGGCACTGCGCTGCACTATCGGTGCGTTCTGTGGTGCGTAACAGCCCTTTAAGGTGGTGATGGGTAGCGATTGGCACTACGTCCAAGAGCGGCACCCCAATTACCTCGTTGGCGTCCGAAAACAAGAATGTTTGCAGGTAAACGGGATTGGCGAGGACATGCATCCCCTCTTGCACGTAGGCGACGGCGTCCTTCGTGCTGTCTAATAGGAGTCGGCTGCGCTGCTCAATGGCCTCCCGATCGTCTTGGCAGGCGCGGAGGCGACGGCGTAAACGAAGTCCTTCTAGTTCGCGCCGTACTGCCTTTTGCAAAAGCCCAGGGGGATCGAGCGGCACGATGTCATGCACACCAGCGTTCAGAAGTTGGAGTTTTTGCGTAGGCGCTGCATCATCGGCTACCATGATGACTGGGATGTCTTTTTGGCTCTTGGCCAACAGTGCGAGAACGGTGGTAATCTGTAAATCCAACGCATCAGGTAAGTGTATCAGTAAGTCCCAATCCTGGCCTTGTAATGCCGCCGTTAGGCGTTTCTCATCATCGACCCGCAGCGGGTGAACCATGTAGCCAGCATTACGTAGGTGGTTGGTGAGTACCTCGGTTTCGTTCCGCGACTGGCTAATCATTAGCAGAAGAAGGGAATCGTCTTGCCGCATAGAGACACACTCGATGTAATGATAATGAACTGCATGTTATGGTAGCCCGAAGGACTGTGGTTCCCCGAGGAGGAAGCTGCTTTTGCCGAGCCGGGACGTTAGGTGCGAACCGATGAAGGTATCCCTGCAGCACCCTCGCTGAGGTAGTCGCTAGGCTTTGTAATGTCGCAGACCAGCAATCATTGTGGCGACGCTTAAACGTGCATGAGCCGTGATGATGCTGGATGTGGGGTGTTTTTTCAACACTACGACCGATAATATGTGGGCTGTGTGCGTTGCTCGTTTCTTGTGCTGTGACGTCTCAGTACACTGTGCTCGGTTGTTTATGGTTGGCGTGGCGCTGTATTGACGGAGATCCCTATCCTCCCATTCGCGCGAAGGGTCGGCGCGTGGTTTTTGGGGCCTAAGGATTACGCCTTAATTTTGTTAGGTAGTATCTTCACAGACAGATGGATGGCGCGACATGATGGGCATCAAAAAATTCTGGCTAATCGCGAGCTTGCTGTTGCTCCCCCTGCAAACCGTGAGCGCTGGGGACATGAGTCGCGTGGCCTTGGTGATTGGTAACGCAGCCTATCAACACGCCTCGCAACTGCCGAACCCACCCAACGACGCCAGGCTGATGGCGCGGGTGCTCGAAGGGGCGGGTTTTCAGTTGGTTGACGGCAAGCCATTGATTGATGTGGATAAGCCCACGCTAGAAAAGGCAATCCGCAAATTTGGTCAGGAGCTGCGCGGTGGCGCGGTTGGGCTGTTTTATTATTCTGGACATGGGGTGCAGGTCAAAGGGGCCAACTATCTGGTGCCGGTGACGGCGAACCTTACGGCCGAGGTGGATGTGGACTACGAGCTGGTGGATGCGGGCTTGGTGCTGAAGGCCATGGAGGCAGCGAATAACCGCTTGAATATCGTGATCCTGGATGCCTGTCGTAACAACCCCTTCGGTGGTCGTGGACTGCGGGCGCTGTCTTCCGGTCTTGCGCAGGTGTCGGCGCCCTCCGGCACGATCATCAGCTACGCCACCCAGCCCGGGAACGTGGCGCGTGATGGGGAGGGCGCGAACAGCCCCTATACGGCAGCATTGGCGGAGGCGATTCGTCGTCCAGGTTTGGACGTGTTCTCCACCTTTAATCAGGTGGGGCTGCTGGTCGCCGAGGCCACCGGCGAGGAACAGAAGCCGTGGTTTTCTTCGTCGCCGATTGCCGGGCAGTTTGTCTTTACGGTGGGTGATGCGCTGACTACGCCAGAGGCGCCGGATAATACCCGCCTCACGGGGTTAGAGGAAAAGCGCAAAGCGGAAGAGGCGCGCCTGGCCGTGTTGGCGCAGAAGAGTAAAGAGGCGGAAGAGACGATACGGCTGGCGGAGGCCGAGGCGAAGAGCAAGGCGGAAGAGGCGCGCCTCGCAGACCTGGAGCGCCAAGCGGCGGAGGCGCGAGAGAGGATTGCCGCGACTCCATCAGCGCGAATTGCTGAGCCCCCACCACCAGTATCGCGCCCTGCTAGCGCTAGCGATGGGGCAAACATGGTGTCAGTCCGTGGTGGTTGTTTTCAGATGGGGAGCCCCACTTCGGAGGCCGGTCGTTTTGATAATGAGACACAACACCAGGTGTGCGTGCAAGATTTTGCGATGGGCAAGTACGCAGTGACCTTTGCTGAGTATGACCGTTTTGCTTCAGCCACGGGTCGGGAAAAACCAGGCGATCAGGGCTGGGGTAGGGATAGGCGACCGGTGATCAATGTGAGCTGGTTGGATGCGATGGCCTATGCCGAATGGCTGAGTGAGCAGACCGGCAAGCGCTATCGGCTACCGACCGAAGCCGAGTGGGAATACGCGGCACGGGCGGGCACGACGACGGCCTATTATTGGGGTGACCAGGTTGGACGTAATAACGCCAATTGCAATAGTTGTGGTAGCCAGTGGGATGGTCGACAAACCGCACCGGTCGGCTCGTTCCAACCGAACCGGTGGGGGTTGTACGATATGTTGGGCAATGTTTGGCAGTGGACGTGTTCGGCTTGGTCAAACTCGTATGATGGTAGTGAGCAGCGTTGTCAGACAACAGGCGATGCCTATCGGGTGGTTCGCGGCGGCAGTTGGAACCGCCTTCCGAGGCGCGTGCGTGCGGCCTACCGCGGCATCGGCGCACCTTCTTACCGCAACGACAACCTTGGCTTCCGTCTGGCCAGAACTAACTAATTACCTTTTGGATTTTAACCTTTTTACCTTTTTGAGTTCGCTGTTTTTGATGTGGATTTGGGTTTTACCATTCAGCGCGAAGCGCTGGCGCAACTTTTTGGGAGTAGTTACCAGACGGATGGGAAGGTTTGTCAGACAAGAAGGTAGTTTTGTCTGACAAACCTGTCCCTCGACAGACAAGCTGTCAGACAGAAATCTGCTCACGTAGCGGCAAGCGCCAGATAAGTCGTTTAGAATGCTTGTCATACATTTGTCAGCCACAAGCGCTGTTGATGTCAGACGAGTCAAGTCGCCAGGAACCCCCAATGAAACACCGCATTGATCCGAAGATTGATTGCGTATTCAAGGCCCTGCTTGGCTCAGAGGAGAACCGTAACCTTCTTGTCCATTTTCTGAACGCTATTTTGGCAAGCGACCTGGCCGCGCCGATTACCACCGTTGAGATCCTGAACCCGTATAACGAGCGAGAGTTTCTGGATGATAAACTGAGTGTGGTTGGCGTGAAGGCTCGGGATTCCCGCGACGAGATGTATCAGATCGAGATCCAGTTGCGTGGCTACCGTCATTTGCCTGCCCGCATCCTCTACAATTGGGCGGACATCTATAGCCAGCAGCTACAAAGTGGGCACGACTGTCACCTACTAAAACCGACCTACGCCATCTGGTTGCTGGGCGATAATTTGATCCAGACGGATAGCGATTATCTCCACGTCTACCAGTTTCGGGACGAGCAAGGCCGAAGATTGGTGGATCATGGTGGTGTCTGGTTATTGGAGCTGGAGAAATTTTCTGCGCAAAGCATCAAGAACGAACAGCAGCGCTGGTTACAATTCTTCAAGGATGGTGAGCAGCTAGATGACGCCACCCTACCCGATTGGATGACGACTCCAGAAATGAGGCAAGCCATGAGCACACTACGCAAGTTCTCCGAGAAAGAACGCGACTACCACGCCTACCAAGCCCGCCAGAACTTTATACGCGAGCAGAATACGATGCAGTGGGAGTTGGAGCAGGTATTGCAGACAATGAAGGAAAAGGATGAGGCGCTGAAAGAGAAGGATGAAGCGTTGAAAGAGAAGGATGAAGCGTTGGGCACTGCGTTAATGGAGCGGGAAAAGGCTTTGTCTGAAATAGAACGACTCAAAGCTTTATTGGCGAATAGTGGCGCTGATTTGCATTGATGTGGGTAGGAACGGGGGGTTGCTAACTGCAACCGGAGTGACCATCAGAAACTGATTCCTTTGTTGTGCGGAATGTTGTGGGCGTTTCATTAGTAACCATCTAATGGAAGATATATGTTCAATCCTATTGTTGCAGTTGTTGGTCTTGGTTACGTTGGGCTGCCTTTGGCGGTAGCATTCGGGAAGCGGTATAGGACGATAGGCTATGATCTCTCCGAGCACAAGATTAATCATTACCAGAATTATTGTGATCCAACCGGAGAGATCCGCTCGGAGGATCTAAGGGCCGCCATCCATCTCATTGTTTCCACCGAACCGGCCACTTTACGTGAGGCCGATGTGATTGTTGTTGCGGTTCCGACACCGGTGGATGAGGCGCACAATCCTGACTTCTCTCCTTTAATCAGCGCTACCACTACGGTTGGTCGATTCATGAAGGAGAAGGCCATCGTCGTGTATGAATCGACGGTGTACCCTGGTGCGACCGAAGAGGTGTGCATTCCTATCCTTGAGGAACTCTCTGGCAAGAGATGGAAGCAAGGCTTTCATGTTGGCTATTCACCGGAAAGGGTGAACCCGGGCGATCGGGAGCATACCATCACGACGATCAAAAAGGTTGTTGCCGGTGATAGTGAAGAGACGCTCAACACGATTAGCGAGCTGTATGCGTCAGTCATTACAGCGGGGGTATATCCTGCGAGTTCGATTAAGGTGGCCGAGGCGGCCAAGGTCATTGAGAATACCCAACGCGACCTCAATATTGCCCTGATGAACGAGCTTGCGATCGTCTTCCATCGGATGGGGATTGATACGCTGGAGGTGTTGAAGACGGCTGGCACGAAATGGAACTTCTTACCCTTTCGTCCTGGTTTAGTTGGGGGACACTGTATCGGTGTTGACCCATACTACCTCACCCATAAAGCCGAGGTGCTGGGCTATCATCCCCAGGTCATCCTTGCCGGGCGTCGTATCAATGATGGGATGGCGAGTTATATCGCCAAAGAAACCGTAAAGCTGATGATCCAGTCCGGTGGCTGCAATAAAGGCGCTACAGTCGTGGTTTTTGGTCTCACCTTCAAAGAAAACTGTTCCGATCTGCGCAATTCTAAGGTGGCGGATCTGGTGACTAGCCTACAATCTTTTGGCCTGAATGTTGTGGTGCATGATCCGATCGCCGATCCGGCACAGGCGATGCACGAATATGGCATCAACCTCGTTCCGTGGGAACAGTTGCCACAGCAGGTAGGTGCGCTAGTCGTCGCCGTTGCTCATCGAGCGTATCAGGAGAAAGGCTGCGACGAGTTTTTGCGTATTCTCAAACCAAATGGTGTGCTGGTCGATATCAAGTCAATATTTGATCCGGCAAATATTCGTGCTGCGGGTCATCCGGTATGGCGTCTTTGAAGGTTTCATTGTCGGGGATGTGTCCAGTTTTTGTTGGTTTGGATAGGTGAGTCAATGTATGGTTTAGTTTCGTAGGTAGTTTACTGAACCCCCACTGTAGGTTATTGCTAACCGATTCGGCGGACAATGCCGAGTCTTGGGATGGAAAAAGAATGCAGGCGGAACGACTGAAAGACTTGGCGGTTGATGCACTTGATGACCTCAAAGGGAAAGAGATCCAGGTGATGGATGTGCGGGGAAAAAGTCCGGTGACCGATTTTATGGTCATGGCAAGTGGCATCTCGGATCGGCAGGTGAAGGGGCTTGCCAATCACCTCATCATCAAGGCAAAGGCGCAAGGCGTGCGATTGATCGGCGTAGAAGGGGAGGGTGTCGGTGATTGGATCTTGGTGGATCTCGGGGATGTTATCGTCCATGTGATGCAGCCCCATGTGCGCGCTTTCTACAACCTAGAGCAATTGTGGGGTGAAGAAGGCCCTCGTATGAAAATTGGCGATTCTTCTTCAAGGGGCAAGGCTGAGGCGCTCGCTCGTCCCCTCTAGGTGGTGATGCTTGGGAAATGCAGTTGTCCTTACAACTCCGCCAACGGTGGGGCTTATCAGTCTTGGGTGTCCGAAGGCGCTGGTTGATTCCGAGCGCATCGTGAGTCGATTGCGTGCCGAGGGCTACCTGCTCTCCCCGGATTATCGCGGGGCTGATTTGGTGGTGGTCAATACCTGCGGCTTCATTGATGCGGCGGTGGAGGAGTCCCTGGAGGCCATCGGTGAGGCGCTCGCCGAAAACGGTAAAGTGGTTGTCACCGGTTGTTTGGGGACGAGGGGCGAGATGGTGCGTACCCTCCACCCCTCGGTTTTGGCAGTGACGGGCCCTCATGCGTTGGAAGAGGTGATGGCTGCCGTGCACAACCATCTTCCACCACCACACGAGCCGTATCAGTCATTGATCCCACCGGCTGGGCTGAAACTCACCCCCTCTCACTATGCCTACCTTAAGATCTCTGAGGGGTGTAGTCACCGCTGTACCTTTTGTATCATTCCGTCCCTGCGTGGCGACTTACACAGCCGTCCCATTGGTGAGGTGTTGACCGAGGCCGAGCACCTGGTTGATGCCGGGGTGCAGGAACTGCTGGTGATCTCGCAGGATACCAGCGCCTACGGCGTCGATCTCAAATATCGACGCGGATTCTGGAAGGGGCAGCCGCTACGAAGTCGTTTGCCAGAACTCGCTCGCGCCTTGGGTGAGTTCGGGGTCTGGGTGCGGCTGCACTATGTCTATCCGTATCCCCTGGTGGATGAGGTGGTTCCTCTGATGGCCGAGGGTGCCATCCTGCCCTACCTGGATGTGCCGCTCCAACATGCGAGTCCGGCGGTGCTGCGGGCGATGCGTCGTCCGGCGGATACCGAGAATACGTTGGCGCGTATTCGTCATTGGCGAGAGGTCTGTCCTGAGCTGACCCTACGCAGTACCTTTATCGTTGGTTTTCCGGGCGAGACCGAAGACGATTTTCAAAGGTTGCTTGATTTTCTCGAAGAGGCCGAATTGGATCGGGTGGGTTGTTTTACCTATTCCCCGATTGTTGGCGCTGCGGCCAACGCCTTCCCGAACCAAGTGCCCGAGGAGGTCAAGCAGGAGCGCCTTGATCGTCTCATGATGCGCCAGGCGGATCTCTCTGCGGTGCGCCTAGAGCGGCACATCGGCAATCGGCTTGTGGTGTTGGTCGATGAGGTGAACGAGGACGGTGCCATCGCCCGTAGCGCTGGCGATGCCCCGGAGATCGATGGCGTTGTCTATATCGATGTCGAGCAGGAAGGCAGTCTGCAGGTCGGGGAGTTTTACGAGGTTGAGATTACCGATACCGACGAGCATGACCTGTGGGCCGTGCCGATCCCGCAAGCAACCGAAGAAAGAAACGCTTGAGTTTTCCGCGCCGCGCCATCCCACTAAGCCTTTATGTGCACATCCCTTGGTGCCTACGCAAGTGCCCCTACTGCGATTTTAATTCGCACGCGCTTCTTGCTGAGGGGTTGCCGTTATCGCACCACCAGGCGTTACCCCTCGAGGCACCTTATCTTGATGCGCTGTGTCGGGATCTCGAACAGGAACTGCCCTTTGTGGCGGGGCGGGAGGTCGCTACCTTTTTCATTGGTGGCGGTACGCCGAGCCTGTTGTCCTGCGCCGGGTTAGACCGCCTGTTGACCAGTCTGCGGGATCGTTTGCCAATATCTGCGAGCGCTGAGGTGACGCTTGAGGCCAATCCTGGCGCAGTGGATGTGGAGCGCTTTGCGGGTTTTAAGGCGGCGGGCGTCAATCGCCTCTCGCTCGGCATCCAGAGTTTTAACGATGCTTCCCTCTCGCGCCTTGGGCGTATCCACAACCGCGCCGAGGCCATTGCTGCTTTTGCGCTGGCACGTCGGGTGGGGTACGACAATATCAATCTGGATCTGATGTTTGGTCTACCCGGGCAGGACTTGGTGGGGGCGAAGGCCGACCTTGCGGCTGCCCTGGCCTTGGCACCCGAACACATCTCGTACTATCAGCTTGGCATCGAACCAGAAACCGCCTTTTACCGTAGGCCGCCGCAGCTACCCGACGAGGAGACCTGTCTCGCTATGCAGGCGCAAGGTGTGGCCATGCTCGCAGCCGCTGGGTTTGTCCAATACGAGGTCTCTGCCTACGCTCAACCAAACCGGCAATGTCAGCACAATCGGAACTATTGGGAGTTCGGCGATTATCTCGGTATCGGCGCCGGGGCGCATGGCAAGATTACCGGCGCGGAGGGTGTGCGTCGCCGCGCAAAATACCAGAATCCCCGCACCTATATCGAGGGGATCCAAGCGAACGGGGCGTATCTCGCGGATGAGGAATGGGTATCTCCGTCCGACCTTCCTGTGGAGTTTATGCTGAATGCGCTACGCTTGGTGGAGGGTGTGCCGTCAGCGCTCTATGCGGAACGTACCGGGTTGTCGCTCTCACGCATTTCCGACAAACTGGCGCTGTCGCGCACGCGAGGCTGGTTAGACCCGCGCGAGGATCGTTTGGTTGCGACCAAGACTGGACGGCAATTTCTGAATAACCTGCTTGAGCTGTTTCTGCCCGATGATGCAGACCAGGCGTAAGGCAACAGAGCAGTTACTTTCTCCCCCCCACGACTATCCCAACAAGACGCCATGACGACAGACCCTTTACCAGAACCTGCAACCCATCCGGTGGTCATGTGTTTTTCTGGTCATGATGCAACCGCTGGGGCTGGGCTTGCCGCAGACATAGAGACCGTGATGTGTCTTGGCGGTCACCCGAGTCCGGTGGTGACCTCCATCACGGTGCAGGATACGGTCGATGTAAAGAGCTTCTCCTCGGTTTCCCCTAGCCTCGTCGTGGCGCAAGCGCGGGCCGTGTTGGAGGACATGAAGGTTGACGCCATCAAGATTGGCATGGTGGGCAGCGTGGAGAACGTGGCGGCCATCCACTCCATCCTGCGCGACTATCCGACCCTGCCGGTCGTCCTCGATCCGATTGTGCGGGCTGGGGGTGGGGCTTTGCTCGCGGATAACGAACTGGCGGAGGCCATGATCGAGTTGTTGCTCCCGCTCACGACGGTGCTGACACCCAACAGCCAAGAGGCGCGTGTCCTGGCACCCGAAGCGGATACCCTAGACGCCTGCGCCCACCAACTCCTTGCGTATGGCTGTCGCAACGTGCTGATTACGGGCAGTCACGAGCGCACCGCGCAGGTGATTAACACCCTATACGGTAACGATCGCGTCCGTGAGCAATTCACCTGGGAGCGTTTGGCTGAGACCTATCATGGCTCGGGTTGCACACTGGCCTCGGCCATCGCGGCGCTTTTGGCGCAGGGCCTAGACCTCATCACGGCGGTGCGGGAGGCCCAAGGGTTTACCTGGACGGCGTTGCGTCATGGCTATCGGGTGGGGATGGGGCAGCTTGTACCCAATCGCCGTTTGGGGATTATTCCGTCCCGTCGGGGCAACCACTAGGGGGCGGCCACATGGAGAGCATCCGCAGAGGGCTTTACGCCATCGCCGACACGAGCCTCCTGGCAGAGGAGGCGCTGGTGGCGAACGTAACACTTGCCCTCGCTGGTGGGGTGCGCGTTGTCCAGTATCGCGACAAGGGCAATGACCACACAAAACGCGAACGTGAGGCGCAGGCGCTGCAAGCGCTGTGTCGATGTTGTAATGTCCCACTGCTCATCAATGACGATGTCGAGCTTGCGCTGCGCGTTGGTGCGGCGGGGGTTCATCTGGGGCAGGGCGATGTGCCGCTCCATCAAGCCCGCGCCCGCCTTGGCCCATCCGCCATCATTGGCGTTTCTTGTTATAACGACCTTTCTTTGGCACTCTCGGCAGAACGTGCTGGGGCGAGCTATGTCGCCTTCGGTCGGTTTTTTCCATCACAGACCAAGCCGAATGCGCTGCAGGCGAAACCTTCCCTTTTGACCGAAGCGAAACGCTGCCTATCGATCCCACTGGTCGCGATTGGCGGCATTACGCCTGAGAATGCGCCCCCTCTGGTGGCGGCTGGCGCGGATCTCCTCGCGGTGATCCACGCCCTGTTTGTTACGCCCGATGTGCGGGGGACAGCGGAGAGGTTTCGGCGAGTGGTTGAGGGGGCGTCCTTGGGGGGCTAGTTCTTTGCGGTTGCTGGTTTAGACGGACAC
The DNA here is from genome assembly GCA_903881315.1 of uncultured Thiotrichales bacterium. Lineage (GTDB taxonomy): Bacteria > Pseudomonadota > Gammaproteobacteria > CAIRSR01 > CAIRSR01 > CAIRSR01. The sequence goes on along the minus strand of CAIRSR010000122.1, from coordinate 23,836 downwards.
GCCTTCTTGAGATCGCTCCAGTATTTATTCTGCTGATTGGTGTAGAGATCGCCCTGACTAGATTCTGGTACGTCGCCAACGTGGCGCAGGCTCGCAGCACCCACCGTGGTGTCGAGGATGGCGTCGCCTGCGGCTACTGCAGCATCAATAAAGCTCAGCAGGTACCACTCAGTCGCTAATAGCGCCCCCATCAAGCCGCCGCCCAAGATATTGGTTTCCCCGACAAGCGGCAGTACGACATAGGGCCCTGGTGGAATTCCCGCTTTGCAGAAAGATTCACTGATCTCTATCTGATGCCGTTTTAGCCCAAGCGGGGTGGCGACATCAAATATGCCGACAATGCCGATCGTGCTATTCACGGCAAGTCTGGCAACGGAGATGGCAGAATCCTTTATATTGCCATCAACAAGATTGGTAAAGAAGAACTCGGGTTCGGTAAGATTTTCGTAGAAATTAGCGCCTGCTGTTCTTAACCAAGCGGGGGTTATCTGATCGAGAGTGCTGGCGGTGGGATCAACGATATAGTAGGCAAAAAAGGTATTGAACCCAAACATGGCGCGGTTGAATGATTTGAATAGGTCTGGGGGCGTATCGGTTGGTTGTTGGGTTTGGGTGATTGTGTCCGGTAGCGCCAGGGCGCTACCCACCCATAAAACACAGGCTACCAGACACAACCTCATGATGTTATTCATCGCCTAGAACTCACTCACGTTGGAAGGGAACGACGTATTGTCTTGCAGCAACGATACGCAACAGAACGCTGCCACGTCGCTAGGTGGCGGCCAGTATGCAGGGCCGAATGTGCCGACTGCGCAACTTGCCGATCGATGACCTTCCATCGACCGTGTCCTTCCGATTATCATGAACTCTGTAGCGGCTACAGAGTCAAGTGTTATGGCCCAAAAAACCGATAAAATCGTTATTGGTGTCTTGAGTAAGGCTACCGGGGTTACTATCGAAACGATCCGCTATTACGAGCGCATCGGTCTGTTGCCTGCGCCCGCGCGGACGTCATCTGGCTATCGGCAGTACGATTCCGGTCACGTTCGTCGTTTGTTGTTCATCCGCCGGGGACGGGATCTGGGGTTTTCCATTGATGCGATCCGTGCCTTGCTACGTCTTGCCGAACATCCTGAGCAACCCTGCGTGGATGCCAACCGCCTGACTGTCGAACACCTGAAAGAGGTGGAGGGGAAGATAGAATCACTCAACCGGTTACGCGATGCGCTGCTAGATATGGCGCGTTGTGAGGCGTGTTGTATTGCGGAATGTCGCATTATTGAAGCCCTAGCCGATATCGCCCCGTTTCCATAACACATGTGGTAGACGCGAGCGGTGGGTGCGATTTTTTGGTTGGGATGCTTGACTCTGTAGCCGCTATAGGGTTCATGCTGGTCGGATTACAGCAGAAGGGACAATATGGGCGCAAATTGTAGTTGTAATGCGGGATGCAGTGGATTGGACGGCAATACTACCCGCATCCGGCGGATATTGTGGGTGGCGTTGGCCGTTAACGCGACGATGTTCTTAGTCGAGATCGTCGCGGGGCTCGTCGCGGGTTCTTCTGCGCTTCAGGCCGATGCCCTGGATTTCTTGGGCGATGCGGTAAATTACGCGATTAGCTTGTTTGTGTTAGGGATGACGCTGCGGCGTCGAGCAATGGCGTCGGTGGTGAAAGGGACGACGATGGGGGTCTTTGGACTCTGGGTTGTCGGGAACACGCTCTATCATCTGCTGGCTGGCACTGTGCCCGAGGCACCGATTATGGGAACCATCGGCGTGATAGCCCTCTTGGCCAACGGATCGGTTGCGGGTCTGTTGTATGCCTTTCGTGGGGGGGATAGCAACATGCGCTCCCTGTGGATCTGCTCACGCAATGATGCGATTGGTAATCTCGCGGTGCTGCTCGCGGCGAGTGGCGTCTTTGTGACCGGTAGCGGTTGGCCAGACTTCGCCGTTGCGGGAGTGATGGCGACACTTGCCCTTAGTGGCTCATTCCAGATACTGCGGCAGGCAATGGCCGAGCTTCGTCAAGAGTCGCAATCCGTTGCGGTTTCTGTACCGGAGAAGAAGGCCCACTTAAGTAATATCATGGTGGTTAAAGAGAGGCGTTTATGAATAAATCACCGTTGGTTGCTGTTGCTTTGTTATGTTCAACACTGGCCGCATTCCCGGTGCTGACACAGGCGCAAGAGGCAGTTGTAACATCGGCGCAAGTGGCACCCCCGAGAGAGGTATCCCCGCGCGATCTAATGACCGTTACCGAGCGTTTCGATATGTGGCGCAAGATGAGGGCGGCTCGGACGCCGGAGGAACGAGTTCAACTGTGGGCGCAAAAATATGCCGAGTTGCAAAGGCGTGCGGCTGCAAGGGGTTTGGTTTTGCGTGAACCTGGCCCCAGGATGATGGGCGGTGGCTCTAATGAAAATGCGGCAAGGTGGGGACGAGAGGATCGCATGGGTATGAGAGGGCCAGAGCGTGGTGGAGCGCCCATTCATCCGCCGCTCGCAAAATGAGAGGCACGATCTGCTAGTGGGCTGAGTGAGGTAATAGCGCGGCAGAGAACCGATACCAACAGGAAAATGCGCCGCAGCATGAGCCGATGCCCTCGCGTGAGAGCACAAGGCTTTTGCGCCAAGTGCTCGGACAGGCCGCTACCTGTGCGAAATCACAAGGGAATGTTGCTCGCGAGAACACTATTTCTCAGACATAAAAAACCACCCCCCGTGCGGACGGGCGAGGAGCGGCAAAAGTCCCGCCCGATGACCGTCTCATCGAGCGGTTGGTGTCCTACGACACAAGAGATGAACCGCAGCCCACCTCTTCGGTGTCGATTAGGGGGTGACGCGCCCGGCGACCCCGGCGGGGATACTGGGTACGCGGTTGCTCTTGCGATACGAGTAGTCCCCAACCAATCCGCCGGCGACAGCGCTCAGCATCATAGGTAATTGGCTGGTTGCTGCTGTGCGTGCGGAGACGGCGGCACCGATTCTGCCAATCGCTGCGGGGACAGCCCTACCGGTCAACATGCCGCCGGGCAGCAGGTTGTAGACCAGTACGCCAGCGATGGTGCCAAGACTAATGGACAACGCCCGTCCATCGAAAACGGGTACGTTGCCGTTCTCTGAGGCCTGGTTGACGGCATCAATGGCTTGAATGGCCTCAACGGGGACAGCCTGGGGGGCCAGTGCCGGTACTGGATCGGCAAGGACGACACCAGGCCCGGCGAGGGCTAGGGAAAGGGCGGCAAGAACTAGCATCTTTGGCTTCATTGGTTACATTCTCCAGTTGGTTTCGCTACAAATTAGGTGCATTACGGGGTGTGGTTGAACAGTGCCACCGTAATCTCGGATAGGGCATTAGAAGCGGTATCCACAGCAAGCCGCGCGTTGGCTTCCTTGAGCCAGCGTGCAACGAGGGCGGCGGCAGGGCCATTTAGCTCCGAGAGTTGCAGAACGGCACCGCGTAAGTCGTCTGAGGTTAGTCTATCCGTTGCGGAGACGACCAATTTCTTCTGTGCATTGTTGCTCCCAGTCGATGGTGTGAACAACGGGATGACCTGATTCACCCAGTTGAGCGCCGAGCTAGTCCATGAGCCCGTATCCCTTCCCTCAAGTAGAGGCTGCAACCTCGGGAACAGGATTACCCCGAAGCTGTCTCGCAATTCAGGTACTGTCGCAACACCCGTCGTCGCATTGGGGGTCAGTGCCGTGAGTGCCGCTGACAGCCCAGCCTCACCTCGGCCCAGTTGCTGTACAAGCGCCAGCTCTGGCCCGAACGGCAGGTGGGTCTGGCTAGCAATGCGCAATTGCAGGATGGCCAGTGCCAGGCGGTTGACTCGAAGCTGCTCGGCAATTGTCCGATCAGCGAGCGGCAGAGTCCCGACAAATGATCCCGTTCCATGTTGGAGTTCGGCCAACATCCGCTCAGTTTCAGCGAGCCGTGCGTTGATCGCATGGTTTGCCGTTTCCAGCGAATCGATTCGATGCAACACGCCGTCACGGGATGCTGGCGATAACGACACCCCCCCTAACAAGACAAAGGCCACAAGACTCAATAGCGCAAAGGCAGCCAATACCCCTGGGGCTCCGTTAAATGCGGGGATGAACCAACCTTTCTCGCACAACACAACAATCCCCCGATCATGCTAAATCTCTGGTGTGAAATAGGGATTTGGGGAGAGATTGTCTGCCCGACAGAGCCAACAGGAACAGAGAACCCTCATACCATAGATACTACACTAATTCTTTTGTCCTTGCCCAATTGTTTGCACATCGCGATCGATTTGTTGAATGGCGCGCATCAGGATGCGGCCTTCGTCTCCAAGCGCTCTTGGGTTGGCGGACATGGTGAATGCTACGTCGGGCAATGGTAAGAGCGATACATTCAGTGTAGATACCTGGTACTCACCACCGAGATTGACGGTCATGATGGTGCTGATGATCTTCCGCTGCAGCGAGGCATACATGCCGGGGCTTTTGTGCTCCCACTCGTCCAACTGGGTTTCAAGGTATTCGTAGTCGGCATCGCTGAGTTCGCGAGACTGACTGAATTTGAAACTCAAGCTTGGGATGATGCCGACATCTGTGTGGATTTCCTTGAGCTTATAGCCGGTGTCGCCGAGCAGTTTGAAGAGTTGGACGGCATCCTGTTTTGATACGGAGTGGGTCAGACTGGTTGGGGTCGGTGGGGTGATCCAGGAGAAGACATTGTCACGTAAGGTACCCCAGACCCATTCTACTGCCTGCACAGAATGGCTGAATAGGCTGCCAATGGCGGTCGGTCGATCGTCGATGAGATCCGTGGGGGGATTGTTAGTCCCGTCGAGCGTTTTTGCTGTCGTTGGAAAAATGGTGTCGCTGATGCCGATAAGTGGCACAAGAGATAGGGTCACCGCCAGCATTATGCCCACGCAACGACGGGTGAGTTGGTTAGTTTGCATCTCGTTCGTACTCCCTAATATAAGGTGAAGCGTCAGCGGTTAGTAGTGTCGAGCCGTAGGCTGGTCTCGCGGGTCTGTTTACGATTCTTCTCGTCCAGGGGGAAAAGCCCCATCTTTACCAAGTAGCCACTCGGGCCGATAGTGGACTCGCGGGTAATCTCGGTAATGAACTCGCGTAGACCAACGACCAATCCTCTTCCCAGGTAGTTTTTGATATGGGCCTTTTTGACCAGGAAGTAGAGAGGTCGGATGAAGCCATACTGGTGGTTGGAGACTGTTTCATGGTCAGGCAGCACCCCGTCGAAGGGTTGAACCTTCAGGAATTCTTGGTGCGCGAGAACAAAATGTAAGGGGAGATTCGCGAGCGTACCTGGCGGAGAGGTCGCAAGTGCCGTCACGACGTTTTGGGCGTAGGGGGTATCTAATTCAACGATGCGGTTATCTGTTCGCAGAGAGACGCACTGCCTTACTCGATCCTCGGCACCAAAGATAGTGGAGATGGCTGGAATGTGGCGGCAGGCGCTTTGTAGCATCCTATTCTCGAGGAAGGCGCGCCCACCTAAGCTCGGGACAGGAAGAATGAAGCGGATCTCAGTGTCGGGAAGGCTTGGATCCACATCATGCCAACGCTGGTAACGGTTGGGGGTAAAGCGTCCAGCGGTATCGGGTAGTTCAGCGGCAATGGCGTGGTACATCGACACGAGCGTTAATGGATAATCCTGATCGTCGCGGCGCGAGACAATCCCGGCGGCGTCGTAGCCAATCTGGATCTCGATGATGTCAGTTACCCCGTGATCGCGGCAATTTTCAAGCTCGGTGGTGAGGATGCGGCGCGACATGGCGACGATGTCGGGGGTATTCAAGCCGATACCGGCACAAAAGACCGAGACCCCGCGCGTCGAGCCTCCCTCAGAAACGATGGGTGGTGGCAGGTCGGTGTTTTTCTTTAGGTGATCGATGATGGCTGTCGTGTAATCAGCCATCAGGGTGGAGCCGATCATGTATATCGTGTGGCCGTTCGCTCGTTCTGGTGGGAGGGCTTGGCTATCTGTCGCACGCACAGGGACAGAGGCGATCGCCATCAATAGGGTGGCTGCTACCAGCCACGGTATGCTCATCAAGCGCATGTGTCGCGTCATGCAATACTCCCACGGTTAAGCAAAATTTAGAGGATGGGGGGGGTGGGTGGTCTTATTGGGATACTACCAATGGGGGCCTGCATTGCAGGTGCCCGAGCCGCCGCTCGGGCGGCGGCAGCAGCGCGCTGAGCGGCGGCTTGTGCGGCAGCAGCACGCGCGGCGGCTGCCCGAGCACGTTGTTCTGCGCGTCGGGCCGCACGGATGGCAGCATACTTCCTTTTCTTCTTTTCTGCTTTACCTTGATACAAAAGGTAGCGCTTCTCAATCTGGCCAGTGAGTCGGGTTCTGAGGTGTGGCCAAGAGAGCCCGATGGCCAGCATCGTCGCCAACAAGAGCTGGACTACCAGATGTTTGATGACCGGAGACAGATCCGGGTACCAGGTGAGTATCTCGTAGGAGGTGAGCCCCCAGATGACGGCCCCAGCGGCTAAGCCGATGCGGCCCACGGAGGAAATAATCCACCACAACGTGAATGTTTGGGTGAATAGCAAGGCCAGTCCCCCAAGAACCTTGAGGACAACCGAACCCTGTCCGCTCACTACCCAATGGTAATAGGAGTGACCGAAGGGGTTGTAGGTCATGAGAACCAGCGCAGCGCTCGATAGCCAATGAATTAGATAGCGACGAGGCGTGAAATCGGTGAATACCATTGCCATTGGTGGGGGATACCTCTTTGAACCGAAGGCTCGCTAACCCTTTGAAGGAAGGTTACAGCCAAGACACGGGTAGTGTCAGCCGCAAAAACCTCGGGGAATTTTACGCTATCTTACCCACTTTCCAAAAGCTAGTGAGAAGGCTTAGTATGCGTCCTACGAGTCCGTGTTTCGTAGTACCATTCTCCGTCGGTTCACGATCGCTGTATGGGGGCAGTCGATGAGAAGAGCAAGTATGTGTTGTGGCGGCATAGGCCGCTGGGGGGCCTGTCGATTGTCTGGGGCGCGAGTTCCGGACGGTGTGGTGGGTCGAGGATTGGCCATGGTACTCTCAAGACCCGCATTGCGTGGTCTTGGTGTCCAGGAAAGTGAGGGCTAGCAGTGAGCGGACCGGCCTTTGGTATTCCTAGCTTGGCCGTACGTTGGCTGGGCGCTCTGTTTGCTGTATTGGCCACCTACAATCCGAGTGGCAGCTCCTACGTTCACTGGCTCGTGGATCTTTCCGATCACCGTTGGTCACTGAAGGCGTTGGTGGGTGTGCTCTTGGTGGTCGTGAATATGACTTTTTATTACGCCAGTATGCGCTCACTACGGAGTAGTGGGATGTTCGCCGCCGCTGTCTTTTGTATCACGGCGATCTGGACGCTACTGGATTATGGCTACCTGCAGACGCTTACCTTCCAGACCTGGATTACGGTGGTGTTGGTGTTGGCGGGTAGTATCTTGGCGCTCGGTATGTCCTGGTCCCATATCCGTGGCCGTCTTTCCGGTCAATCCGACTCTAACGACGTTACCCTTTAAATGAGATCGTCTTCTCGTTGGTATGGTCGTGTGGTTGGCTGGGGCACGCGGTTTCTGGGTGCGTGGGTTGAGGCGTGGGTAGAGAAACGGCGTAGGCGGTTTGCTGCGTGGGTAGCGGCACAGAAGCGACGTTTCTCTGCTTGGTCTTCGTGGCAACATCCGGTGTGGTTGGTAGCGCTTGCGTTGCTGATCATTGTCCTTATCTTGGCGCGTGGGCCATCTCCTCCGGTGTCTTTGGTACACCGGACGGTGCCATCGACTGCGGTTGTGGCCGTCCCAAAGCTCAGTACGGGAATGGATGCTGGTGTTGTTACGGCTCTTGCTGGTGCGCGGCAGGAGTCGGTTGGTCTCGGGCAGCGGCGGGTTGCGGCGTTGATGGGGACGCTGGATCAACGGGTTCAAACCGTGTTTATCCCGTGGTATCTCTCTTTCGGGCGGAGTAAGCTTGAGGAGATTCGTGCCTATAACACCTTTGCAATGAGTTGGATCGGGGGGATTGCCTCCGGTAACTTCCAGGATGAATCGCGCCGAATCCTCATCCAGACCTTTGAAAATGAATTTGCCGCAAGAGTACTAACCCCGATGGAGACGCGCCAGGCGCTTGAGGCGATTGGTCGCGAGGTTGCGCAGGACTATGGGACGCGGGTAACCGTGGCGCTTCAAAACCTCCAGGAGCGTCGCTCCATTCCCTTTGCCAAATGGCAAAAATATCTCGGCAGTCTACCACCTGGGCAAATCCCTATTGGCGGTAAGCCGGTGGTGGTGCCTATCTCGGCACTGGCTGCTCCGGATCCGCTGCGCGAGGTTATCGGCGAGAATATCGGAAAAACCTTGGTGGATCGGTTTATGGCGTACCCGAGTGTCGCCACTGAGTACCACGACCTCCAGGTACGGGAGGGGCGGAGCGTCTTCGAGGTGGGCAGAGACGCATGGGCCTATTATGGTTCCTACGTGATCTACTGGATCATATTAATTATGTTGTTCCGCAGCGGACTCATCCCAATCAACGTGTCTGGCGCATTGGTCGGGTGGTTCATCTGGGAGGCTTGTAGCTGGAGTGGCTGGATCATCTGGGAATCACTAGATTTCGAGCAGACGCGGCTGCAGTTGCAACCGCTCATCATCCACCACGCAGACGTCTACTTTGCTGGGATGCGTTCTACGCTCACTGACCCGGGGCCGGATGGGCCGTTCCAGGTGCTGCATTTGCTGGAACAGAGTTGGGAGGGGGGGTAGTAGTACCTTCTCCGTTGAGGAGGGGGCGTATCTGCGCCAGTCGTGCGTCGATCCTTTCCTGTTCTTCTGCGAGCCAGGTCTTGCGGAGATTCTGTTGTTCGTTCTCCAGCACATGATGCACGTCTGCTTCTAATCCAGGGCGGTAGATACCGGCTCCGGTCTGGCTGAGGATAAAGTCGATCATCAAATAGGACGTAATGGTTGCCCCCAACTGGCTCGTCCATCCGAGCCAGGTTTCTCCCTGGTTGCCGATGGCGGCTCCGGCGGCAGCTACTGCGGTTGCAACGTGTGGTCGTATCAAGAAGCGCGATAGCAGAGGTCGGGCCGCGTTCACTTTCACCGGATCGGTCGTATCCGGAATGTTGTCTAGGATGTGTACCTTTTCAGTTAGGGGTGTTGCCTGGGCCTCTTTGGGTGGGAGCGCGTGGGTCTCGCCGTGAAGAAGGGTGACGGTACGCAGGGTATCCGCCAGGACGGCATCCACAATGGGACGCATGTCGGCAAGCCAGCGCTCGTGTGCGCTTCGCAGTGCAGGGACACCACCGGCCGGGTGGAGTACGAGTTCATCGAATTTTCCGGCGATCAGTTCGTCCCATGCCGAATCGATCTTCTCTACCCGAGGAGGATCGGAAAAGGGGATGGTGATTGCGGTCAACATCCCGTCGCGTAACATTCGATAGCCGGTACGCCAGGCAAAGGCCCATTCGCCAAAGGCGGGCACACGATCGTGAAAATCCGCAAACAGAGGATCTATGGCTGCGTCCAGACGCTCGGCTGCAGTGGCGGCGAGGAGATTTCTGTCGCGCTCGATCAGCGTCTGGATGGGGGTCGTCATCTGCGCTGGGGTCGGTGTGGTGCCTGCGGCGACCTCCTTCGGCGGATAATGCGAGAGGCTGAGTGACAATAGTGCAAGGAGCCCCATACCAGCCATTGCCGTCCCCAGACGGGGGCGGGGTAAGGCCGGGTGGGTGTTGTCGGTTGGCGCGAGTGGTTTCGCGGGTTGATGCGCTGAGGGGATTGCTGCGGTCTCGCAGTTGCGAACGGCGCTCATGGTATCCTCGACGAAAACAGCTACACTAAATCGACCGTGTTTGGGATGGTAGAGGCGGGAAGAGAACCCGTTACTTTCAAACAACCCACGCTATAATAGCCCATCCACCCGGCGGTAGGGTACCACTTCCGTCGGGGGGTGTGCGGGTGAGGCGTAACGTGCGGGGAGGGCGTACATCAGGTATGCTACAGTTTGTGCGGTTGCGTTGTGCCTTGTGCATGGGTGAGTGTGCGGTAATCAACCTTCTTTAGCGTGTACTGATCGCTTCGGGCACCGTTTGTCTCGTTGGGGCGGGGTGGTTGAGGTGGGGGGCTGCGGTCGTGGACAATCCAAATAAAGGTGGTTTGAGTCGGTTGGTGGCGTGGTTGCGGGGATTTTCCGAAAATGTGGAGACTGTCTCCGAGGAGAGGACGAATTCTCACTCGCGACCGCGTCGGCCTTCTCTAGTAGCGGATCCTACGCATGCGGGTCTTGCCCATGCGGAGCGTCCCAATGCCGATCCGATGCGCCGAGGACGTCGGGATCGAGCCCGCGCAGGTGCTGTGACGACCAATGGTCATCATGAGGAGCCCGTGACGGAGGAGCATGCGCATCAGATGCCCGTTGAACGTACGCACACGGATCCTGTCCATGCAGAACATGCAGAACATGGGCATGGTGTGTCTGTGCATGAGGAGCATGGTGCTCTTGCTCATGCGGAGCACGGGCACGGCCATGGGCACGACCACGGTCATCACGCCGTGTTGGTGGCAAAGGGAACCGGAGGACGTTTGGAACTACACGGTAATACCCTTCACTTGACGAAAGGGGGGGTGTTTGGTTTTTTTGTGACGTTGCTTGGTCTCCATGGGGGGCATGCTCACCAAACCATCCGAGTGAGTGACATCTCTGCCATTGAGTTTGAAAAACACGGATTATTCTTCCATTACGTGCGTTTTTGTTACCCGGGTGCGCCACGGGAAAGCGGTAACCACTTGCATGATATGATGGCCGACAATGCGTTGTTGATGAGTGTGTTTGATAACCGAGGACTCTATCGCATCAAGGAACAAATCGAACGGTCTATGGAAGCGAAGACGTCATGAGGTTGTTTTCTTCCCCTCTCGCAAGTAGGGCATTGATATTGGTTGCTTTGCTAATCAGATGGCCTATGGAGCAGGCGGAGGTGGCGGGGGGGGCTATGTTGCTGGCGAGCCCAGTGGCCCTTGCCGTGCCGACGACGGCGCAACGGTGGGTGGTGTGGTACGGGGACGATGACCGTGTGCATCGGCAACAGGTGGATGCCAGTGGTTACAGTGAGTTACAGCGATCCTTGCGTCAAGCGCAAGAGGAAGACCGGCACCGTCTGTCCGATCTGGCGACTGGTTACCTGCGTGTTGACCTGCAGTCCGTTTTTGCTGAGTTGGCTGCGCGCCAAGAGACCTTTCTGGCTACGCTGTTTGCCTATAGTAACAATTCGGCGTTTGGCACCAGTTTTTCGTTGCTGGGGACGGCGTTGACGGCGGCAGACAAGGCGGGGAAGCTGGAGGATAGGGCGCAGGCGCTCAGCATAGTGCAGGGAACCGTTGCGGATGAGGTGGTCAGTCTCTTTCGTGCGCAACTAATCGCTCCCGAGACTACCTTGCGTGCACTGCGGACGGCTGCGGATCGTTCACTCGCTTTGTTGAGGAAGGATTTGTTGCAAGACTGCGATCGATACGACCGGGCATTCCGTGGATTTGTGTTGGAATCGACCACGACCATGGAAACGCTGGATACGAAGGCGGGTTGGCAGGTCGATATCGCGTGGCGACCAGAAACAGCAACCTTTCGCTCCCTTTGCGCGGGTTTGCGGTATACCGATCCTGGTGTTTATCTGGCGGAGGCTTCCTTGTTGCAGGCCTTTGCGAATGCGGAACCGCCAGTGCGTAGCGAAGCCCTGGGCTTAGTGCGTGCGATGGCGACGAGTGCCCTCGAAGTGGATAAGTACACTGAGGACACCACGGCAACGCTTGGTAGGTGGGGGCTTTCCAGAAATTGGGCGCACCCGACGGCGGCGTTTGTTAGTTATATTGCCAATACGCGGATTTTGGCGCGTCGGGTGGGCGAGCAGCTAGACGGTCGTCATTGGCGCTCGCGGTTTCGCGAGACCCTGCGTAAAGCCATCGAACAACTCCAGCCTGACCTTACGAATCGCTTACAACATACCTGTGACGAGTTCATCGCCACGGAGTTGGATCGCGTCCAGTTGGGGTTGGCGGCACGAGGTGAAGGTACTTGGAGTATGCCGTGAACGGTGGCTGGGACGATCACCGGAACCTGATGGCCTTGGCTAGCCTGGTGCTGATGGGTGCTGTTGTCGTGGCAGCGATTAGCATCCTTCCCTGGCGCGGGTTCGATTACCCAGATGCGGTCTATGCGACCTTGGGCAGTCTCAATGCCCCGGTGGGCGATGGGCCGGTCTTCACTTTGGGCGACGATCTCTTTCCCCATCAGTGTGGCAAGGCCCGTTTGGCGCGTGAGGGAAGGTTGCGTCTGTATGCGTATGCCGATCCCGTCTGTCGTGACGGTGTGGTTGCGTTGCGTCCCTATCTGTTGGCGGCGGATCTGCGGGTGCCCTGGGCGGTGGTTCCTCCCGACGAACGGAGAGACTTACGCGATAGTGCGGGTACCGTTATGGCGCAGTGGGAACTGGTGAGCCAAGAACTATTCCACAGCGCGTTTTTTGCGCAAAACTACGCGCCCACATTTAGGGATGTCTTGCGTGGTGCCATTCGTCAGGCCTGGATTGCTCCAGCAACCGATCAGGCGTTAGCGCGGGCGGCAGAGACCTTCGACCGACGCCAGGTGGATCAATTAGTGGAGGGGATTATCCCAATCTTTGTAGAAAAGGCCAGGAAGAACCTATGGCAGACGCTACACACCTACGGGGAAGCGATGCTCGGTAGTGGTGATAAGGTGAACGAGGAGGCGATGGCGAAACTGGGTGCGGAGGTTTTTGCTGATCCCCGTGTGCGTACGCACCTCGCGGACACCATGCCGAATGTGTTGACCAGCAGGGAGGTGATTACCGTTGGCGCGGTGTTGGCAAAAGAGTCGAGCAAGGCAATCCTTGGCGACCCGCGTACCTTACCCTTGGTAGGGCGCTTGTTGACCGATCAACGGTTCTTAGATCTGCATCCGTTCTCGCCGGAGGCAGAGCATCTGTTGCGTGTTTTGCCGGTGCGTCTTTTAAGATTGCGCCATCGGTTAGATCACAATCCGCTTGCGACCTATGTCTTGCGCACGATGATCCGTGGCCATCAGGGTTTTCTGGTACTGATGCTGAGCCCACAGCAGGAGCGTCAATTGGCCAACAGTGATCTACCAGCAGGGCCTGCTCTGAGGAGGGTGGCACCATGAGTGTAGCGCCGCCTTTGTCAGGTCTGGCCGTTGAGGGACTTGCGGTAACGACGCCAGCGGGTAAAACCCTGCTAGAGAATGCAGCCTTCACCCTTGCGGATGGCGAGGTGGTTCTGCTGGTGGGGCCGAGCGGCAGCGGTAAGTCGACGATTATCAAACTGCTCAGTGGATTACTCGAGGACGATGGTAAGCCGTGGCAGATTGCCGGAAAACTGACCCACAATGGTCGGGTGCATGATCTTGTCCACGAGCGTTGCGATATCGGTGGCTTGGTATTCCAGAATCATGCACTGTTCGATGATCTGACGGCTTTGGAAAATCTCAGTATTGCCCTGGATCACGCGAAGCATGTGGATCCATCAATGCTGGAGTACTTGTTGGATCTGCTTGTGGATATCGATCCGCACCAGACCGTTGCGTCGGCGAGTGGGGGGCAGCGCCAGCGCCTTGCCATCGCACGTACGTTGTTGGCCAATCGGCCTTTGCTGTTGTTCGATGAACCCAATTCTGGTCTTGATCCAGCGACTGCGCAACGCTTGGGTACATTGATCCACGATTTGTGTCGGCGGATGGGGCGTCCAGCGCTCATCGTTGCACATCATGTGGACGACATTCTGCCACTGGTAGATGCCGTGTACCTGTTAGATAGTGGCTCGCGTACGTTACGGCCCCTGCCGCGTGACCGCGATGCGGTCAACGATGCCCTGTTGGCGGTGGGAGCAGCAGAAGAGGGGGCAGACTCCGGACAATTGCCGGTCGTGCCGGTGGCGCAGTCTCTGTCGGTTAATGCCGAGATCGCCGATCGTTGGCGGCGGCGCATGAAGGTGCACCCCCCGCAACGCTGGTTCTTACGCTACCTGCACGAGTATTTTTGGATACTCTGGGGTTCGCCGCTGATGCTGCTCTATATCTTCTCTGGGGCGGCCATCGTCGGGTTTGTGACCCTTTGGTTTGGATTTAACTACGAACTACTGGGTGATGCGATCCGTTCGTTCATCCACGATGAGTCCCTGGGGGGTATCGGTTTTATCGAGTGCTATATTGCGATACCCCTAATTACCTGTATCCTCATGGTGGCGCGCAATAATGCCATCATTACTGCCGATGTTGGGAATCGGGTCCTTTCCTCACAATTTCTGGCGATGCGCAATCTGCGTATTCCCGGGCGCGGCTATCTGACAGCGGCAATCTTGATCAATACCATTGTGGGATCGCTCGTGTTGGTGAGTGCCTCCCTGATGGTGGCGGGCTGGACTTCCTTTAAGACCTGGCAATTCCTGTTTAAAGAGCAACCGTTTGAACTTTGGCAGGAAAGTTTTTTTTATGTGCTGTTACGCGACCCTGATGCAACCTGGCGGAACCTGTTCTGGGTAGTGGTAAAGGTTTTGTTGAGTGGTGCCTGTGGCTCATGGTTGGCGATCCGTGCTGGATTCTCCCGTAAGAACTCAGTGATTTCGGTGAATTATGCGATCGCCCGCTCGATTGTCATGGGGGTAACGGCGACCTTGCTCATCCATGCGGGGATTGCTGTAGTAGTCTACTAGCGGATTGCTCGCGAGGGGGAGGTTGTCACCCAGCGTGTGGGTGTGGTGGCGACATTTCGGAAAAACAGCGTTGGTGTTCTTGCCAACCATAGCGGTGTGCCTAAGGGACGCCCTATACTTCTGTCTCTCTGTTTCTGGGCTGTAGCCCCGAGGTGGCGGTGGAGGACAACAGACTTAAACATCGATTGATTGGGGCGACTGTACTGGTTGCCTTGGGGGTTGTATTTCTGCCCGTGTGGATGGACATGCGCCCGGGCCCAGGGACACGTCTGGAAAAGACAAACATTCCGACCAAACCCCAGTGGCATTTCTTTTCCTCAGAAAAGGAAGAGCACCAAGCGGTCACGCCACCCCCAACCACGACACCGAATGCTGCTCCGAATGTAGGCGCTGGCGCGGTGCCCCCTGCGGCTGGCGCGTCGGTTACGAAGCCGGAAGCGTCTGCCTCAAGTTCGCCGACTGTTCCAGGTTCGGTTCCGCAAAATCAAGCCGCGCCCTCTGCGCAGACAGCGCAGCCATCACCAGCCTCTGCGCCGCCTCCTGCCCGAACGAGTATCTACACCACCAAGATTGGCAACGGTGCCTCCCTTTATACCGTGTTTGCTAAGGCGAACCTTGGCGCTGATCAGGTGCGATCTTTGCTGAGACTCGGTGCGTCAACGAAGAATCTATCGAATATCCAAGCCGGACGTGAACTGTGGATCAAGACGGGTTCGGAGCGGGAACTCGTTGAGCTAATTTATTATGGCCCCGGACATACGATATATACGCACGTAATGCGGCATGGCAATCGTCTCCAGTTAGCCGATTCTGCCTCGGCGGTAAGGGTATTGACAGCACAAGAACCCCAGACGCAGACGAAGTCTGCAGCCAAGACCGAACCGAGTGTCCCGCAACCTCCGGCACGGGAGGGCTCGTCGGTAGCCAAGTTACCAGCTCACCCGGCGGCTGTGCCCCTTCATCCGGTAGCGGCACCAGGACACCCTGCGGTTCTGCCCGTTCGTCCTGCGGCAGTGCCTGCCCAGCCGGTGCCCGCTCACCCAGCGGTTGTGTCCGTTCGTCCTGCGGCAGCAGCTCCTCCGGTGGCGGCATCCGCACCACCCCATGCGGGTTCTGCACGTCGTGCGAATACTGCTACCGCTTGGGTGGTACAGATTGTTAGCCTGAAACGTGAGGAAAATGCCCGTGCCCTTCAGGATAGTTTGCGTAGTAAAGGGTTTCCGGTCTACCTAGAGAGTCTTTACGATGGCGCGAACAAGCAGTGGCGGGTACGAGTTGGCCCGAGTACCGATCACGCCGAGATAGACGCTCTGCGTGTACGCTTGAACCACGAAGCGCACTTGCCTGGTCAGGTGTTGCCGTACCCATAACGGACAGATCCTATGAATTGGTTTGACTATGGCATCCTGGGGTTTATCCTACTCTCCACCTTCATCGGGTTGCAGCGTGGGTTTGTGCGGGAGGTGTTGTCTTTGGCGGCGCTCGGGGTGTCCTTGGCCGTGGCGTATGGGTTTAGTGACAGGCTCGATCCGGTGTTACAGAATTACATTAGCCTCCCATCAATGCGCCAAATTGCAGCCTTTGCGCTTTTGTTTTTTGTAGTGCTTATTGCGATGGCGCTCTTGAATTATGTTTTGGTGGGTGTAATTTCTTTGGCTGATCTGGGTGGAACCGACCGCTTGTTGGGTATGATTTTTGGTGTGGCGCGGGGCGTGGTCATGGTGGTGGCGCTGGTATTTCTGTTAGGGTTTACTCCCTTTCCAAAGGATCCGTGGTGGAAAGAGTCGCAACTCCTGCAACCATTCACGGACATGGCGCATTGGAGTTGTCAATTCCTCCCGGCAGAACTACATAACAAGTCTTTCTGCGGCTAAGGTGCCGTTCTATGTGTGGTATCGTTGGTATAGTTGCCCGACAGCCGGTAAATCAGCTACTCTATGATGCGCTGATTACTTTGCAGCACCGAGGTCAGGATGCCGCTGGCATTGCCACGAGTGCTGGTGGCCATCTTTTTCTGCGCAAAAATACTGGGCTCACCCGGGATGTATTTCACCTCAGGCACATGTTCCGCTTGCGCGGGAATCTCGGTATCGGGCATGTGCGCTATCCTACGGCGGGTCGTTCTAGTGCTGCGGAGGCCCAGCCCTTTTACGTCAATTCGCCCTATGGCATTGCTCTCGCGCACAATGGCAATCTCGTCAATGTTGAGGAATTGAAGCGCGATCTGTTCCGCGACGACCTGCGTCACCTCAACACGGATTCCGATTCTGAAGTATTACTCAATGTCTTTGCCCACGAGCTGTTTGCCTCTGGCCGGGGGAAATTGCGTATCAATGCAACGGACGTGTTCGACGCCGTGCGGCGTGTCCATGGTCGCATCCGTGGGGCGTATGCGGTCGTTGCGTTGATCACGGGTTATGGCATTGTGGCCTTTCGCGACCCCTACGGTATTCGTCCGCTGGTATTTGGGAGCCGTGAAACCCCCGAAGGAAAGGAGTGGATTATCTCTTCGGAGAGTGTCGCGATTGATGCCCTGGGCTACCAAACGGTACGCGATGTACAGCCGGGGGAGGCGGTATTCGTAACGACAGATGGCGAATTTCATGCCTGCCAGTGTGCAGAGCATCCGGTGACGACGCCCTGTATCTTTGAACACGTCTATTTTGCCCGGCCGGATTCCATCATAGATGGTATTTCGGTGTACAAGGCACGGTTGCGCATGGGTGTCAATCTTGCCCAGAAGATCTTGCGGTTACGTCCTGAACACGATATTGATGTCGTGATTCCTATCCCGGATACCAGTCGCACCGCAGCGTTACAGCTCGCGTACGAATTGGGGGTTGTGTATCGGGAGGGGTTTATCAAGAACCGTTATATTGGTCGAACCTTTATTATGCCTGGGCAGGACGAGCGTTCTCGTTCGGTGCGCCAGAAGCTGAATGCCATTGGTTTAGAGTTCCGTGGCAAGAATGTTATGTTGGTGGATGATTCGATAGTACGTGGCACGACCCGTGCCCAGATCATCCAAATGGCCAGGGATGCTGGTGCACGCAAGGTCTTTTTTGCCTCGGCAGCACCACCGGTGCGTTATCCCAATGTGTATGGTATCGACATGCCCTCTTCCGAAGAATTGGTTGCCCATGGGCGCACCGAAGAAGAGGTAGCAACACTGATTCAAGCGGATTGGTTGGTCTATCAAGATCTGGAAGGGTTGGTTTCGGCGGTGGGCAGAGGGAATTCCGCTATTCAGCGATTCGATACCTCTTGTTTCACGGGTGACTATGTTACGGGTGATGTCACGGCTGAATACCTGGCCAATCTTTCTGTTATCCGATCGGACAGCGCGAAACGACAACGTGAAGGTATCTGTAAGGTGAACTGTTTGTCGCCTCACCATGACGATGGTTGATCAGGGCTGCCTATTTCTCCTTGGTGTCTGGAAGGGTGTGTATGATTGATGACTATGAGTCGGGTGATGAATTTGCGACACGCGCAATCCACGCGGGCCAAATACGCACCTCGGAAGGGGAACAATCAGAGCCTATCTTTACGACCTCGAGTTATGTCTTTACCAATGCCGCCGAGGCCGCAGCGCGTTTCTCGGGAAGTGTCCCAGGGAACATCTATTCGAGGTTCACCAACCCGACGGTGCGTGTCTTTGAAGAGCGCCTGGCAAGTTTGGAGGGGGGCGAGGCGTGTGTCGCGACCGCATCGGGAATGGCGGCGATCCTGGCCACCTGCATGGGGCTGCTCCGTGCTGGGGATCATGTGATTGCCTCCCGCAGCATCTTCGGTGCGAGTGTCTTGCTGTTCTCCAACATCCTGGCCCGCTTTGGCGTGGAAACAAGCTTTGTGCCGCTCTCGGATGCGACTGCGTGGCGGGCGGCGTTGCGCCCCAACACGCGCCTGTTGTTTATAGAAACCCCGTCTAATCCGCTCTGTGAGCTTGCGGACATTGCGGTGTTGGCGGAGATTGCCCATGCCCACGGGGCGTGGCTTGCGGTGGACAATGCCTTTTGTACCCCAGCGTTGCAGCGCCCACTAGAACTCGGGGCGGATCTCGTCATCCACTCAGCGACCAAATACCTGGATGGGCAGGGGCGTTGCCTTGGCGGGGCGGTCGTGGGCAACCGCGCCTTGGTCAAAGACGGGGTGTATGGGTTTGTGCGTACCGCTGGGCCGAGTATGAGTCCCTTTAACGCTTGGGTTTTTCTCAAGGGATTAGAGACGCTGGGTCTGCGCATGAGGGCGCATTGCGCCTCGGCGGAGCACCTCGCGAATTGGTTGGTGGAGCAGCCTGGTGTGTCTCGCGTCCATTATCCGGGGCTTGTCACGCACCCGCAACACAGTCTTGCGCTACGCCAGCAAAAGGCCTTTGGCGGTATCCTGGCCTTTGAACTAGAAGGGGGGCGCGAGACCGCCTGGCGCTTTATCGACGCGGTGCGTCTCTGTTCGATCACGGCCAATCTTGGGGATACCAAGAGTACGATTACCCATCCGGCGACCACCACCCACGGTCGTCTGGCACCCGAGGCGCGGGCGACAGCCGGGATTACCGATGGCTTGGTGCGAGTCTCGGTGGGGCTAGAAGACGTGGGCGATCTTGAGGCCGACCTACAACGCGGCTTGCGTGCCGCATTCTCGTAACCCTTAGGGGCTACTGGGGATAACGAAATCCTCGCCTGCGACCGGACGACTCACCGTGCGCAAACGCCACTGGCCAAACTCGGCGTCGCTCAACAACCACGATTCTCCCGCAGGAACCAGGGAAGCCACCAAGGACATGGCAAGTAGGCTACGATAGCGCAGATCGACCAATAACCGACCATGGTCTGGTTGATGCGGGGGGCGCGGTGTGCTTTCTGTCAGGTCTACCGCTCGGGCGACCATTGTGCTTGGCAGGTAAAACAGCCCGTGCAGGTAGGCGAGACACGATGGGGACAGGTATCCCCCGCGCCAACGCAGGTGTATGAGCAGCGCACCAAGCGGTTGGTTGGCTGGTGGTGTACCAAGCTGAGGGGCGGGTGGTGCGTCGTTCAGGGGCTCTCGTTCCACTACCGCTACCGTGGTTTCGCAGTCAAATCCTAGAATGCGGCGTAGACAAGCACGGCCAAGTGTGCCGGTCGTGATGATCACGGCCTCGGCGATCGATCGCTCTTCGCTGGTGACCGGCTGCAGTGGTGTCGCGTGGATGAGGTCGCGTACCGTCGCATCAGACCAGTCTGCGGGTGCTAGGCGTAGCGTTCGGTCAGGATTCTCTAGCAGGATTGTGCCGTCAAACGGGGCATGGCTGACGGGGGCTTGTGCTGGGGTGCCGTCGGTCGGGACGGCGCGCCACAAAGGTGCAAGACCCGTGTAGGGTTGGCCGTGCGCAGCATTCACCAGAATCCCCGCGATGTGCCAGGGCACCATGATCTCCGCCCACCAGAGCCCGTCGGGGCCTCGGCGGACGCGCACCGCCTCGCTGCTGAGACGAGCCCCGGTTGCGACCGCGAGAAAGGTGAGTACCGCTTGCGCGCTGGGAAAGAGCCCGCCGGTGTGGGGTGGTGTGTTGTGAGTGCTGCGAGCCCCCCCCGTAATCGGGCCAAGCGAACCCGCTGTGCCTGCGTGGGTTATGGCGAGCGCTGGTGTGGTCGGCGTGGGGCGACGAAGAGGGGTGGCCTCATCGCTACGGCTCATCGGCAGGATCTGAAAATCCAGATCAAGGGGGGTACGACCTTCGCCTTGCGGCATCGGGCTACCTTGGTGCTAGGTCAGCAACGGAAGAACGAAACAACCCCCTCGCCGGTCTGCATTGGCGAGGGGTTTCTCTTGCGGTGGTGAACTCAGTGCGAGGTTTGCCGCCGCTTAGCAAACTCTATTGCGTCCTCGACTGCCTGCACGACCTGCTCATGCATGTTGGCGCGTTCCACGTCGTTGATACTAAACGATAGGTCTACGTGGTGGCGGATATAACGCGGTGGCAGATGATTGAGCGCGATACACGCGATGTCCTCCACGAAGTCTTGGGTCATCGGTTCGTTGTTTTCTTTGATGATGGTTAAGATTCTTTCAAAGACCAGTTGTTCGTAGAAGTTGTGGACTGAACTAAACATTGCAGACCTCTCTCGGATTGGGGGTGGCAAGGTGCTCGGGCAAGTAGTTACTAAAATTAGGGCTGACGCATTGGCAAGTGTCGTAGAATACACCTATCCAAGGGACGTGCAGAGATCGGGGGCATCGCGCCATGATACGCGAAATAAGCCACCCTTCGACAGCCCATTCGCGCCTGGCTGATGCCCCTTGAGTAGGTATTGAGCGAACCGTACTCGCTTACGTTGTCTCGATGAGATGTTGGCTGCCTTCCTAACCAGAGATTACCACGCCATGCCCCCAGATACGCTTGCCAAGAATCTAGCGAACCGAGTTGCATCGTTTGGCCTGCGCCAAGTGCTACACCACTCATTTGGTGAGGTTGGGGGCAAGGCGGCGGAGTGGATTGAGCGCTACTACGCCGATCCGACCAAGGCCTTACCGAATGCCATTGCGCAGGCCAACACCCAGACCTGGCGCGTGATTGAACTCGCCCTTGCCGGGGATTCAATGATGGGTTGGCTCAAGGGCAAGATTGCAAGTGGTGTGGAGCGGGGCGTACTCGACCCGCTGAAGGGCTGGGTGCAGGCGCAAGGCGAAGAGTTCCGGCGGGGCTGCTTGGCAGAACTGCAAGCGGCACAAGCGGCAGGTCTGCTGACACCCGCCGAGACCGGTCAAGACCTGGTAGCGGCGGGCACTCGTTTTGATGAGTCCAGAATCAACGCGCCCGGGACTGTGATCAACAAGGCAGAGGCGCTCATGATGGATGTCGGCGCTGAACTACGTGCCGATTATCCCAACCTGGCAAGACTCTTAACCGGTTCTGAGGGGCGTGCTGGCACCTTGTTGGTCAGCGCCTTCGGTTATTTTCTGCGCCAAGCGATCTTGGCGCAGCCGAAACTGCGCGATGAACTGCAATTCGAGATGCTGTCTCAGGTCTGGAGCAACCAAGCCTCCGGCTGGGAGGCATTGGGGCAGTTATTCGACAAATACGGCACCGAGTTTGGAGCCGAGTTAGAACGTATTGGTGGGGGGTTGCGGGTTATTGAATCCCTGCTGCGCGATGTCCTGCAGCGTCTGCCAGAAAACGCCCGTTCCGGTAACGTCCCGCCCAGTCTCTCGGCGATCTGTCGCAGTGCATCGGATGTTCATTTGCTGGAGGAACTAGAGCGCCGGATTGATGCAGTGCCCGCCGAGTCGCGCACACCAGAGATGTTGGACAGGGCAGGTCGTTTGGCGATGGCGGTTGGGGTGTTTCCCCACGCCGAGGCGCGTTTTGCACAAGCGGCGGCGTTGTCGGGCCCGAAATTGGCGCAGGCGCAGGCCCATTACAACCGCTATCGCGCACTCCTTGAACAAAAGAACTGGTCGGCTGCCCTGGCGGCCCTGCTGGTCGCGATTGACCTAGACACCAACCTCGCGCCCTTTCCGCTCACGAGATACAAACCATTGCGTATTCTTGGGGCGGGTGGGTTTGGGGTGGCCTTTCTCTGCAAACGCACCTACCTGCGCGATGATGTGGTCGTCAAAACCTTTCATATAGAGTCCCTTGAGCGTGGTTTTGACACCATCTTCGAGGAAGGTGCAGTCCTCACCGGTCTGGAGAACCGTTCTATCATCAAGGTGATCGAGGGGGGGTATACCAACGAACCCGAGCGGCAGCGGCCTTACCTGGTGCTAGAGTATTTTGACGCCCCCACCCTGGATGTCTATCTGGCCAAGCAGGGTAGCTTGACCCTGGAACAAACCCTCTCCTTGGCACGAACGATTGCAGAAGCAATCCAGTCGGCGCATGACCAAGGCGTTATTCATCGTGATCTAAAACCAGACAACCTGCTGGTGCGGCGCAGCCAAGGGGGTGATTGGGAGATCAAGGTTATTGATTTTGGTCTTGCGGTGAGCGGTAAGGTGGTCACTGCCACGGCGGCGGCGGGGAATCTCGGCCAATCGCTCGCGGGCGATAGTCTGGGTGGCACCTTTCTCTATTCTGCGCCAGAGCAATTGGGCCTGGTTACGGGCAAGATTGGCGCTTGGTCGGATGTCTATGCGTTTGGCAAGACCCTAAGCCAGGCGCTCTTTGCAACGCCGGTGCCGTCCCGCAAGAATTATAAAACACTGGGCGATCACCCATTTGCTGATCTGCTGAGCGAATGTCTGGAACAGAAGCCGAGCGACCGACCGCAACATTTTGGTGAGGTGCTGCAAGCATTGCGGCAAACGGGCGAACCGGCACGGGACGAGGCAGCGATACGTCGTGCGGAGGAAGAGGCTACACGACAGAGAGCCATTGAATCAGAACGTCTGCGTCAACAAGAGGAGGTCGCACGGCAAAAGAAGGCTGCTGAGGAAGCGGCAAGAAGAGAAGAGGCCGTCCAGGCAGAACGCCAGCGGCAAGAGGAAGTGGCCCGCCTGGAGGTGCAACGCACGGAGGAAGAAGGCCGTCGGGTTGCACAGCGGCCCGGTGGCCGTGGCTGGGTGGGGCGTGTTGCCCGGGTCTTTGGCGCGGGAGGGCAAGGGGATCAGCCCTCGGCAATACGCCATCCACTCGATCCGGAGATGGTTGCCATCCCCGCCGGTACCTTTAGGATGGGTTCGCCGACGAGTGAGACGGGTCGAGGTGACGATGAAAACCAGCACCAGGTCAGCGTATCGGCTTTCTCCATGGGCAAGTATGCGGTGACGTTTGCGGAATACGATCGGTTCGTTGAGGCAACCAAAAGAGAGAGGCCAGGTGATCGAGGCTGGGGTAGGGCCAATCGACCTGTGATCAACGTAAGCTGGGAGGATGCAACCGCCTACGCGCAGTGGTTATCGCAACAGACTGGCAAGAGGTATCGGCTACCGACGGAGGCCGAATGGGAATACGCAGCGCGGGCGGGAACAACGACTGCTTACTACTGGGGAAACGAGGTTGGGCGCAATAACGCCAATTGTGATGGTTGTGGCAGTCAGTGGGACAAACTGACCGCGCCAGTCGGATCATTTAAACCGAACCCGTGGGGGCTGTACGATATGTT
>CAIRSR010000121.1 GCA_903881315.1 uncultured Thiotrichales bacterium | reverse complement strand
TCAACATAGATTTACCTCACAAAAATTACCAAGAATATCTGATATTCATGTATTTAGAGAATAGTATAGCATATTCATGCGGTTGAAGCAGGAATCAAACTAGACCAGTACCCAATTTTATGTTACGGATGTTTTATCAATGCTATAATCAAGTAACTATTAGGACGCCCATCCAATGCTAGTTCAGATCGCGATTGACGACAAGCGAGCAACCATCGCCCTTACGGGGAGGCTCGATCACAACCTAGGCTGCGTGTTCCGCGAGGGTTACGAGCCGCTCCTCAACAATCCGGAAATAGAAAAGATAGAGATTGACCTTAGCGCAGCGGATTATATGGACAGCTCCGCATTGGGTCATCTCCTGCTTTTCCGTGAGCGGGTAGCGAATACCCAGATAGAAATCAGTCTTGTCAATAGCCAGGGGATTGTCAGAACACTTCTGGAGGCAGTGAACTTCGGCGAGGTGTTCGCGTTGCGGTAGGCATGGCGACGTGGCAGTAAGCGCCTCTCAGTGATGATCTGACCATGACATTCTGCTAGGTAGGGGCGTCATTGGTAGAGGCGGAGTGCCAGGGGCGGGTTCGTCAGTGGTAAGATTCGGGTTCACCCCTGGCACTCCCCGCAAACCTACCGAGACCCCCCGATGTCAGTTTCGATCACCGTTGACGCTACGAAGGCAATCATCACCCTTGAGGGTAGGCTCGATTACACGATAGGTCGCGTATTCCGCGAGGGTTACGAGCCACTCCTCACTAATCCGTGCCTAGAAAAAATAGAGATTGACCTTGGTGCAGCGGACTATGTAGATAGTGCTGTGTTGGGTTATTTCCTGATCCTCCGTGAGCGGGTAGCGAATACCAAGATAGAAGTATACTTTGTGAATAGTCAGGGGGTTGTCGGAACCCTGTTACGGATCGCAGGCTTCGATCACTTGTTTTCTTTACGGTAGGTATTGTGAGGCGGTGTGGCCGTGAGCGGTTCTCAGGGATGATCTGGGGGTAGAATTCCCGCTAGGGTCGGTGGGGCCGAGGTCAGTGACTAATCTGCGTCTTCCCACGAGATGCTTTTCGTAGTATTGTCGAACCGCTAACCCACAGAAGAGTTCTAACCAATGCCTACTCATGTCGCTGTTGTCGATAAAAAAGCAACCATCACACTCGAAGGAAGGCTCGACCACAGCATAGGCCAAGGGTTCCGCGAGGGCTACGAGTCCCTACTCAGCAGGCCGGGTATAGCAGAAATAGAGATTGACCTTGGTGGGGCGGATTATATCGATAGCTCCGTATTGGGTTATTTCCTTATCCTCCGTGAGCGGGCCGGGCAGGCCAAGATAAAGGTATGTCTTGTAAATAGCCAGGGGATTGTCGAAACACTGTTGAAGATAGCAGGCTTTGAACGCTTGTTTACGATGCGGTAGGTATGGTTGGTTCTCAATAATGAGCCCCCTCCGAAAAGCGAAAATGAGCGTTTATGGACACCACCGGATAGACGCACCTATTGAGCCGGTGAAATGAACGCCGATTTCTGCGGCCAAACGATTCCGTGCGCGCAGAAGTGACTTTCGGGGGCTTGATGATCACCGGATGATAGAGGGATCGTTTGTAGGCTTGATGGGGGCGAAATCAAGCCCAGCTTCTTCGGGTTGTAGGCCAGAACCTCGTTCTACGAGACCGCTCGGCGTTTTGATGAGAGAATCTTTGGGCACCGCAAAAAATTGGCAAAATCGCCAATTCTTTGAATATAACCGCTTGACTTCACTGATACCAGAAAATCAATTCTGCAATTTTTAGAAATGCCCGTTTGTCCTCTCCTCTGTCCCGCGTAATCCATTGGAGGTTCGTGTACCAGAGTCGGTGGACGTGGCCGCCTTACACCGTAAAACCGCCATGCCCCAAGAACAGTTCGCGGCCCACTGCGGCTTTTCTGTGGCAACCCTGCGGTGACTGGGGAACGCAACGCTTGCAGGCCGCGAGGCCCAGCCCCAGTGCTGCTCTGAAGCGTTTGGTCGTGGCCATCCTTGGCTTATCTTACATCCTTGGCCTATCTCACGCCCTTCTGCAATAGGAAGGGCGCGTATCTTTTGTCGATATCCTTGATGTGGTCTACTAACCAACGACGCAACAGACTAAGGACTTTGAGGGGAACTGTTCCATCGCCCTCAGCATGTTTTTGTTTAATCTCACTTAGCGTCTTTATGAATTCGGCATGTGCCTGGAGATGCTGAGAATACTCCGGTTCGTGATAGCGATAACGCTTGAATAATTCCTCTTCCGTGGCAAAGTGCGTCGTAGTATACCTTACTAGTTCAGCTAAAATTTCGCCCATTACCGTTTCGCTCATCTGCTTCTTCATCGCAGCATTGAGACGATTGACGAGGGAGATAAGCACCTTGTGCTGATCATCAATACTTATAATTCCAACACTTAATGAGTCGTCCCAAACAAATAGTGGCGGCACCGACTGAAGATCTGCCTCTAGGTCAGCTTCTTGAGGATGTTGACGGTCATCGTCCCTCAGTTTATAACTATGCACAATGCTCCCCATCTCACCGGTGATCGTGACCGCAAGAGTGTCCGCCACAACAGCATCATGCTTTGCACGACTTGCAATATTTCGCGCTGCCTTGGCAGCCATGTCGATGTTTGTAGAAAAATAACCGATGATGGTTGACTGCGCCGTAGCTGCCTCCGCTAGACCAATCATACGATTCGCAACGGATGTGCTGTGCGCAATAATCTGTTGCAGGGCATCCCCCGCATCTTTAATCAGTGCAGCACCTTGCGTTACCTCAGTAGACACCGACCGCATAGAAATTACTGAGCGTTGCGCCTCCACCTGAACACTTTTGATCATGTCGGTAATCTTGCGGGTAGCTTGTGCCGTCTTTACTGCAAGTTGACGCACCTCATCCGCAACCACAGAAAAACCACGCCCCTGCTCCCCAGCGCGTGCGGCCTCAATGGCGGCATTCAGCGCCAGCAAATTGGTTTGGGCCGCAATATCATTAATCACATCGGCAATCTTCCCAATCTCAGTCGATCGTTCTCCCAAATTGTTCACCACCTGCGCTGATTCATCCGATCGGGCTTTTACCTGCCGCATACTTTCAATGGACGATCGAATTGCCGTGCTACCGCGCCGCACAAGGTTCGCTACATCCTGAGCCTCCGCTGATACCACCCGTGTACTCTCGGCAAGATTAGCCGTTGTGGCGCTAAACTGGATCGTATTAGCAGCCATCGCGTCGATCTGCTGCGCCTGCCTGCCAACCTCACTGGCAATATCGTGGGCATTAAGATAATTTTCAGCAGTTGCTGAAGCGATTTGATCGTTAACCTCCATAAACCTATGAAGCGTTGCACCAAACTGTGCGACCGAATCGTTAAATAATTGCCCAATCTTACCAATCTCGTCGTTCGTCGCTGCTGCTAATCGAAATGAAAGATCCCCAATGGATAGATGAGAGAATGCATCATCAAGCAGCCTAATCATCTTGTTTACCCGTTTCCCAACCAATAGGAGCGCCAACAGAGTAAAGACCAGGATGATTATAAATGCTAGAATCTCGACGTTGGCCAATTTCTTTACTAGGCTAACACCGCCATTCGTAACATCACTACCACGGCGAGTTGCCATTTCTTCTAGTTCATGAACAAGCTGATTTACTTCATCTTGAACCTGAAGAGATCGATCATCAAACCCCGTTTCGCTTTTCTTCATCAACAGATTGCCGGCATCAAGACCTTTTTTTAGATAGGTATCAACCATCTCTTCACCAACACGCCTCATATCGTCCAGATCCTTAGCCATCTTGCGCAAACGTATACTTTCCGCAGGCTCGAGAACTTCTAGTTGCTGAAAGTTCTGTTGTGCCGCATCCGCATGGTGGCGAGAATCCGTGATTCCATCTAATTCATGAGTGAGCGAAGCATCCGTTAGAAACTGCTGAACCTGAACCGTATGGTAACGGATATCCTTAACGATTAAGGCAGCCTGTTCAACCCCAGCTAGCGTTTGCAGACTACCGATGACACCTTGCGACATATCATTCACAAATACCATAAGACCAAGCATAAGGAAAGCGGTCAAGGAAACCAAACCAACCATCATCTGCTGAATACTAATCGCTCTCTTCTTCATTATCTCACCGGATCTTATGAGGTCGCACAAGTAACATGGCCAAGAGTAACTATGGCGGATGAAACCTTTAGAAGTGCAACCCCTGTGGCCAAATTAGGGGAACTCAATGTTCTGGTTTCTGGTGCTGCCCCTAACAAGCCATCGGCCTCGTCGAGGAAGATAACTCGTTTGTGAGTGGTTCATTTTTCGTTCGATCTCCTGGAGAGTCCAGTAGTCCAAACGGAGACAAACCTCCACTAAAAAACGACTTACAAGAAACAGAACATTAAGTAATGCGGTATCCGCATGGGAAACGTCTTCGTTCGGTGACGGTGCAGACAATGGGGTGGGCCGGAACGGCGCACTTACCGCAACGTACGGTAGCAAACACAATCCACCGCAGTAGGATCGTATACGACAAAGGTCGCAGTCAAGGCACGGGTGAGCACGAAAGAATCAAGGCGTTAGCCATTGACTTGGCTTTTGTGCTAGCATTCGTGCATAGACCGTTACGCTCTGCGTCACCTGGTGGCTTGGGCGAGCGCAGGTTGCGGCGATTGGCGCTCCAGCGGAACGTCTCTTTCCCCTTTCAACAGTATTGACAGTATTACTGATGCGCCCGCGCACACTCTACATCAAGACCTTTGGTTGTCAGATGAACGAGTACGACTCTGCCCGCTTGGCAGAACTACTCAGGGTTTCCGATGGTCTCGAACTCACCGACGACCCGGCACACGCCGACGTGCTGTTGCTAAACACCTGTTCGGTGCGCGAGAAGCCACACGATAAGGTGTTTTCGCAGCTCGGGGTGTGGCGGCCATTCAAAGAGGCGCGGCCCGAGGTCATCATCGGCGTTGGCGGTTGTGTAGCGAGTCAAGAGGGGGAGGGCATTCGCGCCCGTGCGCCCTTTGTGGACATAGTCTTCGGCCCACAGACCCTCTATCGCCTGCCCGAGATGTTGGCGGAGGTACGCACCGAGCGCAAGGCCGTGGTCGATGTCTCTTTCTCCGAGATCGAAAAATTCGACCGCCTCCCCGAGCCCCGCGCCGATGGCCCCACCGCCTTTGTCGCCATCATGGAAGGGTGCAGCAAATACTGCGCCTACTGTGTGGTTCCCTACACCCGTGGCGAAGAGGTGAGCCGCCCTGAGGCGGACGTGCTCGCCGAGGTGACCAGCCTAGCGCAACAGGGTGTGCGTGAGGTAACGCTACTCGGCCAGAACGTCAACGCCTATCGCGGGGCGACACCCGAGGGTAGTATTTCGAGCCTGGCCGCGCTCATTGCGCACATTGTCGCCATCCCAGGCATTGGTCGGGTGCGCTTCACGACCTCCCATCCGATCGAGATGACGCCACAACTCATCGACGCCTTTGCCACCATCAAGGCCTTGGCCGGGCACCTGCATCTGCCGGTACAGAGTGGCTCAGATGCCGTCCTGGCGCGTATGGGTCGCCGTCACACGGTCGCGGAATATAAAGAACTCGTGCAGAAGCTACGTGCGGCACGCCCAGGCCTGTGCCTATCCTCCGACTTTATTGTGGGGTTTCCGGGCGAGACTGAGCAGGACTTCCAGGATACGCTCGACCTGGTCGAATCGGTGCGCTTTGATCACTCGTTTTGTTTTGCCTATAGCCCGCGCCCAGGCACTGTGGCCGCCGCAATGCCCGATGTTGTGCCGGTAGAGGTCAAAAAGCAGCGTCTCGCACGCCTCCTAGCGGCGCTGAACGCCGAGGCGCTGCGGGTTTCCGCCAGCATGGTCGGCACCGTTCAGCGCGTCCTGGTCGAGCGCCCGTCGCGCAAAGACCGCACCTGGCTTGCTGGCCGCACCGAAAACAACCGCGTGGTGAACTTTCGCGGCGACGCTGCTTGGATAGGTACCTTTGTCGATACCAAGATTACCGAGGCGCTGCCGAATTCTCTGCGCGGCGAGTGGGTGGCAGACGCGGGTGGGCCGCCATGACGGCGGCCAAGGTCGCAGTACAATATGCACTCGCAGACGACGATTCGCTACCGAGTGCGGCAGAGATTACGCGCTGGGTGCGTGAGACCGAGCGCACCATCAGACCGCGCCCGAAGGTTTCTTTCCGTGCGCCCCGTCTCGCGGCGGCGGAGGTTCTGGTGCGCATCGTCGGCGAGCAAGAGATGAGCGAGCTAAACCAGCGCTACCGTAACAAGGCGGGCCCG
>CAIRSR010000120.1 GCA_903881315.1 uncultured Thiotrichales bacterium | reverse complement strand
CTGCTAGCAGCCTGTCGGACTTTACGGATAGCTTGTTGATTACGAAAGAGATTTAAAACCGATAGGTGTTAGCAAAAGCACAACAAATCAATGGGTTGCAAAACAAGTCCGACAGGCTGCTAGCCCCAAGATTAGGTTGGACGGGTTGGTATGGTGGTGCGATGGCTTGGGTATCCTGTGGGGCTTGCGATCGGGGAGGTTTGTCGTCAAGACAGCTCTACAAGGTTTTTGGCCAGATTGAAGCGTAGCGCCAGTGGTTACAAGATTGTCGAGGCGCTTCCTCTGCCGCTACACGCTAGGTTGGCAAGTTGGTTCACTTGATAGCTAGGTGTCGTGTACTCGCAACCAGGTTTTGAGCGAATCTCACCAGTTGAGGATTGTCCGTCGTGCGCCGTTTCTCCATGGGTTTTACCAGTGCCGAGCGCAGTGAGGTGGTCGTTCTGGTTTGCCGCCAGATGGAACCCTTGCCCGTAGGTGCCAATCTAGGTTTTGTCTACGCGACGGATTACTATGCCGATGACCTAGATCTCCTGGTAGCGGAGCTACGCGGTCGTACCGGCATCCCCCATTGGGTGGGAACGATCGGTCTTGGTCTTACCGCAGGTGGTGAAGAATACTTTGATGTTCCGGCGCTTGCGGTTCTGGTGGGCGCATTTCCCCGGGATGCCTTTCGGGTTTTTGCCACGGGAACCAGCAGCATTGGCGCAGTGACCCGGGCGCACGGGGCTTGGTACGGATGTGGCGCACGATACTTGGCGGTTACGCACGGCGACCCCAATAATCCGCACACGCCGGAGCTGATCCGGGCGCTGGTTGACGAACTCCCTGGTGGCTTTTGCGTGGGAGGGGTGGCCTCTTCCCGTCGCGCTTGTGTCCATATTGCGGATAGCTCAGTCCATGGTGCCCTCTCGGGGGTTCTTTTCGATGAGCGTGTGCCGATCTACACCGGACTTACCCAAGGGTGTGTGCCTATTGGGCCCTTACGTCGGATTACCGGCTGCGATCGCAACATCATCCAGACCCTTGATGATCGGCCTGCGCTGGATGTGTTGCGTACGGATATTGGTGAGCTTCTGGCGAGAAATCTAGGAAGTATCACCGGCTATATTTTCGTTGGGTTGTCCATCCCGGGAAAGGATACGGGCGACTATACTGTACGGAACTTGCTGGCGGTCGATCGAAAACACGGTGGGCTTGCGATCGGAGGCTGGCCACAGTCGGGGCAGTCCCTCTTGTTTTGTCGGCGCGATGCCAACGGTGCCCGCGATAGCATGGAAAAGATGTTGATTGGTCTGAAGCGCCGATTGCCGCGTCCAGCCGAGGCGGCTCTCTATTTCTCTTGTCTTGGTCGCGGAAGGCGCATGTTTGGGGAATCTGGCGTCGAACAAGCGCTGATTCGCCACCACCTTGGCGATATCCCCTTGATCGGGTTTTACGCCAATGGGGAGATCTCTCACAATGAGGTTTATGGTTACACTGGGGTGATTAGCGTTTTTCTCTAACGATGACGTGGAGCATTGTCAATGGATCAAGATAGCCTGCAAACCTTGCGACGAACCCTGGCAGTCTTTGCCGAAGAAAGGGATTGGGGGAAGTTTCATTCCCCGAAGAACCTGAGCATGGCGCTCATTGTGGAAGTGGCCGAGTTGCTGGAACACTTTCAATGGTTGACCGATGCAGAAAGCCGCGAGTTGCCGCCCGCGAGCCATGAGGCGGTGCGCCTCGAACTGGCTGATATCTTTATCTATCTGGTGCGGCTTGCGGATGTATTGGATGTTAATCTTTTAGAAGCGGCTCGTGACAAGATTGCCCTAAATCGGGTGAAGTACAAAGTCGAGTCATGATGCGCGTCCCTTGTGGCAGGTCGAACGAGAACCAGACGATGACTATCAATGACAAAACCCTAAAAGTAATGAAGGGCCTCAATCAAGCACTGGCTACTCGGGGATGGTGTCTGGTCGGAGGAGAGGTAGGCGTTGGTAAGACCAGCGCCGTTCGGGAGGCGTTACGCCAGACCGGGTGGGAAGCGGTGTGGAAGGGATGGTCGGATCTTGAGGGAGAGGATGCGCAAATGCTTCTGTCGACTGAGCCAAAGGAACTGCTGGCATTGGATGGCTTGGTGGAGGAATGGGTGCCCGGGGTAGAGCAGGCCCCCGATCAATCTTGGGCCGCTTTCTATGCGGCGACAACCGTGGCTGCGGCCCGCGCCAAACTCGGGCTTATGACCGTGGTTTGCGCGGTGGTTCATTCAGAAGGGGGCGGAATGCGCCCCGATCTCGCGAATCTGCCCGGTTGTGTCGTCGTTATTTTACCCTGATCACTAACTGAACCAGAGTAGAATGGTGTCTATTAACTGATGCCACCAGCTGCCAAGGGGGATCTCCGTGAGGGCCACCAGGGGGTAGTCTTGTGTCTTGCCGTCTGGCAGGGTCACATGGATTGCCCCGATGGTTTGGCCCTCTGCGATCGGTGCGGTGATGTGGTTCTGAAGGTCGAAAGTGGTTGATACTGTTTTAAATAGACCTCGTGGAACCGTAACATAGAGGTCATCGGGGACGCCTGCCGAGATGGTGGGTTGCGCCCCCTTCCACGCTCGCGCTGTGGTGATGGGTTTTTGTCCAACATGAACCCGGCGGGTCTCCCAGAAGCGGAATCCATAGTCTAGTAGGGACTGTGCCTCCCGTGCGCGTGCTGCAGGCGAGTCGGCATGTAGCACCACGGAGACGAGGCGCATGTCCTCGTGTTTTGCGGAAGAAACCAGGCAGTAGCCTGCGTTGTCGGTAAAGCCAGTCTTGATTCCATCTACGGCGCTATCGCGGTTGAGGAGTACGTCGCGGTTGTGTTGGACGATGCCGTGAAAGGTAAATTCTTTCGTTGAGAACCACTTATACTCTTCCGGAAACCGTTGGATAAGGGCCTTTGAGAGGAGGGCTAGATCTCGGGCGGTGGAGAAGTGATTCGCAATGGGTAGGCCGGTGGCATTTTCAAAATGAGAGTGCACCATGCCGATCTGTTCTGCATTGTGATTCATGAGATCAGTGAATGCCTGCTCCGTGCCAGCGATATATTCCGACAAGGCAACGCTTGCATCGTTGCCGGATTGAACGACCATACCGAGGATTACGGTTTCAACCGGGACTCGGCTGCCAAGATCGAGGAAGGTGCGTGATCCTCCCGTCTTCCAAGCGCGCTCACTGATAAGAACCGTATCGGTGAGTTTCTTCTCGCCCGAATGGATGGCGTCAAAGACGACATAAGCGGTCATGATCTTGGTGAGACTCGCTGGCTCCATGCGGGTGTCTGCGTTGTTTTCGGCAAAGACCTGCCCCGTGTAGGCATCCATCAAGATCCACGCGCCGGCATCAATGGTGGGGGGGGCCGGGATGACGGGAATCTTTGGGGGCGCTCCTGCGGCGGAGGGCGAGCTGGTTTTGGATTTTGTGGTGGACTCTTTGGTAACGGTAGCGGTCGATGTGGCTATCGAGCTGCTCGCTGCGGTCGCGGGAAGGGCTGCTGTTCCCGTGGTGGCCGGGCCGGTTTTGGATTTTGTGGCGGATTCCTTCGTGCCGACAGCGCCTGCTGTCCCCGTTCCGCTGACCGAAGGGGTGGGGTTGGCCGCAAAGGTTGTTGAGAGGGTCGCGGTCGTTAGCACGACGAGCAGAGCGCCGATGGAGCGGATACATCGTTGGAAGGTTTGTGTAGTCACGGTTGAAGGTTCGTTCGGTATGAGGGTGGGAAAGAGAAGACGTAACATTAGTCAACTATGATGCGCGGCTCGTGGATGCCGAGTTGGTTCAGCGGATCCATAAGGCGATCAGCGCTCTCGACACTATCGAGTGGCCCAAGGCGGACGCGATAGAGGGTTTGCTGCGTGGCTTGGACGGTACTGATGGATACTGTCATCGACATCGCGCTGGCTAGGCGTCGGCGCAGTCGCTCGGCGTTGGTGCGGTCAGCAAACGCCCCCACCTGCACGTAGATGGTGGGGGGCTTTGCGTCTGCTTTTGTGACTGGCCTATCGGGGCGCGGTGCGGGTGCGGCGGTAGGAGTGGTGGTAGTGGCAGCGGCAACCTGCGTCCCGCTACCCTCTCCTCGGGCTGCGGCGACCAGAGCGGTAGCACCACTCGGCCAGGTCGCGGGGGCTGCTGGGTCGAGCGCATGGATCTCGACTAAGGCCGTGCCAGGTTTATCGAGGCCAAGCCTTTTGGCACCAGCGTAGGAGAGGTCGATAAGGCGGTTTTTCTCGAAGGGCCCGCGATCGTTCACGCGCAGGACGGCGGCGCGTTTGTTGCTGAGGTTAATGACGTAGAGATAGGTGGGCAGTGGCAACGTGGTGTGCGCCGCAGTCATGCCATTCATGTCGTAGGGTTCGCCACTCGAGGTGCGCTTACCGTGGAAGCCCGGGCCGTACCAGGAGGCAACCCCGCGCTCTACGTAGCCCTCTGAGTTTGTCATGGTGTAGTAGCGATGACCATTGACATCATAGAAAGGGGGGTTGCCGTACTTGCTGCGCGGCTCTACCTTTGGGATGGCGTCGCGTATCTCACCGGTGGCGGGGGCTGTTGGCGTTAGGATGGGGGTGGGCCCCGAAGTACAGCCCGCAACGAAGACCGTCACCAAGCCAAACAGCCGCCACCAGTTACCTGCTGGTTGGTTGACGGTATGTTGTGGCGTAACGGTTCCCATGCCCCCATTGTAACCCATGTTTGTGCTTGGTTGCGCTAATCTTGATGACGCGCAGTTGTTGTGGGCACCTCTAAAAATCGGCAAAATCGCCAATTTTGTGAATATAACCGCTTGATCTTACTGATATAGGACTTACGCATTGACTGGTGCTGTAGAATATGCTCATACACTCGATGTTCTAGTTTTCCGAACTGCCTAACCGGTGGAGGCGGCTATGGCTCTGTGTCGTAACGATGGAGTGGGCTCTTGTCGGCCCAAGTCTCTGT
>CAIRSR010000119.1 GCA_903881315.1 uncultured Thiotrichales bacterium | reverse complement strand
ATGATACGGCGACCACCGAGATCTACACAGGCGAAGACACTCTTTCCCTACACGACGCTCTTCCGATCTCGATTTTCTATTCTGGTTGGTTTTTTCTTGGGGGCAATGGTCGTCGCCCTGGGCTGGCGGTGGGATGGGCAACTGGTGGCCCTGCCCGATCTGCCGACCGGGCGTTTTGCCTGCGTTTCCTATTCACCACGGACGATGGACAATGACCCGAAGGTGATGATTCCGGTCGCGGTGATGGAGTCCGATCTGCGGACATTGTCGCAGATTACCAACTGCGTTCGCACCTACACGGTTGCCCACAATATGGGGCAGGTCGTGCCAATCGCCGCCCATTTGGGCATGACGGTCATGTTAGGTGCCTGGATCTCCCAACAGGATGCGCTGAATGAGGCCGAAATCATCCAAGCCACCACCATGGCCAACGCCTATCCCAACACGGTGCGTGCGCTGATCGTCGGCAATGAGGTTATGCTCCGTGGTGATGTCTCCGAGGCGCGGTTAGCAGAATATCTGGGGCGCGCCCGTCACCTCACCCAGGTGCCGCTCACTGCCGCTGAGATTTGGCGGTTTTGGCTGCGCCACGCCGACCTCGCTGCGTCAGTAGACTTCATCACCATCCACATTCTGCCCTACTGGGACGACCAGCCAACATCGGTCGATCGATCACTCGCCGCTATTGATCAGATCATGGCGCAATGTAACAAACGGTTTTCTGGTAAACCGATCGTGATTGGTGAGATAGGCTGGCCGAGTGCTGGTCGAGCGCACCGCGACGCCGTGCCAGGACTTATCAACCAGGCCCGCTTTTTGCGGCTCTTTGGCAATCTTGCAACCCAACGGGGTTGGGACTACAACATTATTGAAGGGTTTGATCAGCCCTGGAAGCGTGGTAACGAGGGTACGGTTGGTGGTGCCTGGGGACTGTTGACGGAGGACGGTCTCCAGAAATTTTCGTTACATGGTGCCGTGAGTGACAACCCTGATTGGATGTCTCACCTAGCGCTGTCTTTGGTGCTGGGCGGGATTGGCCTGCTGTGGCTCTTGAGAGGTCAACCCCGATCGCGCTTGCATGGCGGGTCTGCTGGTTTGGCCGCAGCCTGGTTGGGTAGTTTGCTGGTGATACAAACCGTGTTTCTGCGAGAGACTGCGCAAGGCGCTATCGATTGGCTGTTGGGCTGTCTTGGTCTCGCGACCTCGGTTTTTTTGTCAGGACTGCTGATTCGCAGTCTCGCCACTGCAACCTGGCCGCAATTACCCACCCTCGGCACAATACTCGATGATATTGCGAGACCACGCCAGACAATCGCCCACCTGTCCCTCGCAAGACTCACCGGCTTGGTACATCTCGTCATACTAATAAGCGCCGCTCAGGTCGGCCTTGGGCTCGGCTTTGCGTTTGCGTACTCACATCGGGACTTTCTACCAGCAGCCTTCCTGGTGCCAGCACTGGCCTTTCTGGTCTTTGTTTCGGTCAATCGCTTCCAAACCAAATGTCCTCCCCGCGAAGAGGCCTGGCTCGGTGCTCTGCTACTCGTTTTTGTCCTCAGTAGTGCCGCTAACGAACGCTTTCTAAATCCAGCCGCGTTGCAATGGGCCGGAGTGCTGCTACTGCTGGCTCTTCCATTGTTCGGGCGGGTGCTGCACTGGTATAGCAAAGGCACTATAAAATGATTGCCTGGCTTTCTGCTTAAATCCCACCCCGATGAGTCGGGGTGGGGTAGGGGCTAATCTTTTTGTTGATCATTATGTTATGCGCTTCTGCGATAACTGCGTTCGCTGTTCTCAGCCGTCCGATTCTTTCGGCGCAGATCCCACCTTGTTGACGATGGCTTCCATGGCTGCATTGCGCTCTTGTTTACGCGCCAAACGTCGGTTTAGGGCGTCTTCCCTGATGGGGATGGTTGCCTCGTTAAACAGTACCTGGCGCAGGAGTTGAAAGCCAAATAGCATCAACTCGGTATCGTCGGTGAACTTTTGCCAGAGTTCCTCGGGGAGGTCATAGGCGTCGCGGAAATTGGGGCTCTCTATGAACCCACGGAAACGGTCTAGGTCGTAGCAGACCATGAAGAAAAGCTGCAAACTCCGCTCGGTTGGCTTGCCTACTGCGGGGCCGGAGGATTTCTTTTTGAGGATCAGTTGGCGCCAACCACGCCCCAGGTCGTCATACTCTTGGAGTCCTTGTTCTTGGCGGTACTCGTCGATGGTCAGGCGGCGGGACTCTTGGTGCCCCAGGCAGTGCTCTTCTTGTACCAGGGCGTAGGCATTGCGGTCGATGTATTCGTCTTGACGACGCATGGAAAGCAGCGCCACCGGATAATAGCGACAGGCGGTGGGGCGATCGAGGTAGACGCTACATCCCTGTTCGGTCACGAAGCGGCAGGCCGTACCCTGTTCCACCGGGCGGAGCTTAACGCCCACCAGGCCACCCTTTTCCATTTCATAAGGTATGGTATAACGGGTTAGAAAATCGCCACTACTGATCCCGAGATGCCGTCGCAGACGCAGGATGTCGTAGGGGGTGAGACTGATATCAATACTCTTGCAACAGGCATTGAAACAGCGAACGTCGGGGTGACAGCGGAATTGGATGGAGGCATCACCATCCAACAAGTTTGGTACTACCGGACTTTTGGGAAAGGGCGAGGAAGAGCCAAGAGAACCATCAATGTCGGTCATACGAGTTTAGCGAGCCTGTAGTTGCCGAGACCAAAAATACAAGGCCGGG
Source organism: uncultured Thiotrichales bacterium (assembly GCA_903881315.1). Taxonomy (GTDB): domain Bacteria; phylum Pseudomonadota; class Gammaproteobacteria; order CAIRSR01; family CAIRSR01; genus CAIRSR01. The sequence goes on along the minus strand of CAIRSR010000119.1, from coordinate 13,019 downwards.
CACCTTGCGGAACCCGGCCTCAACGGATAGGCCGTTTGGCCGTTCGCTCTACACGATTTTAGTGTGCGGCGGGCTTAAACAGCTTGGACTTGTCTACCAGATCTACATGCTTGCGCTTGAACACGGTCCACTGCTTGGACTCCTTGTTGTAGATCGAGTTGACGAAGCACTTCCAATTTTCCTCGTCCACGAAGTTCTTGTCCATACGATAGTAGAACCCAGGATAGCGGCTCTCCTCGCGGAACTGGATGTGCTTCATGTGGGCTTCGGCGGTCAGGATGCGGTGGTAGTTCTCCCAGGCACGCAGCAGCTCGTGGAGATCCTTGGCGCGCATCTTCATCGCATCTTCCTTGAGCATTTCCAGCTTGTCCTCGGCTACCTTCAGCATGTGTGCGTTGGTGGTGTAGTAGGTGGCAACACCGGCAACGTACTCGTCCATGATCTTCTGGAGGCGGAACTGCAGCATCTTCGGCGTGATGTAGTTCGGGTTCACGTCGATGGCGGTGCTATAGTTCTTGTGGGTCAAGAAGGTACGCACTGGCCGATAGATCTCTTCGACCAAGGTATTGACGTCGGTGTCGAGTTCTGGCTTCCAGTTCTTGTTGTCGAGGGCGAAACGCACCATGGACTTGGCGCAGATACGTCCCTCAGCATGAGAGCCAGAGGAGAACTTGTGACCAGAGGCACCCACGCCATCACCAGCGGTGAAGAGACCCTTCACCGTGGTCATGGAACGATAGCCCCAGCTCCAGCCGCTTGGCAGGTGGCCAGGAATGCCGCTGTATTCCTCGCTGGTTGGAGCGCCGAGGTCATCCGGGCCAGACACCCAAATGCCGCAGCAACCAGAATGTGAACCGAGGAGGTAGGGCTCGGTTGGCATCAGCTCGGAGTTCTTCTTCTCGGGCTCAATGTTCTCACCGACCCAGATACCGCACTGGCCAATGCACATATCCAAGAAGTCTTCCCATGCCTCTGCTTCTAGGTGCTTGACCTCGCGTGGGGTCAGCACTTCCTTCATCTTGGCAAGAGCCGTTACGGTGTCCATGTAGATGGGCCCGCGACCTTCCTTCATCTCCTTCAGCATCAAGTGATTGCGCAGGCAAGAGGCAGGTACGGCGGCCTTTCCATAGGGGGGGTAGTCATCCAGGAGGTGCTTGTTGGTGTCCATGTAGACCTCACCAACGGCGTTGGTGGCCTTGGCCTTGAACAACAAGAACCATGCGCCGACCGGGCCGTAACCGTCCTTGAAGCGGGCGGGTACGAAGCGGTTTTCCATCATGGTCAACTCAGCGCCAGCCTCGGCGGCCATGGAGTAGGTAGAGCCGGCATTCCACACCGGATACCAAGCACGACCAGTACCTTCACCCACGGAGCGCGGACGGAAGATGTTGACGGCACCACCTGCGGCTAATAGGCAGGTCTTGAACTTGTAAACGAATACCTTGTTCTCACGAACGGAGAAGCCGACGGCACCAGCGACGCGATTCTTGTCGTTCTTGTCGTTTACCAACTTGACGATGAACACGCGCTCCTGGATGCGATCCATCCCCAGGGCCTTCTTTGCGGCTTCAGCGACGATCCACTTGTAGGATTCGCCGTTGATCATGATCTGCCACTTGCCGGAACGGACTGGCTTACCACCGTCCTTCAGGGCGGGCAGGCCCTGAGAGCCGTCATGGCGCTCGCCATGTTCGTCGGTCTTCCAGACAGGCAGACCCCACTCCTCGAACAAATGTACGGACTCATCGACGTGACGGCCCAGGTCATAGGCTAGGTCATCGCGGGTGATGCCCATCAGGTCGTTGGAGACCATGCGGGCATAATCGGCGGGATCCTGTTCGGGGCCGATGTAGGTATTGATGGCGGAGAGACCCTGTGCGACGGCACCGGAGCGATCCATGGCAGCCTTGTCGATGAGCTTGATCTTGAGATCAACGCCGGTCTCGGCCTTGGCGGCCTCGGCCCAACGCATAAGCTCATAAGCGGCCCCACAGCACGCCATACCACCACCAATCAGCAGGATATCAACTTCTTCTTGGACAACTTCGGGATTCTCAAAAGTACCTGACATGTTTTTCTCACTCGTTGCAATCCGCGACCCCGTATGGGGTGGGTGGGGGATAACTCACTTACGGATCAATTCAGCCGGGTTGCCTGGACGGAAACCACCTTCCGGGGTAAAGAAACCGGGCTTGGCAATGTCGGCCATCTTTGGCATGGGCTTGCCGCCGTATGGATCGATGGATCCTTCCGGGGTGGTGCGAATGGGGAACTTGAAGCGCTTCATGACCCCATTACGGAACTTAATGGTCCACAGGATAGAATCGGAACCACGCAAAGGTTGAACAGAGCCGCCTAGTGGCACGACGTCGGCGTAATGACGCGCCTCAATGGCGTTCTGGGGGCAGATCTTAACGCAGGAATAGCACTCCCAGCACTGTTCCGGCTCTTGATTGAAGGCCCGCATCGCATGACCCGTTTCGGAGCCATCCTTGTCGAGTTTCATCAAGTTGTGGGGGCAGATGTACATGCAGGCGGTCTTGTCCTGACCTTTACAGCCATCACACTTCTCAGTGCGCACAAAAGTTGGCATTGCGTCTCTCCAAGGAGTTATCTATCAACAACGGTTACCTAAGGGTACTTCCCAACTATCTGGCCGAGTGACCGGTCAGCTTAACTTCAACCTTTTCATGGGACTCTAAGCTCGCATAGTACTCGCGAAGGATGCTCAATACCTCGGGACGACTAAACTCCGAGGGTACGTCTCCTCCCTCTGAGAGGGACTTGCGCAGCTTGGTTCCGGACAACAGCAGACGCTGCTTGTCGTCGTGCGGGCACGTCCGCATCGACGCCATGCCGCCGCACTGGTAGCACCAGAAGGTCCAATCGATCTTCATGGGTTTGGTTTCGAGCGCATCTTTCGGGATCTCGTCGAAGATGTGGTGCGCGTCGAAAGGCCCGTAGTAGGAGCCAACGCCAGCGTGGTCACGACCGACGATTAGATGAGAACAGCCATAATTCTGACGGAACAGGGCGTGTAACAACGCCTCACGCGGGCCGGCGTAGCGCATATCTAGCGGGTATCCCGCCTGGACGATAGTGCCTTTGGCAAAGTAGTTCTCGACCAGGGTGTCGATGGCGCGTGCACGAACCTCGGCTGGAATGTCACCGGCCTTGAGCTTGCCAAGCAATGAGTGGATGAGCACACCATCACAGATCTCAACCGCCACCTTGGCCAGGTATTCGTGGGAACGGTGCATCGGGTTACGGGTCTGGAAGGCTGCGACCGTGCTCCACCCCTTAGACTCAAACAGGGCGCGGGTCTCTGCTGGCGTCATGAACAGCGCACCGTACTTATCGGCAAAGTCACCCGTGGACAACACCTTGACCGGCCCAGCGAGATTGATAGCGCCCTGATCCATCACAATCTTGACGCCGGGGTGCTCCAGTTCCGTGGTTTTGTAGACCATCATGCACTCATGTGCCTTATCGATGGAATACTTCTCGGTGATCTGCATGGTTCCCATGATGGCGTTAGACTCACCGTCTACCAGGGCCACGCTGCTGCCTACCGTAAGACTGTTGGCGGTGGCTTCGTCGGTGGAAAGGGTGACTGGGATCGGCCAGAACAAACCGCTCGCCATCTTGTAGCCATCACAAACCCCTCGCCAATCCGCATGGGTCATAAACCCATCAAGAGGGGTGAAACCACCAATCCCCATCATGATGAGATCGCCCGTCTCACGAGACGACATGCGTACCTGGGGGAGGGTTGCAGCACGAGCAAGCTCTGCTTCTTGCTCTTTGCCCCGGAGCAAGAGGGGTTTGAGTTCAGCGCCCCCGTGGGGTCGTACCAACTTAGACATGACGATCCGTACCTCCATCACCACTCGGCTGTTATTAGGGCCACCAGGCGACGCTCTATTGTTGTAGGTTCAGTTATCGATACTGAAGGTTGAAACAGCTATCTCGTAAATACACGCCACCCCGCCGACACCTCCATGCGGAACTCGGTAGGACGAGCAGGATTCCCCGCAAATGGTCGCCGCAGTGAATTCCTATGAATTCCCAATTCAAGAACGCCCGAGCCCGCAAGTATTCTAGCCCAAGGATCTTGCGTCGTCCACGTCACCAGTCCCGCCCTGAAGGGCTGCTATGTCCATCGCGAAGCGTGTATCTGCCCCCTTGGCTGGTAGAACTATCCTGAGACGGTTATAGTACTCTTAAACGGGGCGAGCATTTACTATCCCATTGGGTATCCCGTATAGTACTGAATGAGTATATTGGGCGCTGTGGTTACGGCTAACGGGCGTTCAATGCGATGTTGACCCTGTCCTATCCAAGCAAATGCGCTTTGGTAAACGCGATTCTCGCGGTAGGGGCTCTGGAGTATCCATGAAGAGAGAAGAACCGGGTATTGCTGCCGTTACGATTCTCGATCGAGAGTATCGCGTCGTATGCACGGAGGATGGACGAGAAGCCTTGTCCAACGCGGCCTCTTTGCTGGATGAGCGACTGCGGAAGGTTCGGGATAGTGGGCGCATCAACGGGCTGGATCGTATCGCTGTGCTGGTCGCGCTCAATCTTGCGAGCGAGCTATTGCAAACGCAAGCCGAAAACTCTTTGTACGTCGAGGCGCTGGGTGCGGAGATGCAGAGGATCCAGGACAAGATTACTGACGCCCTACTAGACGCACCTTCGGTAAGAGAGTAAGGTTTGCGCCTAGGCATTCCCTGCAGTGTTCGAGAGCGGCCCGGGTTAAACCTTGAGCCTAAATTCAAACTCGGGGGACTGAGTGCTTCAATCGGTGTGCATGTCCGCTTTTGCGGAAAGCCTAAGGTTGTGCTGACGTCTCCACCCTGAACCTCTGGTTCAAGGGCAAAGGTCCGTAACGGCACATGCGGGGGGTGCCGCTTCGTTGTTTCCGTCGTTTAGGTCTTTCCCCCAGGCTTTTCTCCCATGACCCGCGTACAACTGCGTCGTACGATGCGGGAGCGCCGCCGCGCTCTGTCTCCTGCCCGGCGCGTTCGGTATTCAGTACAGCTTAGCCGTCGAGTTCAAGGGCTTGCTGTCTACCGCAACAGTCGGCGGGTGGCCGTGTACCTGGCAAACGACGGTGAGATCGATCTAGCCGTTCTCGTCCAACGCGCCGTTGCGGCGCGCAAGCGCTGTTATCTCCCCGTTCTCTGCCCTTTGGGCGGTCGTCGTTTGTGGTTCGCTGCCTATCGTCCTGGTGAACCGTTGCGTATGAATCGTCTGCACATCCTCGAACCCAAGCGTCCCGCCGCGCAATGGGTGCGTGCTGCGTGTTTGGATCTGGTGCTTGTCCCGTTGGTTGCGTTTGATGCGCGAGGCAATCGCATCGGGATGGGAGGTGGGTACTACGACAAGACCTTGGCCTTTCTTGCCGGGCGGCGTTATTGGCGCAAGCCCCGGGTGGTGGGGGTTGGGCACGATTTCCAACGGGTCGCAGTCATCAAGCCGCGTCCGTGGGACGTAGCGCTCGATAGGGTCATCACCGAGAGTCGCGTTTATGGTGGTGCGCAACAAGGCGGGGTGGGCGTTCAGCAGATGATGTCGAGACAGGCAAAATAGTGGATGTTGTTGTGGGTCTTCAGCAAAGGTTGAGTCTTCTCCGAAAAACCCAAAATGGTGTTTACGGGCACTGCAAAGTTCTCTAACGTATTGGTAATAGAGCTGTTTCTTGTGGCCAGTTGCCTTTGCACACACAATTGGCTTTTCGGTGGGATCAAGGTTGCGTTACAGAAAATCTTCGGGCGCTGATTCCGCTCTTTGTTGCTTTATTCTAGAATTGAGGGCTTTTCATCGTCCTCGGATCGACCATGGCCTTGCTTGAGATCTTACATTATCCAGACCCGCGTCTTCGTCAACAGGCGCGTACTGTGGAAGCCATAACCCCCGACATTCGGCAGTTGGTCAACGATATGTTCGAGACCATGTATGCCGCGCCGGGTATTGGTCTTGCGGCTATCCAGGTGAACGTGCCAAAGCGGGTGATCACGCTCGACATCACCGAAGACAAGGCCGAGCCGAGGTGTCTCATTAACCCGGTCATCCTCGCTAGTGGCAGCGAGCGCGAGTGCGCGGATGAAGGTTGTCTCTCCGTGCCCGGGTTCTACGAACCGGTGGAACGGGCCACGCGGATCCGTTTCCGCGCCATGGACTGTGAGGGTCGCGTTTTTGAGGAGGAGGCGTATGGTCTACTGGCGGTGTGTGTGCAACACGAAATAGACCACCTAGAAGGCAAGCTGTTTGTCGATTACCTGTCGATCCTAAAACGCAATCGTATTCGCAAAAAGCTAGAAAAACAGGCGAAGCGCCCCCTCTGAGGTAGGGGAGTAGCCTGGGTGAACGTGCGCCATAAAAAAAGGCCCTGCGTCACTTAGGATGCAGGGCCCTTCGCCAGACGGTGCTGGCTTCTAATCCACACCCACCAAAGGCGGCGGATGTGAGAGGGTCAGAACTTAGGCAGCCTCGACGTTGCGCGCTTGCAGGCCTTTTGGCCCCTTTTCAACGTCAAACTTAACCGTTTGACCCTCTGCTAGGGTACGGAACCCTGAGCCCTTAATGGCGGAGAAGTGCACGAATACATCAGCACCACCATCATGAGGAGAGATAAAGCCGAACCCCTTGGATTCGTTGAACCACTTCACAGTACCGACTGGCATAACAACCTCGTTGCAATCAATCTACGTCTACTTTGGAGAGACAGGCAAAACCTGGCATAATATGTTCGCGTTGTTGGCCCGACTGGTCACCGAGGCGATCAGTCCACTACCTACAAACGCACCGTGGGAACACCACAGTGCAATCATTATATCCGACTTTCAGAAGAGTACACCATATTTTGGACAGAAATAGGCAGTTTTATTTTGTGAGCCATTCCCGCAGCAGCACGCGCAAGCCTTATTTTGGTGTCTGGGCGGCTGGCTAAGGAGATGGTCATGACTGCGCTCCCTGTGGCTCCCACACGACATCAGGCCGATTGGCACCGTGGTTGAGGGCGCGGGCGAGAACAAACAATAGGTCGGAGACGCGGTTAAGATAACGTATCGCCAGCGGATTGACCACTTCAACCTCTGAGAGGGCGACTAGTGAGCGCTCGGCACGCCGTGCTACGGCGCGGGCGAGGTGGCACGTTGCACCCGCAGGACTTCCGCCCGGCAGGATGAAGCCGCGCAAGGGGGGCAGTTCGGCGTTGATGCTTTCTAGGGTGTGCTCGACACTGAGCAGACGCCCCTCAGCGAGGCGAACCCGCCCGGGGAACGCGAGTTCTGCGCCGAGGTCGAGCAGGTCGTGCTGGAGGCCAACCAGTGACGATTCAATGGTCTGCGCGAGCGGGGCGGGTAAGTCCGTGGCGAGGAGGACGCCGAGGGCGCAATTGAACTCATCAAGATCCCCAAGCGCACAGATCCGCAGGCTACTCTTCGGGAGGCGCACACCCCCGCCCAGTCCTGTGATACCCTGATCACCGGTGCGAGTGTGGATTTGCGTAAGGCGGCAACCCATAGCGCAGGTGTTACCACAGGTTTGTGGAGGTAAGGGGGCTCATAGGCATAACTATAGCAGATTGCGATGGCCTGTCGATGTGAGATGATACGGCGGCTGCGGAGATCGAACGATGTCATTTGAACTGTTAGGGGCACTTGGCTTTTTTACCCTCGTTAGTTTATGGAACTTCGCGGGTATCGGCTCCATCGAGACCGGCAATGTTGGCGTTGAAAAGCGCTTCGGGGTTGTCCACATGGAGGTACTGACGCCGGGGTTGTATGTGGTTCCGTTCGCATCGGTCAAGGAATTTTCTTCTAAAGAGATTGCGGTCAATATTGATGGTTTAAAGCCCAAGGCATCGGATAACCTGTTCATCAGGGAACTCGATCTGACGGTGTATTACAAGGTCGCTGCGGAGCGCATTCCTAAAGTGGAGACAAAATATGCAGGCCAGAGCGTACTCTTACCTGACGGAGAGGTATGGGCACCAGCCCATATGCTGGTAGAAACGCTGGCACGCAATGCTGCCTACCAAGAGGTTTCTAAACTACCGTCGCTTGTGGTGCACCAACAGCGTGAACAGATCGCTGATCACATCCAGTTGCTGTTGCAGCATGAATTGGACGCTAACGATCCACAAACCTTTACCATTACGCGGGTGGTCATTCGCACGGTGATCACTGATCCCGCTATCGAGTCATCCATCCAGCAGGCGGTGGCCAATCAGAAAAAATTAGAGGCGATGGAGTTACAGGTCAAGATTGCAGAACAAGAGGCTCAAGTACGCCTGCGGGAGGCGCAGGGTATCGCCAGATCCAACGAGGCAATCAATAATACCCTAACACCAGCGTATCTACAGCACGAAGCCAATCAGGCGCTGATGGAATTTGCCCGCAAGGGAGGGACGGCAACGGTGGTGATCCCGTCCTCAATGAATGCGGCACCACTCATCAATATTCCCGCAGCGAAAGACTCGAAATGAGCGCGGGGCCATATAACGAAGCCCAACAGGATCTCCCAGCAAGCCCCGCTAAGGCGGGGCTGTTGAGCCGGGGAGGGTACACAACACCCAACTGGATTTCTCTGCCGTTTTCTGTTGCTTGGCGTGTTACGTGGCTAGCCTTTTATGTTGACAATGGGTGTCACATGCGCCACCACATCGATCAATTCTCTCTGCTGGGCGATAATGGTAAAGATATTCTTGTAGGCGAAGGGGGATTCGTCTAGGGTGGCCTGGTTGACGCGGGCGGTTATCCCCCGCATCGTCGCTGAGAAATCCGCGAGTTTGATGGTGGCCTTGGCGTTCTTACGCCCCAACACGCGCCCCGCGCCATGTGAGCTAGAGCATAAAGAATCGGGGTTTCCTTTCCCTCGGACAATAAAACTTCCATCGCGCATATTGCCTGGGATTACACCCATCATGCCGCTCTCGGCGTGGGTAGCGCCCTTGCGGTGGATCCAGGTGCCCCCTTTCTGCTCTACATGATTGTGCGTTCTGTTGATAAGTCTATCCCAATCTGCGCGACCGGGGAGGATATCACAGATGGTTTTCACAACCCGCCGCATGATCTCCATTCTGTTCTCAAGGGCAAACGCCAAACAAAAATTCAGATCCTTGAGATAATCCTGGCCATCTTTGCTGTTTACCTTGAGTCCATAATGTCCTTCGCGTGCCTTTCCCGTCCCACTCGCGAGTTTCATATAATGGGTTGCCACGGCGTGACCGATTCCCCGACTGCCGGAATGGATCACGATCCAGCCCTGGTTTTGTTCATCGGCCCCGATCTCGATGAAATGATTTCCGCCACCCAGACTACCCAATTGAAACAGACCATTCTTACCAAAGATTTCTGCAAGTGCTGCGGTCTTATCTAGCTTGCCGAGGGCAGCCCAGTCGGTTGGCTGCGAATTATGAGAGAACCCGACCGGCACCTGTTGATAAATCCCCGTAAAGATGGCCTCCGCCTGGCTCGATAACTCCGCTTTATTCTGCGAGAGGGGCACGGCACACATCCCGCACCCAATATCGTAACCAACCCAAGCAGGAACAACCACACTGTCTGTGGCAATCACTGCGCCAATGGGTAATGAGTATCCTACATGGGCATCCGCCATTAACGCCCCGCGCACCACAAAGGGCTGTTGCATGGCGCTCTCAAACTGCTGTAGTGCCTCGCTCTCGATGGTATCGGCAAATAGTCGGTAGGGCTTGTCGGTGTTTATGTGCATGGGGTTACCCAAGGGTGAGATCGTCTCGTCGTAGGCGAACCGCGTCGGAGGGTTCTGTCGTGTTTGGCGCAATCTCGTGCGCGGGACTCGGAGTGTATACCGTGGGCAGGCCAAAGTCCGTACCGAACATGGTACGTAAGGATGTTGAGACAAGAGCGTTACGTGACCACGCCTTGTGCTTATCCGACCATACTGTTGTATTACCAAAACGCTCGGTTTTTTGGTACGATAGGTCATCTCGCTCTTGCCGCTCACCTTCATAGGGGGACTTACCAAATGAACCGATTGTTAGCCGCTCTCTTTTGTTTATTCCTGGTCGTGCCGCCAACCTTTGGCGAGGCGGTGACCATGCAGCCGTTTTTTAATACCAACAAGGCTGCCTTTGTTACCACCACCTCCCTTGCGGTTTTAACCGGAGCATCAGCCGTTGGGGCGCTGAATGCTACTAACACGGCAAACACCTTTGCCTTAGTATCCTACTCAGCCCTGGCGCTTACGGGTGTTGCCCTCTCCATTGCTGCGATCACTGCCTGGGTAAGCCTATGGGATGTGCGGTCAACTGCCGATGCGGGCACCTATTTCGACAAGCTCGCGGATGACGCAACCCTTGCTGTTGCGGGTGTGGCCCAGTTTAGCGCCATGATGCTAACCAATGCGGTTGTGCAAGGGCTCACCCAAGGCACCTCAAGGCGCATCTCCCGCGCGGTTGGCGGAGAGGATCAGCGCATTCGTATTGTTCGCTAAGCCTTCTGAGTCTTGGGGGCAATTGCGGTAAAGATTCTTCTCTAGGCGTTTTCGTGGGACAGTGATGCTGCGTAATAGTTCTGCGTAATAGTTCAATCGCGCCATATTTTTTGGCCTACGCTAAAATTTTTATCGGCGGTATTGAACGTGTGTGCAACAGGTCTTATTATTTCGCACATGCTTTTCCCTGGTCGGCACAAAGATAATGTACCTCAAGGTTATAGACATAAAAAACGCTTGAGTATTATTGTGCGCCTGGTTTGGTGCGTCACACCTCGTGCGATTTTTTCAATACCCGTTACCCCATCTCTCAGCGACACTTGACCGGAAATAAGAATATGAAAAACTTTAAAACAGTTGCGTGCCTTGCCGTGGTTTCGGTACTCCCAACGCTTGCGCTAGCCGATGATGCGGCGAGCAGTGATCCGGCCTTTGTGGTGGGTCGGCCTGGTCAGGCAGAGAGCCCGATAGCAGTGCCGAAGGGATACCTCCAGGTGGAGTCCGGTCTGGCCGCCTATACCAACAACCCGGCGCTTCACACGCCGAGCAATCAGTATGCGCTTGCCCAAACCTCTTTTCGCTACGGGATCCTGGATGGAACCGATGTGCAGCTCGTGGTGAGTCCCTACACCAAACAGACGGTTCATACAGCAGGTGCCGCCGCTACGAACGTCTCGGGGTTTGGTAACACCACGCTCCGTGTGCTCCACACCTTTATGGGGGCGGATGGTAGTTCTCCAGCGTTTGGAGTGATTGGTTTCGTGACCCTGCCAACTGCCGACAGCCAATTAAAAAATTCCGGGGTCTTTGACAACCGCGTCGAGGGGGGGGCCATTGCAACGGGGTCGATGAATCTAAATGATAAAACGAGTCTTACGCTTACTTTGGCCGATGATACCAGGCACCCAACTGGTGCCCATTATCTCAATGATGTCTATGGTGCTGTGAATCTTTCCTACGCAGTAACCGATACGGTTGGTGTCTATGGGGAGATGTACGCGGATCATACGCGGACTGCGCCGACAGTCGCGACGGCTGATTTCGGTGTGACCTATCTCACTGACAAGACCACCCAGCTAGATGCCGAAGTGAACCTCGCTGCTAATAAGCAGACGCCTGATGCGGTTATCATGATCGGCTGGTCTCACCGCTTCTAAGATGGCGCTTCCGATCCGTGCCTGATTCAGGGAGGCACGGATCGCGAGGGGTAGGTTGTCCTGCGTCGTGCCTGATGTGGAGTGGATTCTCCTCTCAGGTGCGGTGCTTTTTTGTCTTGATTCCTGAGCGTATCTCTCAGGCATAGTCCATCGGTTCGCGGTGCGGGCTTCTCGATCCGCTGTCTCGGAACAGCTATCAGCGCAATCAAAAAACCAAGTACACTATCCCTTTCCGGTTACCGGCGAGTCGGGGCGGCGTCTCCCTTGGTGCCACATGGATTACCTCGTTCGTCGCCGCAAGATTCCATCCCCTCAGGAGGCTTCGGGATTTTATGGCCGAAAAAAAACGCTCCCAACAGAACGCAGACGACGCAATTCTTCAGGAAGAAAAGCCTAAACTGAAGCGTCCCCCGATGTACAAGGTGATCCTACTGAACGATGACTACACCCCGATGGATTTCGTGGTGCAGGTTCTTGAGCAGTTCTTTGGGATGGGGCACGAGAAGGCGGTGCAGGTCATGTTTCAGGTTCATACTCGTGGTCAAGGGGTGTGTGGGGTGTTCACCCACGAGGTTGCGGAAACCAAGGTAGCGCAGGTCAACGATTTTTCAAGGCAAAACCAACATCCACTACAATGTAGGATGGAGCAGGTGTAACGCGGGTATCAGCAGGCACCCGGGAGGTTTTGAGGCTTATGTTAAATAAGGATCTTGAGTACACACTCAATCAGGCATTCCACGACGCACGGGGAAAGATGCATGAATTCATGACGGTCGAGCATCTCCTGTTGGGGTTGCTCGATAACCCCGATGCGAGCAAGGTGTTGCGTGCCTGTGCCGCTAACATTGAGGTGCTCCGTCAGGATCTGCTGACCTTCCTCGAGACAGCGCCGTTGCTGCATCGCTCCCATGGCCGTGAGACCCAACCCACACTTAGCTTTCAGCGGGTGTTGCAGCGGGCGGTGTTTCATGTCCAATCCTCGGGCAGAAAAGAGGTGAGTGGTGCCAATGTCCTGGTGGCCATCTTCAGCGAAAAGGATTCGCACGCCGTCCATTTTCTACATAAACAGAATATTACGCGCCTCGACATGGTCAATTACCTGTCTCATGGCATATCCAAGGTGCCGGGCGAAGAAGAGGGGGAGCCTCTCCACCCGGGGGGCGAAGAAGAAGGTGCCGAGGCTGCATCACCGCGCACCCCTCTGGATCTCTACGCAACCAACCTGAATCAATTGGCTATCCAAGGGAAGATCGACCCGCTCATCGGGCGGCGCGAGGAGATCGAACGCACCCTCCAGATCCTCTGTCGGCGACGTAAAAACAACCCGCTGTTTGTCGGTGAGGCGGGTGTGGGGAAGACCGCCATCGCCGAGGGGCT
>CAIRSR010000118.1 GCA_903881315.1 uncultured Thiotrichales bacterium | reverse complement strand
CCTCCCCGATCTCGGGGAGGGGTTGGGGTAGAAGTTGGGATCTAGCGATAACCTGTTCAACAGCCCAGCAACCGAACACCTACTTGTTCCCTGTAAGCTTGAGGTAACGGTGGCTTTCCAAAACACTCCGACCTGTATTCTGCGCGAGGCGCGGGGCCTTTATCGAAAGGACATAACTGTGCGAATGTTCCGTACCCTAACTGCAACCTGTATCATTCTGCTTAGCGCATGTGCTACCGATACAGCCCAATCCATACGGGATCAAGGGTTCTGCTCATTGACAGTTGAATTCAGCAAACATGCGATCACGGCCACTCCGAACGGGGTGCTTATATCCCCAGAAACCCTTAGTAAACTTGCTATAGAAGGGGGCCAGAAAACACTGGCTACGTTAACGCCAGCGGAGACTCGTGACTATATCGACGGGATTTTCGCCGAGATGAAACAGCAGAATAAGAGTAAGATTCTCATCTTCGTACATGGCGGCTTAAATAAGCTGACCACCTCTTCCGAAAATACACATCAACTACTTGTTGATGTTACTAATGTAAGCCCTGATTATTACCCCATATCGATCAATTGGAATTCTGACGGGATTGATGACTATAGCGAGCACCTGTTCCAAATCCGCCAGGGCGAGAATCGGCCTATCAGGGGTTTTCTGACATCACCACTCTATCTCATTGCTGACCTGGGCCGAGGCGTGGTTCGTGCGCCTATCGATATAGGCGATACTACCTACCGCGATATTCAAGCAATTCTCCGTACACAAAAGTTTGGAAAAGGAAACACGGATGTCGATCGGAAATATTGCGCATTGTGGGAGAACTATCACGGAAACATATCGGGTGGTTCAGATCGCGACTGGGGGTTTGTCAGCGCTAGAAATGCCCTATTTAACGCTGTCACCTGGCTGCCTCAGATTGCTACTGTCCCGGTCATTGATGGGCTCGGGAAACCGGCATGGGATAATATGATACGCCGCACCAAGGTGCTTTGGGATAGGCCCGATCCATCCATTATCAATCATAATCCGGATGATGTGCGCACTGCACAGTGCCCTCATGGAGTGCCGATTACTGCCGAGGGTATGCGCACCAAGCAAAGTGCCCCCACCGCACCGGACAATCAACCAGTCGCGGTAATGCCGTTGTTTGCGGAGCAGCTCGCTAAGTACAAAAAGGATCAGCCCAACACAGAAATAACCCTGATTGGTCACAGCATGGGGGTTTTTGTCTTAAACGAACTAATCCGCCGCTACCCAGAGATTCCCTATCAGAATATTGTTTATATGGCGGGGGCTGACTCTTCTAGAAATACATTTGATACCATCATCCCGTATCTTGAGGCTCATAGTGGCGCAAAGTTTTACAATCTAACGCTCCATCCCCAGAATGAGGTCGAGGAGAGCAATGATTGGGTTCTGCCCCGTGGCAGCCTGTTAGTCTGGATAGATGACCTCTTCACAACACCCAATACCCACGATGATCGAACAGTGGGGCGGTGGGATAATGTGATTCCCACCTACTATGAGAGACAGTGCGCAGGAAAGGTTGATCCGGATGTCAGTTCCCGAATCTTTATCAAGGCATTTGATCAGGATGATCCCATACATAAGCATGGTGACTTTCATAATAATAGTCAGGATGCGAAACAGATGGATATGAAGGATAATGGGTATCGTTATAGACTGGAGGAAGCGGAGCATAAGAATGACGACTCTTATACTAGGCCCGTTCCTGTGGCGAATAAGGATGGCGGCTCTCAGGATTGTCAGGATAAAGCGGGACAGAAGGTTCCTTGTAAACCCCTTCTCTTCTTTCAGGACGAATTCTGGGATCCGCTCAAAAAGAGCAACAACAGTCTTAAGGTGAATCCATCTCTAGCTGGGGCCTGTGGGAATATTCTTGAAGAGGCCGATAAACAGACTCCCCATGCAAAGCAAATAGGCCCTGATTGGTTTTGGCAATAAGGCGTTCTGACACACCAACCATCAGGAGAAAACTGTCACTGCGCAAGGCTTCCTAGGAGCAAATCAAAATCCTAGGATCAAAACCTCAACCCCTCCCTTAAGCCCCCTCCCCGATCTCGGGGAGGGATTTATAATAAAATCAACTACAGCAATCTATGGGCTAGCCCCCTACCCTTCCACCCATTACACCACCCCCACCACCACCGGATTCTTCCGTCGTCGCAGAAACCACAGGCGCAGGTCATCCAGGTATAAAAACACCACCGGCGTCGTATACAAGGTCAGCACCTGGCTCACCAACAGCCCACCGACAATACTAATCCCGAGCGGCTGGCGTAATTCCCCACCCTCCCCAAAGCCAATCGCGAGCGGCAATGCCCCGAGCAGCGCGGCAAAGGTCGTCATCAGAATCGGTCGCAAGCGCAACAAACACGCCCGCCGGATCGCCTCGAGTGAGGTAAGATGATCGCGTCGTTGAGTGGCTAGCGCAAAGTCGATCATAATAATCGCGTTCTTCTTGACAATCCCGATCAGCAAAATAACCCCAATCAGCGCCATAATACTAAAATCGGTATTGGTCGCAAGTAACGCAAACAACGCCCCAATCCCCGCCGAGGGAAGCGTAGAAATAATCGTCAGCGGATGGATATAACTCTCGTAAAGCACCCCAAGGGTAATATAAACCGTGAGCAATGCCGCCAGGATTAACCACGGCTGACTCGAAAGCGAGTCCTGAAAGGCTCGCGCCGTTCCCTGAAAACCACCCTGTACCGAACTCGGTACGCCATTCTTTATCATGGTGGCAGCAATCGCATCGGTCGCGGTGCCAAGCGAAATCCCGGGCGGTAGATTAAACGAAAGGGTCGCAGCGGCAAATTGGCCCTGGTGATTGACCGCCAACGGGGTTGCGGTAATCGTGGTCTCACTAAAACTCGCCAACGGCACCACCGCGCCTTTCACTGTCACCACCTGGATCACACGCAACGACTCTGGGCTCTGCCAATACTGCGGTGCCAGTTCCATCACGACATGATATTGATTGAGCGGATTATAGATGGTCGAGACCTGACGCTGACCAAAGGCATCGTTTAGCACCGAGTCCACCTGATTCATGCTAAGCCCAAGACGCGCTAAGGTATTCCGGTCGATATTGAGTGTGACCTGCTGGCCCCTATCTTGTTGATCGGTATTCACATCGGCAAGCTCGGGTAGGGCTGTGAGTAAGGCGCGTATCCGTGGCTCCCAGTTGCGGAGTTCCTCGAGACTATCCGCGAGCAGTGAATACTGGTATTGGGCCGCCCCGGGCCTTCCCCCCATGCGAATATCCTGCACCGGTTGCAAGAAAAGGCTCGCCCCCGCCACCTGCCCGAGTTTCGGTCGTAGCCGCGCAATAATCCGATCCGCCGAGATGTGACGCAGAGCCAACGGTTTTAGGGCAACAAACATAAAGCCACCATTGCGCTGTTGCCCACCAACAAAACCGACAACATTATCCACCGCCGGATCAGAACGTAAAATCGCCATAAAGGCGGCGAGCTTCTGTTCCATGGCATGAAAAGAACTGCTCTGATCCGCTTGGATCATCCCCATCATGCGCCCAGTATCCTGTTGGGGAAAGAAGCCCTTTGGTACAATGGCGTAAAGATGGATATTGAGGGCGATCGTCGCAAACAATAGCAACAAGGTAATAAAACGATGCCGTAAGGCATGCTCAAGCGAACGGGCGTAAGCCTGTTGCAAACGAGTAAACAGGCGCTGACTCCACGAGGGTGGTCGCACCTGTTTTTCATCTCGTGGAGTAAAACGCAGCAATTTTGCACACATCATTGGCGTGGTAGTCAGCGATAACACCAGCGAGATCAAAACCGCCACCGCCAGAGTAACGCCGAATTCGCGGAATAACCGCCCGATAATGCCCCCCATCAAGAGAATCGGCAGAAACACCGCGACCAAAGAAAGACTCATCGACACCACCGTAAAACTCACCTCACGCACGCCACGCAAGGCGGCCTCAATCGGTGACAGTCCCTCTTCGAGATAACGCGAGATGTTTTCTAGTACCACAATGGCGTCATCGACCACAAACCCGGTCGCAACCGCAAGCGCCATCAACGAAAGATTATCCAGGCTATAATTACACAGATACATGACAAAGCATGTACCGATCAGGGATAACGGCACCGCGACACTCGGCACCAAGGTCGCACGAACCTCGCCAAGAAAAAGAAAGACCACGAGCACCACCAACACCACCGAAAGAGCAAGACTAAGGCCCACCTCATGCAAAGAGGCGCGAATGGTTGGGGTGCGATCCATCACCACGGCAAGCTCGATGGCAGCGGGCAAAACGGCGGACAGGTGCGGTAACAGGGCGCGCACCTTATCTACCGTCTCGATGATATTGGCCCCGGGCTGGCGGAAGAGCAAAAGTAAAACCGCCGGTTTACCATTCGCAAGACCCGCATTGCGCAAATCCTCCGGGCCATCCACAACCGAGGCGACATCGGCAAGACGCACCGCCGCACCATGCCGATAGGCAATAATGGTCGGCAGATATTCATTGGCAGTACGCGCCTGATCATTCGCGGCAATCTGCCAATGATGGCCCGCATCCTCGAGAGCCCCCTTCGGGCGATTGGGATTGGCCGTCGCAATCGCCACCCGCACGTCCTCAAGACCAATCCCATAACGGTTCAGCGCATCGGGGTTGAGTTCTACCCGGACAGCGGGCAGCGAACTTCCACCAACCGTCACCTGCCCCACCCCCTCCACTTGGGCAAGCTGCTGCGCCAGAATGGTCGAGGCGGCATCGTACATCTCACCCCGCGACTTGATCTCCGAGGTCAGCGAAAGGATTAGGATCGGCGCATCCGCCGGATTCACCTTACGATACGATGGGTTGCTCGGCAAACCGGTCGGCAGAAGGGTACGTGCCGCATTGATGGCGGCCTGGACATCACGCGCCGCGCCGTCGATATTGCGCTCGAGGTCGAACTGCAGGGTAATGCGGGTCGAACCGGTAGAACTCTGCGAGGTCATCTCGGAGACGCCAGCGATGCGCCCGAGCGAGCGCTCGAGCGGGGTCGCAACCGTTGCCGCCATGGTCTCGGGACTGGCACCGGGGAGCGTGGCCTGCACCGAAATGGTAGGAAAATCGACCTGCGGCAGCGGTGCCACCGGCAACTGCAAAAAACCCACGAAACCAGCAAGGGCAAGGGCAATGGTGAGAAGGGTTGTCGCAACCGGACGCTGGACGAAGGGCGCGGAGAGATTCATGGGGCGGCGTTACCAATGGCAAAGAACAGAGATCGCGGGTTTTTGATTAAACCCCTTCCCGATGAATGGGGAAGGGGTTGGGGGATGGGGCTGATCTTGCAACGATCAAAAACAACACAGCCAGCGGACGTGACCAAGCGGATGGGGCTCATTGATCTCATTAAAAACAGTCTCATCGGACTAAGGATGCCTCCACCCGAGTGTACGCGGCTTTCATGGGAACTGTTGGTTTGGCGGTGGCGTTCTTTCCATTGACGACGATCCTGGAATTACTTCGCACCAGTCAGAAAACCCATCCAGCCGATAGACAAAAAGCTGATCTGTTGCGAGTAGTCTAAGGCAGTACCCATGCAAAGGGTTAATGAAAAGCGGACAGTTCTATTTGCTATAAAACCGGACAGTTCCATTTACTCCTGACAGGACAAAAATCTGATCGTGACGATGGGCTCTCTCTTCGGTTACAATGGGTAGGGTACGCGGCGGATTGGGCCGTTCGGGTATCCACCCCGGCAAGGGTTCTGCGTAGGCGTAAGGACACACCGAAGGATGCGAGGCGAGCACGGCGCAGGCTGTCGGTCTCTTTGCCTTCGGTGGGGTCGCAGTAACCCGCCCCGGGCAGTATAGTAGTCGCCCTGTGTCGAAAGCAGGGATCGAGACCTCCCCTTCATTGGCCTTTCACGCACCGCTCCGAAAGAATGATAGCCCCCAGTCGATACACCCCATCCGCACGTTTGCTGCCCCGAGTATCGTGGGGCGATGAGGCGTCGTGAGCGATCCTGGCATCTATCTCAAGGGGGGTGAGCACGGTGTTGTCCTGATCCACGGACTCACCGGCAGCCCATTCGAGCTAAAGCCCCTGGCGCGTGCGCTACACCGGAGCGGTTATACGGTGCGTGCGCCCTGCCTTGCTGGGCACGGCACCTCGATTAGTGATCTAAAACTCACCTCCTGGCAGGATTGGTACGCCTCGGTGCGTGACGCCTGCACCGAACTCTCGGGCGAGTGTCGTACCGTTGCGGTGGGGGGGCTGTGCATGGGGGCGTTGCTGGCCCTGTGGCATGCCGCCGAGAAGGGCGAGCAGGTGACAGCGGTAGCCGCACTCTCGACGACCCTGTTTTATGATGGCTGGAGTCTGCCGTGGTATCGGTTTTTATTGCCGATCTCGTATCTGCCGCCGATCCGCTATTTTTATTCGTACGAGGAACGCCCGCCCTATGGGGTAAAGGACGAGCGGATGCGCCAGGAGATTGTTACGGCCCTAAAAAATGGCGGGCTTGCCTATTCGCATTTCCCGTCGCACGCCATGCACGAGTTATTCAAGCTCATCCGCACCGTGAAGCCCGCCCTCCCCCTGGTGACGGCACCAACCATCATCCTCCACGCCATTGAGGACGACGTGGCGAGTGTCCGCAATGCCGATTATGTCGAGCAGCACATCGGCGCGACGCGGATCCGCAAGGTGCTGCTACCCGACACCTACCACATGCTCACCCTCGACCTCCAAAAAAAGCGGGTCGCGCAAGAGACGGTGGATTTCTTCCGCACCGTCGGCGACGAATCGCAGTAGGCCGTCTCTCCCTGCCCCCCAAACGCATCACACGTTGGACAAGACTGTTTCTAGCGTCTGTTATTCAGAGCAGGTAAACTATTCCCCTCTGACAAGGGGATGGGGTCATGGCTGCGGTCGCGTTTGATACCTTCAAGTTTGTCGACCGTCTCGAGAAGGCGGGG
>CAIRSR010000117.1 GCA_903881315.1 uncultured Thiotrichales bacterium | reverse complement strand
GCTGGCAGAAGCGCATGACGGAACAGGGGGTAAGCATGGCGCATCTGCAGCCACATTTGATTCTCTCAACATTGCCAAATCCTCATCTTATAAACACGATTTAACACCAAATCTGTGTCCAAAAGAATCGGTGGCGGATCACTGTTTGGTAATGCAGACACCTCTATCGCAACACTAGGGAGACTACGCCTTGGGTCTCTGTGACGCAACCCAATCTAGCATAGCATCTCTAGGGATTGGCGACGCTCGAGCCAGCGTAACAATAAAAGTCCGGGCACAGCCGCCACCACGCACAACGCAAAAAAGACTGGCCAGCCGGTATATTCCACGAGAAAACCAGCCGGTGCAGCGATAAAAACCCGAGGTACGCCCATAATGCCCGAGAGGAGTGCATATTGCGTTGCCGTGAAGCTCCGATGGGTCAGGCTTGCCATAAAGGCCGTATAGGCCGCCGTCCCAAGCCCACTGGTAAAGTTTTCGAGCGCAACGGTAAAGGCTAGCGCCGAGGTGACATGTCCAAGCAGCGCCAATACAGAAAAACCAGCCGTCGAGACCCCCTGCAGAAGCCCAAACCACCACAACGCCCGCCGAATACCCAAACGCAGAATCCACACTCCACCCATTAAACCGCCCGCAACCGTTGCCCAGAAACCAAACAGTTTGACAATTGCGCCAATCTCGGTTTTGGAGAAGCCTATCTCCATAAAAAACGGAACGGTGAGTTGGCTCGCCATGACATCGCCAATCTTGTAGAGCAGGATGAACAACAATAATAAAAGCGCATTGGGACGCCGAAAGTATTCGAGAAAGGGTGCGACTACCGCCTCTTGCAAGGTGCGGGGGGGGGCGGCTAATAATGGTGGCTCGGGTATCAAGAACCCCAGTGGTAGGCACAACGCCATGATACCCGCCATCAACCAATAGACCTGCTGAAAGGAAAACATATCCGCAAGGATAAGCCCGCCCCCGCCCGCCAACAACATACCCACGCGATAGCCATTCACCGCCAACGCAGCGCCCAAGCCCTGCTCTTCATCGGCCAAGATCTCGCGCCGATAGGCATCAATGACGACATCCTGGGTGGCCGAAAAAAAACTCACCGCAAGTGCTGCCAAGGCTACCGTTAGGGGATGCTCGACGTGGCTGAAAGACAATAACAACAACGCCATCACCAAAGCGCCTTGGGCAATGATCAGCCACCCCCGACGACGCCCCAGAGAAAGGGGCGTCAATCCATCGCACAAGGGGGCCCAGAGAAACTTGAGGGTATAAGGCAGACCAACCAGACTGAATAATCCAATTGTCGCAAGATTTAGCCCAGATTCTTTCATCCAGGCCTGGAGCAGAGAGCCGGTCAGTAATAATGGCAGCCCCGAGGCAAACCCCAACAAAAGCACAATCAACATGCGCAGACTAAAGAGAACCTTTAGCCAATCGGGAGGATTCATTCTGTCCCTCGTCCAAAAAGGCGATCGTAGCGAGAATTATCGTCCTTGTGTAATTCATAGCAGGAATCAACTGCGACTGACTTTCCTAAGCGCAACAACTCACTCACCGTAACAAATCGATACCCCTCACTGCGTAAGCGTGGGATAAGGGTCTGCAATGCCTCCCGGGTATGCCAACCACGCCCATTGGCATGGGCAACGACAATCGCGCCAGGACGGATCGCCTGCAAAACCTCATCGCTTATCCGATTCGCGGTTTGGCTTCTCACCGGATCACCACTCACGATACTCCATTGAATCGGCACGAGACCACTCCTTACCACCGAACTTAGAGACTCTGCATCACAAGTCCCATAGGGAAAACGAAATGTCTTCGGCAATGGCGGGATACGTTTTTCTTCGTCTTGCAGAACCGCCGTAGCACAGGGCAGATGTAATAGCCGCTCGCGTAGCAATTCGTATTGGGCCTGCGCCCATTGGATCTGCTGCATTACCTCGGCACCATGCAAGACCCGGAGGTTGCCATGTGTCCAGGTATGATTACCGATCTCGAACAATGGATCGGCCATGAGCTGCATGGCGCGTTCTGGGTGAGAGCGTAGCCATTTACCACCCGCAAAAAAAGGTGGCTCGTACCTGTTCCGCACGCAATAGATCGACCAATGCCCCATCGTAGCCGGTTATCTCGCTCGCCCGCTCACACAGATCAAAGGTGAGGGCAACCAGTTTTTCGCCATTGCGCGGCACGATCGAGCGCACCGAAAGCGCTGCTTCCTCGCCAACAGGCGCTGCCACTGTCTCGGGCGCCACTCGCTCTGGGGGGGTGTGATCTGGCGCGGAAAGATAGCGGACAGCGCTCTCGTGTGGCGTAGCGCGTAGCGCCTCTGGATCCCAACAGGCCTCAAGAGCCGTTGTAGCGCCGAGGTGTGGGGTTGCCGAGGTATGTAACACCTCGCGCTCTTCCGATGGCGCAGCCGCCAAACCCATCGGTAGCAACAAAACACAGAGCACAGCAATGGCGATCTTCGTCTTCAAGAAAGGCATCCCTCCCTCTCGTCGGAGATCTGCTGCGCCATGGTAATCATTTCCTCGGCATGGGCGCGGGTTTGGTCGGTTAGTTCCACCCCCCCCGAGCATACGCGCAATCTCCTGCACCCGCTCTTCTGCCGCCAGCGCTCGGATCGCAACACGGGTCGCGCCACTCTCCGTAGACTTTGTCACCAACAGGTGATGGTGGCCCTCGGCAGCCACCTGCGGCAGATGCGTGACACACAATACCTGACAACGCTCGCCAAGCTTGTGTAATAAGCGCCCGACGATACCTGCCACTCGCCCCCCAACCCCAACATCCACCTCGTCAAAAACCAAGGTTGGCACCCGCAGGTTTGTCGCAACCAACACCTGAAGCGCAAGACTGATGCGCGACAACTCCCCCCCAGAGACGACCTTGGCCAAGGGACGCATGGGAGAGCCCGGATTGGTGCTGACCAAGAATTCCACGCGATCCATCCCGCTTTCTCCCTCTTGATCCGCAAGGAAGGTACAGGCTACCTCGAAATGGCCACCAGGCATCCCCAAGGCGTGGAGATTTTTCGTCACGCGCTCTGCCAGTTCCGCCCCCATCCGTGTCCGCGCCGCATGGAGGCGGGTCGCAACCTCTCGATAAGTACGCCGCGCCGCCGCCACAGAAGACGCAAGCGCTTCAGTCCGCAGCTCAGATTGCTCTAATTCGGCGATCTCGTGGCGCAACCGCTCGGCAAGCTCTGCCAAAGCGGCGGGCTCTATGCGGAATTTACGCGCCAGCTCCTTGATGGCTATCAAGCGCTCTTCGACAAAATCCATCCGGTGAGGGTCGAGATCCAGCGTTTCAAGGTAGTGGCGCAGGCCAACGGCGGCTTCTTCTGCTTGAATCACCGCGCCCTCGACGAGTTCTGCAACCGAAGCAAGACGGGCATCAATCCCCTGAAGGGGGCGTAGATCGTTCCGTACGCGAAACAACAGCCCCAATACGTTCGGCACTCCCTCTCCTTCCAGGCGCACCAAGGCCGAACGTCCGCCGTCTTGTAGGCGAGTGGCATGGGCCAACCAGCGACGCTCTTCTTCGAGGGCATCCAGCTCGCCCTCCTTGACGGCCATGTCATCTAGCTCCCGGATCTGGAAACGCAGATACTCCAAGCGGTTCTCACGATCAGCGGTAGCCTGGTGGATACGTTGGTATTCCGTGGAGAGCTGGCGCAGACTTTCATAGCAAGTCGCCACTTCTCTCTGTAAGCCTACGTTGTCGGCATAATCATCTAGGATCTCGCGCTGAGCATCGCGCACCAGCAGGCTCTGGTGGGCATGTTGACCGTGGATATCCACCAGCAACGCACCCAGCTCCCGCAAGGTCTGGAGGGGAACGGCCCGGCCATTGACGAAGGCGCGTGAGCGACCATCCTTCCCCACCACGCGGCGGATCAGACATTCGGCATCCACCTCGCTGTGCGTATCCTTGGCAGGATCGACGTCGTCTTCGAGAAGCGCGTGGTCAGCAAGATAGGTACGCACCATGGGCAGAGCGGTCACGGTAAAGGCAGCAGAGACCTCAGCGCGGAGAGCCCCCTCGCGAACCGCGTCCGCATCGGCGCGATCGCCCAAAACCAACCCCAGCGCATCCACCAGGATAGACTTGCCCGCACCGGTCTCACCCGTGAGGACGGTCATGTTGGGGCCAAGGTCTACGTCGAGGCTGTCAACGATGGCATAGTTTAGGATCTGGATGTGGTTCAACATACCTGCTGCAACAGTGGGTCGGGAATACCAACATCAGCAAAACCTTTGGCGCGAATCCTACAGGCTGGACACACGCCACAGGGGGGTCTGCATCCCTCATAACAGGTATGGGTCAACGCCATGGCCGGCAGTGCGCCCAAGGTCTCTGCGAGGCGCACAATCTCCCCCTTCGAGAGATGCAAGAGGGGTGCGTGGATGGTTATCTCATATTCCATCCCAAGGCGTAGGGTTTGTTCCAGTGATTGCAAGGTAGACTCGCGGCAGTCAGGATAGCCACTGTAGTCGGTTTGGGTCACGCCCGTCACGAGATGCTGGATCCCTCGCGGATAGGCAAAGGCCGCAGCAAAGCTCAAAAAGATGAGATTACGTCCCGGAACAAAGGTATTCGGGAGCCCGGTGGTTGGGTCTGGCTGTGTCGCCACCGGAAGAGTGCCGGTCAGGGCATTGCCCCCCAGGGCGGCAAAGGTATCGATGGGGAGCACGACATGCGGCACATTCGCCTGGTGCGCGACCGCCCGCGCACACGCAAGCTCGATGCGGTGGCGTTGTTGGTAATCGAAGGTGAGGGTCTCTACTGCGCCCGCGCCGAATTCACGGACAGCCCAATAGAGGCAGGTGGTCGAATCCTGACCACCCGATAGGACAACCAACGCCCGCTTGTTGCGATGAACACTCATCTCGATTAACCACTCACCGGAGGATTACTCGTTTGGGGGAATGAGGCGCGGCATGTTACAGTACGCACTAGCCCACTCATTTGGGAAATCATGCAAAATGGCCCGTATCACAGTTAATGACTGCCTTGAAAATGTAGAAAACCGCTTCCAATTGGTGCTGATTGCCGCCAAGCGGGCACGCCAGATCGCCCTCGGGGCATCCCCGATGGTGTCCGAGGAAAACGACAAAGCCACCGTATTGGCTTTGCGTGAGATAGCCGCTGGTTTCGTTGATGCCTCGATACTGAGCCAGGTCAGTGCCCGTGAGCATAGTACCGAATCGGTGATCTCTGCGGAAGAACCGGGGGAGGAAAGAACAGAAGCCGCTCCCCTTGCCTAGAGTTGCTACCCTCCCGAGGGTATGGTCAATGACTTTCCAGATGAGTGATCTGTGTAATTTGCTCGATGAATACCTTGAGCCCGCACAAGTCGCAGAGGCCTATCGTGCCTACCTGTTCGGTGCCGAAGCCCACGAGGGGCAGTGGCGTCGTTCCGGTGAGCCCTATATCTTTCATCCGCTGGAGGTCGCCCGCATCCTGGCTGGGATGCACCTGGATCACCACAGCATATCCGCTGCACTGCTCCACGATGTCATTGAGGATACTGGCACCACCAAGGAACAGATTGCGTGCGAGTTTGGTCATGCGGTAGCAGAATTGGTAGATGGTGTTAGCAAACTCACGCAGATCACCTTTGAGTCCCGCGCTGAGGCCCAGGCCGAGAATTTCCGCAAGATGCTGATGGCCATGACCCGGGACATCCGGGTCATCCTCATCAAGCTCGCCGATCGTCTCCACAATATGCGCACCCTCGACGCCATGCCACCCGAAAAGCGTCGCCTCATTGCCCATGAAACCCTGGAGATCTTCGCGCCCATTGCGCAACGTCTTGGCATTAACGACATCCGTTTAGAGCTAGAGGATCTTGGTTTTGCTAATCTGTATCCCCTTCGCTACCGGGTTCTCGCTGCACGGGTTCGTCAGGCCCGTCGCGATCGGCGCGAGGTCACCGAAAAGGTAGACGCTGCCATCTGTCAGCGTCTCACCGAGGAAGGTCTGCCGGGCCGGGTCGTGGGTCGCGAGAAACACCTCTATAGCATCTACCAAAAGATGCGCAATAAGGGCACTCCCTTCGCGAGTGTGCGCGACATCTATGCCTTTCGCATCATTGTTGACAAGGTAGACACCTGTTATCGGGCGTTGGGGATGATCCACAACCTCTACCAACCGGTGCCAGGCAGGTTTAAAGACTACATCGCCATGCCCAAGGCCAACGGCTACCAGTCCCTGCACACCACAGTGGTTGGGCCATTCGGCATCCACCTCGAGATCCAGATCCGCACCGAAGAGATGGCCCGGGTGGCGGATGTCGGGATTGCTGCCCATTGGCTGTACAAAAGTGGCGAGAGTGCTGCCAACCATGCTGAGAAAAAGATGCGGGAATGGTTGCGCGGCCTCCTTGAGATCCAGCGTAGCGCAGGCAATCCCATTGAGTTCCTTGAGCACATGAAGATTGACCTCTTTCCCGATGAGGT
This sequence comes from uncultured Thiotrichales bacterium, assembly GCA_903881315.1. Lineage (GTDB taxonomy): Bacteria > Pseudomonadota > Gammaproteobacteria > CAIRSR01 > CAIRSR01 > CAIRSR01. The sequence continues at coordinate 76,127 of CAIRSR010000117.1, read as the reverse complement.
CTATGTCTTCACGCCACGCGGTCGCATCATCAAACTGCCGAAGGGCTCGACCCCAGTCGATTTTGCCTATGCCGTCCACACCAACATCGGCAATCGCTGCGTATCCGCCAAGATCGATCACCAGTTTGCCCCCTTGCGCACCGGACTCATGAGCGGCCAGCAGGTAGAGATCGTCGTATCCGATACCGCCCAACCCAATCCACACTGGCTCGATTTTGTGGTTACCGCCAAGGCCCAGTCGAATATCTGCCACTACCTAAAAAACCTTCAACGTGACGAGGCCAGCGCGTTAGGTCGGCGCATGTTAGAAAAGGCCATCAGTGATCTGTCCCTCGCCATCGTGGACATCCCCCCAGCGGGAATGGTTGCCATGCTAAAAGAGCTGCATTTGGACAGTGAAGACGCCCTCATGGAATCGATTGGTCTCGGTAAGCGCCCACCGGTTCTCGTGGCGCGGCGTCTTACCCAGGGGCTCATCCGCAGTGAGGGTGCGAGCGTTACCCCAGAAGCCCCACTGCAGCCCCTTGTTATCAAGGGAACCGAGGGGATGGTTGTCACCTACGGCAAATGCTGCCGCCCCATCCCGGGTGATCCGATCATGGGCTTTATTAGCACCGGACGCGGCATTGTGGTTCACACCAGTACCTGCAAGTCAGTGGCAAGTTACCGCAGCCGCCCCGATCGCTGGATCGACGTTGCTTGGGAAGAAGGGATCAAGAAGCTCTTCGCGGTCGAGATCAAGGTCGCGGTTGTCAATCGTCGCGGGGTGCTGGCCACCGTTGCCACCCACATTGCCGATTTCGATTGCAACATAGAGAACGTCACCATGGAGGATCGTGACGGACAGAGTTCTACCCTACACTTTACTCTCTTGGTACACGACCGCCGCCACCTGGCCCGTATCATCCGCCGTGTGCGTAGCCTCCCCAATGTTCTGCGCATCACCCGGGCAAGGCGCTGAGTCGTGGGGATTTGTGGCACTAACGCACGACGACGATACCCGAAGATTTACACCCCAAACGCCCCCTGCAACCAACGCGGTTCCGCAACCACAACATCCTTTCCGGTAAAGGCAACCACATCGAAACGACAAGGTCGGTTCGCAAGCAGTGGGTGGCGTTGCAGGTAATGCTCCGCCGTAGCAACAATACGCGCACACTTGCGAGCACTCACGCTTTCGATAGCATCACCAAAGCGCGAAGGACGACGCAAGCGCACCTCCACAAAAACAATAGTATCCCCGTCACTCATCACGAGGTCGATCTCGCCACACGGGGCGTGGTAGTTACTCGTGATGAGCTGTAATCCAGAGCCCTCAAGAAAGCACCGCGCCTTCTCTTCTGCCTCGCGGCCACGGGCGGTGCGACTCGGTTGCGGCGCTACAGGAGGGCGATTGATGGGCACCCGGACTAATCCTTTTTGACCGCGACTGGGGTCAAGCGTCCCCCTTCGATGTGCGCCCAGACACCTTGACGAACCACCTGTCGTTTGGTGTCGAGGGCGAGGCTGCCCGTTGCCCCCGCGACCCGATCACTCGGATTTTTCTCTAGTGCTGGTAACTCAGCCGCCAAACGAAAGGCATCCACGCCAAGCGCGTAGAGTCGTCGGTAGGTAATAAAACTGGCGGGCCAAAGGCGCTCTATCTCAGCACGCAGGCGTGCGTCGGTTGGATTTGGTGCAACCAGCCAAGGCATATCGATAACCTGTACCGGCATACCAGAGAGTTCGTTATCCGTGCTTCCCCCGGTCAGGATGTGGGAGGTAGCGTACACCGGCAAACCGGCCTCGCGTAGCGCCGGCAAGAGGCGATGCGCCAACTCTGGCGGAGCGGCGAGAAACACAAAGTCCCCCCCCTTACCACGGGACAATGCGGGGTCGTGAATCCGCCCCATGGTCGCGAGCAACGCTTCCGGGTGGTCGTCTGTGTTCATCGCATAGAACGTCGAACCCCCAATGGCCTCCCACTGCAGACGAAAGGCCTGTCGCACACGCTTCCCCCACTCGTCATTGGGTGTCGCGACAAAGGCGCGGGTACGACCATCAAGCCAGGCCTGTTTGGCCCCTTGGCGCGCCTCATCGGTCGGTGAGAGACCGAACTGGTACAGTTGTGCTGGGGCCACAACCCCATCGGGCAGATAGTTCAGGGCTAAGGTCGGACGGGAGACGCCCGCCCGAGCCAAGGATTGCACCTCTTCCTTGCCGAGTGGCCCGATCACCAGGCTCGCACCAGACTGCACAGCAGCCTGGTAGGCAACATTGACGGCTCCACCAGTAAACGGATGAAAGGTGATGGTGGGCCGTTCCGATGGGCTGGTTGCGTACCACGCTGCCAACAGACCGTCGCGCACGGCTACGGCAGAGAGTGCAGCAGAACCGTCAGCAGGTAGCACAACCGCTACATGAGCAGGGAAGGGCAGCCTCGGCAACAACGGCAGCGGTACGCCTACCCCCGAGGGCGGGGGGGTTCCAACGGGGTTCCGAGCAGATTGCGAAACATCAGGGGTTAGTTTTGGTGCAGAGGCAGTACACGACGCCACCAACAGGGTAGCGAAAACCAACACGAGACGATACGGAGTCACTCTCACCCCCTCTTCGCCGTGCTCCGATAGACCACGCTACGTGCGGCACGTACCATTTCAAAGTTTTCTGAAACTCCCGCAACGGCCTCGGAGGCACCTAAGATCAACCACCCGCAAGGATTTAAGGCCCCGTGGATCCGACCCAGTAGGGTTTGCTTGAGTTCGGTGGAAAAATAGATGAGTACATTGCGACAAAAGATGATGTCGAAGCGCCCGATGCCAGCCAATGGTTGCGTCAGATTGATCTCCCGAAACGTAACCCGCGCACGTATCTCAGGGCGTATCTCCCAGGACTGCCCGGCACTCGTCGTCACCGGGGTCATAAACCGTGCACGACGCTCTGGGGAAAGGCCACGGGCCACGCTGACCGCATCGTAGACCGCACGCCGCGCCTCGTTTAAAACCTTGCTGGAAATGTCGGTTGCTAGAATAGAGACCCCATTGGGCAGGGCACGCGGGTGTGTAGCCAGGTACTCTTCTACTATCATACTGATGGAATAAGGCTCTTGCCCGGTAGCACAGGCCGCAGACCACACCGCGAGGCGCCGTGCACCAGTCCGCTCAAACTCGGGCAGGATGACATCCTTCAGGATCTCGTAGGGATGCGTATCACGAAACCACAATGTCTCATTGGTCGTCATCGCCTCAATGACGCGATTACACAGCTCCCCGCGCCGCTCGCGCCGCAAACGGATCAGCAGCTCGCCAACACTGGTTAGTCCGTTTTCCTCAAGCAAGCGGTGCAGACGGCTCGATACCAGGTAATGTTTGTTATCTCCGAGCAAGATCCCAGACGCCTCCTCTAGGAAGCGCCTGAAATCCCGATAGTCGTCATCACTGATGTGGCGCTGCACATTAAGCCTTAACGCGATCCAAGACTGCGCGTGCCAGATCATCGGGTGAGAATTTTGCGATGAACTGATCCGCCCCCACCTTCTTGATCATCGACTGATTGAACACACCACTCAACGAGGTGTGGAGTAACACGTAGAGATCCTTCAGGGCCGGGTCGCGACGGATCTCGGTCGTCAGCGTATAGCCGTCCATCTCGGGCATCTCGATATCCGAGATGACCATCACCAAACACTCACCCGCCACACGTTTACCGGTAGCCGCCATCTCACGCAAGATGGTTAGCGCCTCGCGCCCATTGCACGCGAGCCTTGGCACCAAACCAACCTGCTCTAGGGTGCGCTGGATCTGCTTACGCGCTACCGACGAGTCGTCCACCACCAACACCTCCGACGCGCCCTTGGTCATTTCGGTTCCCTCGGTTGCAAGGGTCTGAGAAATCTCCTCGGTTGGGTGTGTCACCTCAGCCAACACCTTTTCTACGTCGATGATCTCCACCAGCTCCTTGTCCACCTGGGTCACGGCGGTGAGGTAGGAGCGTTTTCCAGACCCCCTGGGTGGTGGGTGAATCTCCTCCCAGTTCATGTTGACGATACGATCCACGCTGCTCACCAAGAAGCCTTGGGTGACGCGGTTGTACTCGGTGATGATGACGTAACAGGTATTGAGGTTCTCGAGAGGGGGCTTACCTACCGCCACCCCGAGATCCATCACCGAGATGGTGCGACCACGGATGCTCGCAATACCCCGCACAACATGGTTTGCTCCAGGTAGACGCGTCAAGGGCGGGCACTGGATGACCTCCCGCACCTTAAAGACATTGATCCCGAAACGCTGTTTCCCTCCCAAACGGAACAACAGCAGCTCTAGTCGGTTGTAGCCCACCAGTTGGGTTCGTTGATCGACCCCGTCCAACACACCAGCCATCGTTATCCTCCCCCACTCTACAAATATCGTTGGTGTACCGCCCACCCACAAAGTGCAAGGTCAGAGCGGACGAGTGCTGCGACCTCTATTCTTCCCCTGCGGGACGTTCCGATGAACGGCGGCTGGATCTGCTGACACTACTTGGCCATTCACCAAATGGGAAGGGTTTTTCCTCGGTGGCAAAGGTAAGATAGCGTAATACACCAGAGGTGTAGTCGGTCAGAACCTTACCGAGCCAAACCAACTGCCGATTGCGCCGACCCGTAACCAACAGGTAGATGATCTGCGCCAACATCACAGCTGGCAACAAAGTATCTGCTATCGCGGTAAATAACACGATAAACAGTAACATGTATGCAGCACGGCGCACCATGTAGGGGTCACTAACACGATTCTTGAGGTTTTCGGTCAACATATCAGGTCAGCAGTTCAGGAATTGGATTATTATCCGCGAGCTTGCGCTAATTCGCACGTCTCTTTAATTTTTATTTTTACTAGGGCAGAACGAACCCGCGACACTCGCGTTATGCTCTCGTAAAGATACTAAATTTTTGCAAGCATATGCACTACTTCAAAACATTCGCAGAGATCGCGCCATGGCCTGTCGGGTAGCCGTCGTTGCACGCCAGGCTGGTAGTGCCACAGCATTCGCGCCCGTGGTACGAGCGCTCCAAGAAGAAGTCAACGTAACCTGTTTGGTGCTGGGGCTGGAGTACGCCTCGCGGGCTTTCGCAACAGCGGGAACCGTAGCACAGACAGTGACCTCTTTCGCAGAGGCATTACCGTACCTGGTGGTGGCGCAACCCACGGTTCTAATCACTGGCACCTCTTTCAATGCCGTGGGTGATGGTGAGTTCTGGCACTGGGCACGGGAAATGGGCATCCCTTCCATTGCCTTTGTCGATAACTGGACCAACTATCGAGAGCGGTTTTCTTCAACGCCGAGCCGCCCCTTCGATTGTTTACCGGAACATATCGCCGTGGTTGACGCACTGATGGCGAGCCGCCTGATTGCGGCAGGCTGCCCGAAAGAGCGCGTGACCATCATCGGCCACCCGGGTTGGGATGATCTCATCCGCCGTCGTGGCCATCGTGCCACGGAGCTTCGGTACGCTCTCGCCGGAGACAGCACCCTCATCCTGTTTGTATCCGAACCCCTCGCACAATTCTACGGCGACAAGCTTGGCTACACAGAAGGCAAGGCCTTGCGTCTCTTGTTCGATGCCCTTGAAACACTGGGAGAAAGCCGCAACGAAAGCTATACGGTTGCAGTCAAACCCCATCCGGTAGAGGACAGCGCCGCCCTGACGCACCTACTTGGGATGGCCAGTAGCCGGGTGCGGGCGCGTCTCGTAACAGGCGATCGCCTTGACCTCGTATCAGCCAGCGACCTTGTGGTTGGCATGAACTCCCTATTACTGCACGAGGCAGCACTAATGGGCAGGCCGGTCGTGGCGTTACAGCCCGGGCGTAGGCAACCCTCGGACTTGGTGGATCATCACCCAGGAATCCTGCTTGCCACCAATCCTGCACAGGCAATAACCGCCATCACGCAGGCACTAATCGGCATCGCGTCGCTAATATCTGCGCCAGAACCCGTAATCCCGCAATGGATCGGTATGATCCAGGGGATAGGGGGGCAGGGAATCAGGTAATCTTCATGAAACCGGTGAGTCGTCATTTTTCGCGATAACTGGCAGGGCTTCCAATACCCTTGTCTTGGGAGAGAAAGACTCGGTGACACGCCATGTCTCCGGTGGTCTGCGTCCGTGTGCCTTGCGTCTGTCATGAATCGCGACTCACGCGGATTCGCCAAGGCTCTTAACAGTGGCTTGCCGTCGTGAGCGGGATGCCTTAAGCAGATCGCACAAGCGTCTTGTCGTCCTTCAGGGCAGCTATCGCTACCTTAGCTTTTCGTTATGGTGAGTGATTTCGCCTCTGTCTTTTTACCATGCTCTTGCTCCTCATTTAGTCCGCTACGCAGCCGTTGTTAAACAGTAAATTTGCTTACTGCATTTTGTAGATCCGCAGCGAATTGTTCTAGATTGTGTGCGGACGCTGATGCGCGCATTACGGCGATGTTGTTTTGCTTGGCCATGACGGCGATACCATCCACGTTGCTTGCGATTTCCTGTCCAGCGTTGTTTTGATCCTTGCTGGCGTCGGCAATGGATTTTACCATCTGTAGGGTTTCATTCGCGCCGAGATTGATCTGGCCGAGCGATTCGGCGGCCTGGGTTGCGAGGGCTACTCCCTCGCGGGCCTGCATACTGCACTGCTCCATGGTGGTCACGGCTTGTCCGGTCTCCTGTTGAATCGCCGTGATCATTCGAGTGATCTCTGTCGTTGATTTGGCGGTGCGCTCTGCTAAATTACGCACCTCCTCTGCGACCACTGCAAAACCTCGCCCTTGTTCACCCGCACGGGCCGCTTCGATGGCTGCATTTAGCGCCAATAGATTGGTTTGATCAGCAATATCTTTGATCACACGAACAATGCCAGAAATTTCTCCGGATCTCTCTCCGAGTTGCGCGATTAACGTAGAGGAGTAGTTTACAGATTCAGCAATCTTGATCATTTCATCAGAAGCCCGTCGGACTACTTCATGACCTTCTCGGGATAGATTGCTGGCGCGAGTGGAAATGGCATGGGTATTGGCTACCTTTTCGGCGACGTGTCGAATGGAAGCAATAACCTGATCGACATTGGCGGCAGTAGATTGTGCGGAAACCGTTTGGCGGTTAGAGCCATCAGCAACCTGGGCGGAGGTTTTGGCAAGATCGGACGAGGAGCGTGATACCTGGCCCGCAACTAATAGCACACGATCAACGGTATCGTCCATCTTGTCCACGAAGCTGTTGATCCAGCGACCCAACTCTCCTGATTCGTCGGCGTGGAAACTGTCTAGATCAATCCGATTCTTGAGGGTAGCGCCACACTCGGCCACTTGCAAAAAGAACCTGGTCATTTTCTCCAAACGACGGATAATAGGATTCAGGCCAACGACGTAGAATATGGTGGCACCAATCAATAGCAAGCTGATAATGATAGTCTGCATGGTGCGTTCATCGAGATGCACTTGGTACCACAGTGAATTCAATATCAGGAAAATAGTGCCTCCTACCATGGTTGCGAGCCGCATTAGTTTGTAATTAACGGATCGCCTTCGGTAGACCTCTTCCAGATCGGCTTCGCACATCATGCCCCAGCGATCTGGGGAGCCTGGTAGTTGGAAGGTGATGCCCTTGCCAATCACTGGTATATGGCGATAATCTGGGTATCCAGGATAGGTGACAAATAGGTTTTCATCGCACCGTATTGTTTCGCGCACACCGGGATGAAGGGCATTTGTTGCGGGATCGGTGAAGCTCAATTCCAATTCAGTATGTTTTTCCACACGGACAACGCCAAACTTGGTTCGCACTCCTTGCTTGAGATTGTCCCCTAAACTAAAGGAGTCGTCCTCAAAGCGTGAGCGTGAGAGCGCTGTGCCAGGTCGAATTGCTTGATTGAAACGCGATTCCACCATGAATAGGTAATTGTCTCCTGAATCTTGATAGACGTGACCTGCCTCGCGCTGGATGAGATCGCTCATTACATCGTTGGGTATCCGTCCGCACAGGCAACCAAGAATTTTCCCATCCAGAGAAATGGGTTGATAGAACATGAGGGTGACTGCGTCGTGGAACTTGGACACAGATGGCCCTACTACCAAGGTCGCTGGGTCGGAATAAGGGCCAAGCAAGAACGGTTTTTTTAATCCCTCCGCATGGGCGCGGGGGGTCGCGTCTTGTCGGCCTACATGCCCCGCGTGAGTAGACACCAGTACTTTTCCCTCGGTGTTGGTGACATAGATCTCTGAGAAATCTGGTGCGTGCTTACGTCGGGCTAATAGCACGGTAGCCGACACGTTTGGAAATTCGGGGGCAATCATCCGCGCGAGACGTTGTAGGTAGTCCCAGTGTCCTTCTGCCCAGTGGATTAGGATCTTTTTTCGGGTGTCGGCAATGCCCTCGAAGGTATGTTCGACTACCTCGTAGGTGCGGCGATTGAGAAAAGTTGACCAACCCATTGCGAGCTTACCGGTTGCGCCGAACCAGGGCAGCCACTTGCGTTCACGCGCTGCCAGCGCCATGGAAGTACTTTTCAGCATAGTTTCGCTCCTACAAGGATATCAGGGGTAAATCTATACAGATACGCAAGAGCTATGCCGAAAAAGATCTGTCCTTAACGTCTTGATCAAACAAAGCGGTCTATTGTCTGTTCTGGCTTAGAATTGGTGCAAATCGATTCGATACGCACCTATTCAGTGCGTGTGGGATTTGGTGATCAGGGCTGATTGAGGGTGTTGGGGTATGAGACGAGCGCGGAGACGCTTGGCGTTGTATCAATGCGCAAGTAGCACGAGGCCGTCGCATCAGCGGTTGTTCGCGTCAACCCAAGCGCCACCGACCCTTTATGCCGTTGTTTATGCCGTTGCAATATTGCGATGATGCGGATAGACAGATCTCGCTACCTAAAGATTTCTTTGCAGTGCGTTTGTCCTCCGAGTGGGCCGGGAAGTCCCGCTACTCACTCCTCGAAGCCCGCTTGGCGCAGGAGGCTGCGCGCCTTTTCTTCGTCTTGTGGAACGCCGCGCCCCTCCCGATATAACATGCCGAGGTTGGCCTGGGCACCTGCGAGGCCCTGATCGGCGGCGCGTTGGAACCACTGCGCTGCGATGGTCGGGTTTGCGGTCGTGCAGGAGCCTTCTAGGTACATAAAGCCAAGCCCATGTTGGGCAAGCCCGTGGCCTTGCTCGGCAGCGGCACGCATCCAACGGTAGGCCTGCAGCTTGTTGCGTACCATGCCCAGACCTGCTTCAAGCATGATGGCGACGCGGTATTGGGCCTCGGCGTTGCCTACCTCGGCGAGCGGAGAGAGCAATTGCATCGCCCGTGAGAAATGCTTGGCCTCGAAGGCGGCGAGCCCACTGTCGAGGCTCATGTCCTCGGGTACTTGGTCGCCACGATTCTCGTTCGGGCCGGGTTCGGGGGCGTTGCTTGTGTCCATTGTCATATGCCTGTTCTCTTTGAAGAAATCATATCGTGCGTCCGCTGTGTGCCAGTACGCAGATGAACCATTTGTAGGGTAGTGTCTCATTTTGCCAGAGAGGAGTCGATGCGCGTTACCTTAGGGTACCACGTAAAGTGATGGTATTTGGGCGGGTGTACGTGCATACTTGTGTCCAACAGCATGATTCACAAGGGGCAGGGTTTCTGCGTGGGGAACCGTGTCATCCTCACAAGGTCTGAAGGGGTTGGTAACCGGCGCTTATTTGCCGGTGATCGGTTGTCGGAGGGAGAGGAATGTTATCTATCCAATTAACCTGTCCGCATTGTCATGCGGTGAAGGCTTGCTTTGCAGGCAGTGGTAAGCTTAGTCCTTTCCGAGAGAAAGAGAATCTTTTTCTTGAGCTAATGCAATGTGCAATTTGTCACGAGGGAATCGTTGCGAAGATAAAGCACGGCGCTGTGGATAACGCGCAGCGCCTATCTCGTGACCAACAGCCCTCAGAATATTCGTTGGTAGATCACTGGCCGAAGAGATTGGAAGCAGAGATCCCGACCCACATCCCAGATAATGTCAAATCCTACTATTTGCAGGGCGTGGATTGCAGTAGTCGCAAGAGTTTTGACGCGGCAGGTGCGGTGTTCCGTAAAACCCTTGAGGCCGCTTTACGGGCCTTGCCCTCTTCTGGTAGTGGTACGCTCGCAAAACGGATTGGTAGTCTCCCAGAGGAGGTTGGTGTGACGATTTCCATGAAAAAATGGGCAGAGGAGATTCGTCTTCTGGGTAACGACGCCGTACACGAGGAAGCACCCTTTACCGAAAAAGAAGCAGCACAGTTGCAGTTGTTCACAAAGTTGTTTTTGGTCTACGCATTTACTTTGCCGGGTATGCTGTCGGATCATAAACAAACAGAAGCTGTGACGTAACAGTTATCCTAAAAGGGGTGTGATCCAAAAGGGATCGCTATCCTCTTGTATGACGCAGTACATTCTTGTGCGGGGTGGTTAGGGGCTGTCTATCGGGTTAAGCCCGCACCTTGACCGGCGTGGGGAGATGAATAAGGTGATACGATTGGTATTAGGTCTTTTGCTGTTGGGTATTGCCTTATTGGGTTTCGTCGGTGTGTGGCTAACCCCTGATGAGCCGGCGGGCATTGCCTTTCTTGGGATATTGGTGATGTTTGTGTTGCCGGGCCTCCTGCTCAGTTACCTTGGCAAGAGGGCGATGGGTAGAAGAGAAATTGTGCTAGAGATGGCGCTACGGATGCTACGGGAATCTGACGGGATAGATACGCGCGAGATTGCCTTAAAGATAAACTTCTCTGAGATAAAGGTGAGAGAGGTAATCGTAAAGGCGCAACGAGGCGGGATTATCCCGTTCAAGGCAGAAATGCAGTAACCACGAGCCAATCACTACTTTTTTGAATGTGCGCCATGAATCGAATGATTAGAATCGTTACTGTCTTATGTATGCTCGTCCCTGTGGCTGGTTGTGCCGTAGTGGCTGTTGCCGATGCTGCGGTGAGTGTCGTCGCAACGACCGTGAAGGTTGGGGCTGATGTTGTTGGAACCACAGTAGATGTGGCGGTTGCTGGCGTCAAAGCCGTGATCCCATAAGATCAATATGCAGTTACGCCGAATCAAACTCGCCGGATTTAAATCCTTCGTTGATCCGACCACCTTTCACCTGCCGAGTCGGTTGGTAGGGATTGTTGGGCCCAATGGGTGCGGCAAGTCGAACTTCATCGATGCGGTACGCTGGGTGATGGGGGAGGGATCCGCCAAAACCTTGCGCGGAGAATCGATGTCGGATGTCATCTTTAATGGTTCTATCGCGCGTAAGCCAGTAGGCCAGGCATCGGTTGAATTGGTCTTCGATAATTCTGATGGGCGTATTGGGGGGGCCTATTCCCGCTATGCTGAGATCTCGGTGCGGCGACAGGTGAGTCGCGATGGGCAGTCGATCTATGCCCTAAACGGCACTCGTTGTCGGCGTAAAGACATTACCGATGTCTTTCTTGGTACGGGTTTTGGTCCGCGCAGTTATTCCATCATCGAACAAGGCATGATCTCGCGTTTGGTGGAGGCGCGCCCCGAGGATCTGCGGCATTTCTTAGAAGAAGCAGCAGGTATTTCCAAGTACAAGGAGCGGCGCAAAGAGACCGAATCGCGCCTAACGGAAACCCGCGAGAATCTTGCGCGACTGGATGATATTCGTGCCGAGTTACGCCAACAGATTTCGCGCCTCGCTCGCCAGGCCGAGACGGCGTTGCGTTACCAAACCTTTAAGACCGAGGAGCATACCACCCGCAGTCAATTGTTGGCGCTGCGTTGGCGCACCCTAGAGAATCAGCGCGAGGAACAGGAAAAGGAGATCCAGAATACCGCTGTCTTTTTAGAGGAACGCCTGGCCGCGTTGCGCCACACCGAGGCGGAACTCGAAGAGGCGCGAGAAACGACGCAAACGAACCAGGATATCTTTACGACGGTACAGGGCGAGGTCTATGCGGCTGGTGCGGAAGTGGCGCGGGTTGAGCAAGCCCTGCGGCACGCTATGGAGGGTCGCAAACGTCAAGCCGCCGAGCTAGAACGTGCGCAGGTTGCGTTGTCTCAGAGTCACACCCATTGGGCGTCAGACAAGGAAGAGGCCGAGCGTTTAGCCTTGGTGTTGACTGAGCAGGAGGAGGGGCTTGCTATCGCCGAGGAGCAGGCGGCGATGACCTCGGTTGACCTGACCGTGGCGGAAGAGGCGCTGGCCGAGTGGCAAGAGCGCTGGGAAGAGCTTAGTCGTGCGGGTCAAGCGCCGCTTCAGGCGGCCCAGGTAGAGCGCGCCCATCTCACCTACATCGAACAACAACAAGGCGAGCTTGTCTTGCGTCGGCAGCGCCTTGAAAAAGAAGCGGCCAACATCGACCCGTCCCCGCTAGAAGCGGAGGTCGAGCGCATGGAGGGACTACTCGAGAGCCACGACATCCATCAAGAGTCCTTGGCTGCGTCCCTCGTTGACGCGAATCAAGCGGTTGCAACCCAGCGCAACACGAATCATCACCTCAGCACCGAGCTTGATCAAATACGCCACCGCTTGCAGCACTTGCGTGGTCGGCTCACCTCCATGGAGACCCTTCAGCAAGCGGCGCTTGGTAAGGGAAAAGGTGCTGTGGTGGATTGGTTGGTGCGCCATGGTCTATCTCATGCCCCGCGTTTTGCGGAGGCGCTAGAGGTGGCTCAAGGCTGGGAGCGTGCGGTTGAGGTGGTGCTTGGCCCACACCTAGAGGCGGTGTGTGTCCCTGATCTCGCGGTAGTGGCACAGAAGACCGCCGATCTGCACAAGGGGGGGCTTGGTCTGTGGTCGGCGGTTGCCGGAGGATTGCCTCCCCCCGCAGCGAGCACCGCGCCACGGCTGGTGGATCAGGTTCGTGCCCCGTGGTCGGTGGCGGGGCTACTCGCTGGCGTCTATACCGCGCCCTCGTTGCCACACGCCTTGGCGTTGCGCGATACGCTGGCGGTGGGGGAGTCGGTGGTAACGCCCGATGGTGTGTGGTTGGGGCGAGAGTGGTTGCGGGTGGTGCGTGATTCCGATGCCCACACTGGCCTGCTCGCGCGTGAGCAAGAGATCCGTCAGTTGCGTATCTCACTAGAGGCCGCCGAAGAACAGGTAGAAACACAGGCGGTGGCACTAGAGGAAGGTCGGGCCCAGTTGGCAGCACTCGAGCATGATCGTGAGCGTGCTGCGGCAGCGGTTCATGACGGGGCGCGGGTTCATTCGGATCTGCGCACCCGTTTGGGTTCGCAGCAGGCGCGTTTGGAGCAGATCCAGGCGCGTGTTTCCCAATTGCAGCGCGACCTTGCTGAGGTGGCGGATCATATCCAACAGAACACCGAGCGCTCGGCAGAGGTGCGTGACCGTCTGCATGAGGCATTGGAGCAGGTGGACGCGCTCAATGCCGAACAGGAGACGCTGACCCAGGCGCGTAGCGACGTGCGCTCGGCGGTCGAGAGGACACGCGCTGCGGCAGCCCTCGCCCGCACCGAGGCCCATCGCTTGGCGCTAGAGGCGCGCAGCGTCAGTAGTCGCCTAGAGGCGATGCACGCGAGTCTTGCGCGAGCAGAGACGCGCAGGAACGATTTGACCGAGCAGGTCGAGGTGCTTCAGGAGGCGTTAGAGAACGCCGAGACCCCGATCGATGGCTTTACCGAGGAGCTACAGGAGCGACTGGCGACGCGCTTGGAGGCAGAGGAACAATTAAACCGCGCACGGCACCAGCTAGAAGATAGCAATCACCGTTTGCGTGAATTGGAACGCGCCCGCACTGAAAACGAACGTGTGGTTGAGGAGCGACGGGCGGAGCTGACGCAGACTCGTATCGCCCACCAAGAAGTGGTAGTGCGGGCGCGTGGGATTGAAGAACAGGCGGCGGAGCTTGAGATTCTTCTGCCCGAGGTTCTGCCCACCCTGCCCGCGCAGATTACCGAGGATGCCTGGCAGGAGCGGCTTGATCAATTGGCGCGTCAGATCCAACGTCTTGGGGCAATCAATCTTGCGGCAATTGAGGAACATAGTGCCGCCGCCGAACGCTCGCAATACCTAGAAGCCCAGCATGCGGATCTCTCTACCGCCGTAGAGACCCTAGAGGGCGCGATTCGGCGCATCGATCGCGAGACCCGCCAGCGTTTCCAAGAGACCTTTAACCAGGTAAACGATGGCCTGAAGGCTACCTTTCCGCGTCTTTTCGGTGGGGGTCATGCGTCGTTAGAACTAACCGGAGAGGAACTCCTAGAGACGGGTGTGACCATTATGGCGCGACCACCCGGCAAGCGGAACAGCACCATTCATTTACTTTCTGGTGGGGAGAAGGCGCTGACTGCGGTGGCTTTGGTCTTCTCTATTTTTCAGATCAACCCCTCGCCGGTTTGTCTACTCGATGAGGTGGACGCGCCCCTGGACGAGGCCAATGTGGGTCGTTTCTGTAACATGGTGCAGGAAATGTCTTCGATGGTGCAGTTTATCTTTATCACCCACAACAAGAAGACCATGGAGATGGCCGATCACCTGATTGGTATCACCACCCAAGAGCCTGGTGTGTCGCGGTTGGTCACGGTGGATGTGGAAGAGGCGACGCAATTGATTGGTCGTGCTGGGGGGTGAGGGTGAGTAGAATAAAGCGCCGTCACAGAAGATTCCAGACTAACGGCAGATCTCAATTTGTGGGAAAGGATGCCGCGCAATGTGCTGATGGATGCTGCCCCTCGCCTATGATTTCTCGATGGAGATCTGCTGATCTGGTCATGCTGTGCGCCAATCCTAGCGCTATCCTGAACCTTTGGCGATCTGAATCGCTTTGGTAAATCGTTGCCTGGTGAGTTTGTGCAGCCGACCGAGTAAGAACTCGTCAGCCATCTTTCTCAAAATTTCTTCGTCGCCTAACCGTAGCTGAACGAACGGGAGGGCAATCGCCGCGAGTTCCTCGGCAGGCACGTCGTCGTGCTTTCGCGTTCCCGACGGATCCTTCCGATAGGGATGGACAATTCCAGGCTTCTTTCCTTGTGGCCAGATCACTTTATGTCCGTTTTCGTCCACCCGATCCACATCCCGAAGCAAGCTGATAACCCGATCCCTGATCTTATTCCCAGAACGCATAAGTCCATGCGCCCGCGCAATACGATCGACGAGCAGGTTTTCAAAGATGGGGCCTTCTATCCTGACTACATGCGCGATCATCCGTTTGAGTATGGCTTTATAGTCGGGATCGAAGAAGCGATCGCGTTCAGGACGTCCGATGTCTGTAGGATTGGCGATCGAGTAGGTTGCATGACTGACAGACGACAGTGGTGATACAACGCTGGGCGCGGTTATCAATGGGATGTCTACGCCCTTCGGTTTGGATTTCGGTGTTTCTGCAGTTCGTGGGGGCTGAACCAAAGGAGGTGACTGGGGAGTCCCTGGTTTATTCTCCGCACGGTTATTGGTAGCCTTACGTTTGACCTCAGTGTCATTCGAAGGCGCTGAGGTGGTTGTATCCGTGTCACGGGCACTTTCAGTTTCCCAATTGAGAACCAACCCATGCAACGGTGGATAGGAGTTAGAACGAGGTGTTGGTTTGGTGCGTAGTTCCTCCAATTTTCGTGCGAGCTTCTCGGTCTCCAACGCAGGGTTGTCGAACCAATCAGTAGACCACACACGGACGATGTGCCAGCCAAGGCTTTTCAGGATCTCCTCGCGCAGTCGATCTCTGTCCCGCGCACTCTTGCTTGAGTGGTAAGTCGCACCATCGCACTCGACACCTGCCAAAAAGTGCTCGGGACGATCCGGGTGCCGGATACCCAGATCGATTCGATAGCCAGAAACACCGATTTGGAGATCGATCTGGTACCCCTTCGTACGCAGTTGTTTGGCGACCGCGATCTCGAAAGCACTATCTGCTTCGCGACCAGTTTGGCGTCCGAAGGCCTGTCCCCGCGTTTCAGCGTACTCCAGGTAGCGCTTTAATACTGTCACGCCTTCTGAACTGCCGTCAGCGGGTCGTACATCCTCCGAGCCAAAGGAGGTGAAGAGGCCAATCCGAGCCCGTGCGCGCGTAAACAAGACGTTTAGCCTGCGGTGGCCTTGTTTGCCATTGATGGGGCCGAAGCGTTGCGCCATGGCTGGCTCGCCGTGCTTACAACCATAGGTCATGGATATGAAGATGTGATCGCGCTCGTCCCCCTGGACATTCTCTAGATTCTTGATGAACAGCGGTTCACTCTTCGCTTCCGCCTTCTGACGATACTGTTCCACAAGTTTATCGCCGCTCCCCATCCTGGCTAGTTCGTCATTGATGAAATCGCGCTGCTCGGTGTTGATGGCAACGATCCCTAAGGTTGGCAAGCTTTCTTCAGGCTCATTGGCGAAATGCTGCATGAACGCGATTGCTGCCCGTGCAATTGCGGCGGCTTCGTCGGGGTTTTGGCGGGTGCGGTAGGTTCCATTGACCCGCACATGCTCGACCGAGAAGGCACCTGGTTTTGCCATGGGGAAGGTGATGAGTTTGTTTTCGTAGAACTCACGGTTAGAAAAGGCGATCAGACTTTCGCACCGACTGCGGTAGTGCCATTTGAGTATTCGCCGCTTTCCGAACGTGCGCTCGCAGGCCTCCAAGATCGACTCTGCGTCGATGTCGTCATCATCCTCATCGCTAGAGGTGTTTGCCTCGCCACCGCTACGACTGAAGAAATCGGTAGGTGGCAGTTGCTTCGTATCGCCAACGACTACGAGCTGGGTGGCGCGGAACATTCCCCCAAGGGCGTCTTCTGGTTTCATCTGTGACGCCTCGTCAATTACCAGCAGATCAAAGTGAAGGCTTCTCGGCGCAACGAACTTGGCAAGAGAGAGTGGTGACATCATAAAACAGGGTGTTAGCGTCTGTATGGCGGCTCCGGCCCTGGCAACTAGTTGTCGAACCGGAGTAAATCGTTTGGACTTAGTGAACTCGTTGTGAAGGAGTCTCATGTTCGTCCAGGTATTGCGAGGCCCAGATTGCGATCCGGTGGGTGGGGTGCGCTTTAACAAGTGCGCTCGCACTATCTCGCGATCGGTTTTGATTTTCGCTCGATCGCGATCCGCGAAGGTTTGTCGGCGTCGATCCAACGTTGTTCCATCAGGACTGTCAGCCAAGCCCTCTCCTTGTCGTGCTTGTCCCGCACGTCTGGTCGTGACCAGCATCGTGAATATCCCCATGATGCGATGCGCTTCGATTAGGTGCGTGTCGATCGCATCTAGGAACGGTTTCATACCCTCTTGTTCGAGGGTACTGCGCAGGGAGCGCAGCTTAAGGAACTCAGCGAGTCCCCCACCGTTGTCGGGCAGTTCGCGCAGTAGCGCCAGCAGTTCATTGGTTGGAAGGGCTGCGATTTGCTCTGTGCCAAAGGGTGTCAATGCCTTCACTAAGGGTGGGCGGGTTTTAGTGATATTGTTCCAGTGTGTTTTTACCTCACGCAAATCTTGGTGGCTAGTTGTTAGCGTTGCGGAAAGAAGGTGGTCTTTCATCAACGCAGGTACCCTGGAGCCACGCACAGCACCGCACCAAGCAATGGCTGTGGTGATTTCTTTCGCCGAGAAGTTATTCTCAAAAAGCTGCAAAGCGATAGCGCGTGATTCGGAGGCACAATGCGAGAGATTAGAGCGCGTCTCTTCTAGCCGTAGCCTTAGTCGATGAATCTCTGAAATGTCTTTAATCGATGCGCCAATTGGTGAAAGCCTTTTTTCCGCATCGATAGAAAGAAACTGTTGCAAAAGGGCGATCCACTGCCGCATCTCGGAGAGGCATTTTTCAAGCGGCTGCTCGTTTAAGAGCGCCTTTGATGTTGCGTCAAGACCAGCCAAACGGTTTAGCTGTGTCGATGATTCGCAGAGTATTTCGATCAGTGGGAGTTTCAGTATACGTCCTACGAGCAAGTCACCCTGCTGAGAAAGGGTGCTTGCGGTCGAAAAGAGTCTTTCCCACGCCTTGACTGCCTCGTTCCACTCCATGTCTGCTTGGTTCCACTCGGTGGCCGCCTGGTCAATTCCCTTGGAGGGTGTGGCAAGTGCGTTCCACGCCGTACCGAGGGCTACTGCCATCTCGATGTCTGACTCAAATCTTTGCAGGTTCTGCACATGGGCGCTGAGGGCCTCAAGTTCTGCGGGGGATTGCTCAATGCCGAGTTGTGTGCAGTAATTTCTTGCGGTATGGAGGCTGCCCGACAGGGTTGCGAAGATTTTGCCGAACCCAGTCTTTCTCAGGGTTGCAGCAAACGTGTTAAGTTGTGCGGGTGACGGACGCACCTTGCCCTGATAACCCGTCACTCTTTGGCCCCAGGTGTTTTCGTCGTTAAGCAGCTTTTGCCAGTGGTTCATCACTGTGCGGAGGGTGGTTTTGTTTATGGTAGCTGCTCTGCGGATGGCGGGGTTCTCGACCATCCAGCGCAGATACTGCGGAGGTATCGCCAACAGTGACTTGACCAAGACGGCGGCTGTTGTTGCCTGTGACGCTGGTGCAGTGAAGGTGACGCCAAGCCTAGTTAGTGCCGGTTCCACATCCTGGACAGCAGCGACGATTTCTTCGACAGTCGCAAGGGCAGCGGCTGGGTGACTAGCGGCTAGTGTCGCTCCGACCGATGTCTCTAGCAGAGAGGAGGCAATGGATAACCGATCTACGGTCAATCCTTGCAGAGCAGGAAATCTGCTAAGTTCATGCTCAAGGTTGCCTAGTTCTGCTCGCAGTCGTACCGCCCGTTCGAGGCTTGGGAGGTCGGTGGGAGGGATTTGATCAACGGCCTCAGGTGTCGGAGGCTCGCCGAGTGTTGCACTTAAGTCTGTTACTGCCGAGAGGTCTTCCTCGCTGGTGATGCCGTAACTCGAGTTGTTCTCAACGAGTGCGTGGCCCTCTTCCAGTGACGCCCTGAGTGCGTTAATCGCGTCTTGCAGTGCGGATATTTTGTACCGATGAATTTCCCCAAGGGGTAGCTGCTTCCAGGGCGACTGTGCCGGATGATGACCGCAGTCCTTTGTGTACGTTTGCGCAATATGCTTAAAGTCTTCCAGTTGCGCACGGAGGGTTCGTATGTGCCCTGGGTCTTGCAGAAGAGGGAGTGGAAGCTCCACCCCCTTGAATTCGCTGGCAAGTTCCGGGGAAACCATACGTCCATAAATGGCGCTCCAGAGAAGTTTGAACGCTGAGTCGCCGTCGGGACGAGGCTCGTTAAGGGCCTTGACGTAGGTGTTTAGAGCATTGCGCGCCGAAAGCCAGTCTGTGTCGCCGCGCTGATTTGCCACCGGTAGATCTTGTCCAGATCCTCGCTCATTCCGTGCTCTTAGGCTTGTGATAATGCTCTTTGGAGAGACTTTGTCCGAGTGCAGTTCCAAGCAAAACTCACCAAGCCCTGAGTTATCAAGGCGGCGCTTCACAACCTCTAGCGCCGCCTGCTTTTCGGCAAGAAACAGGACAGTCTTTCCTTTGGCCAGCGCATTGGCGATGATGTTCGTGATGGTCTGACTCTTGCCGGTGCCGGGCGGGCCCTGTATGACCAAGTTCTCACCCTGCATGACATCAACCAGCGCACTGTGTTGGGAGGCGTCTGCATCTTGGATCAATAGCGGAGCAATGGACTCGATTTTTGGATCATCGATCTGGTAATCATCGGGGATGCCGGGCAAGGGTGCAGCATCCTCTTTCTGGTCGGTTCCCCGTAGCAGTGCCCCAACCAGGGGATTCGCTGACAGCTCTCCCCAATTCTGTGCATCCAGATCGGCATACATAGCAAACCGACCAAACGAGAAGTGGCCGAGTACGAGCCAGCGGTGCATCCGCCAGCGCTTCAAACCATCAATGGCATCCGTTACCCCCTTAAAGTAGTCTTCGATGGGTGTGGGCGCGTTGTCTCCGTCTGTTGCAAAGTCAGGTAGCTTGCGCGAAAAATCTCTGTCTAGTCGTTTTTGCAGGCTCAGATTTTCCTCTGCACCACTTTCACTTGCTGCTATCGAGTATGCGGGTTTGCCGTGTGCCGTGGAACGCTCTATCCGAACGGGCAACAGCAAGAGTGGTGCGAGCGACTTCTTGTCGGAATTTTCGCTCTCGTACCACTCCAAAAATCCAAAGGCGAGATGCAGGGTAGATAGCCCCGTTTCTTGCTCCGCCAGGCGGGCATCGTCCGCGATCTTCTCCATGACGGACACCAGTTCGTCTGGATATTTCAGCGTCTGGAGCTGCTCTTGTTCACGCGGTTCTTCGCAGAGAGAAAGGTTTGGGTCGATACCCAACGAACGGGCATGTTCAGCCCTATCGATCTCTTTGCGTGAAGCTCGTGGTGGAAGGTTACGCTTGATGCGCACCCGATCTCGTAGTGCGCGATCTGTGTTCTCAAACGATGTTTCACTGGCATCATCTGATGCCTCCAATGCTTCGATGGTGCTTAGGTATTCAATATCGGTGGTCTTCGCCCATGCAAGGGCTGCCACAAATTCCGGGCTGCGTTCATCAGGCGGTACGCTGTCTGGTTCAGGGAGCGCGACGATAGGGAGCGACGCCACATCGACGATCAGTCGCTCGTAAACGCTTTCTATAGCGCAGTCAACCAGTTGCAGAAAACGCTTGGAGCGTGGTTTTAACCCATAGTTGAGTAGCGGATTGCGTCTTGTCAGATCCAAGAGCTGCTCGCGCAGCTTTTCATAGAGTTGCCGAAGTCGGTTAGTCTCCAATGGGTTTTCTAGAACCCCAGTTTCTTGTGACGGTTGGTTCATTGGTCGCTCTCTCTGCTCTCAGTTCTACTGCTAGTGCCCAGCAATTTTTTGCGAGAAGTCTGCGCAGAGGCCAACACTATTACGGGGTTGTAGGCTTCGTGGTGAGTGCTGTGCCCATTCTTGGCGATGCTGATGGGAACTTGGGCGGATACGAAGTGTTGGTTATCTCGGTTGATCCAGGTATGTTTTGAACTGTGAAGGTTTGTAATCAGGGCATTGGTTGGTGCTATGATCGCTATTCGGAATGTGCCGCGCCAATGCGGTCGGTAATTTGTGGCGTCATGTCCCATACAGTGCCTTCCTTTAGCACACGTCAAGACTTGCGTGTACAGGCCGCATGAGAGGAACCATCCTTACCCACGACACAGAGACGACAAAACACGACTCCGCCCCCATTATGCACAGGTAGTAATTCTCTCCTAAGCGGACATTATACGCAATAAACGAAGGGGAGTCTATCACCCTTGTGATATCTCCGTAAAGCACTGCGTTACGCCAGGTGATTGCTAGCGGTGGAGGGATTCGGATCTGGCCAAATGTATAGTTTCATCGGATGTGCGGTATAGCGGTATAATAGCGTGGCTGTAGGTCAGCAGCATGGATCTTAGGGGGAGTTTAGAAATGACCAGCATCAAGGATATCGAAGGTAAGTTGGATATCATTGAACCTGTATACAATTAGCGCAGCACCCTTTTCAACAGGAGCTACCCGTGATCCTCTTATTGGATATTGGTAACTCAGCGGTAAAGTGGGCTATTTCCGCCGAGGATGGGGTTGTTTCGCCTACGGATTCTTGTGTTCACCGCGAGGGGGGCATTGGCTGCGTTGCCGCAATCCATTGGCAGGGAATGTCACCCACTCGGGTGGTTGCATCGAATGTGGCCGGGGAGGTTTTGGCGCAGGAATTGTGCGCTTGGGTGCGAGTGGCCTGGCAGGTAGAGGTTCTGTTTCTCTGCCCGGAGGCGCAAGCGTTTGGGGTTCGCAACGCCTACCGTGACCCTAGTCGTCTTGGCGCTGATCGTTGGGCGGCCCTCATTGGCGCGGCGCGGCGGCCCCATGGGCATCTGTGTGTGGTCGATTGTGGTACGGCGGTGACGCTGGATGCCTTGACTGCGGACAATGTGCATTTGGGGGGGCTGATTGTCCCAGGCTTGCGGTTGATGCGTGACGCCCTCGTGGTGGGTACGGCGGGGGTGCGTTTCACAAAAAGCGCTGAGGAGATGCTGCTTGGGTGTGATACTGGTAGCGCGGTCGTGGGTGGGACGCTCTACGCCGTTGTCGCGCTCATTGAGCGCGTTGTTGCCCATCTTGCTGTCGAGCTTTCTGGCGCGGTTACGGTGCTGCTTACGGGCGGGGATGCGGCAACCGTGCTGCCGCTGCTCAGCAGCACGGTCGAATACGAGCCCGACCTGGTGATCCACGGGCTCGCGGTCGTCGCCAAAACGACCTGATCGTGCGTCCTGGCGCGGAGACTACTGGTATCGCCCGGTGCGGGCGAGCCCCTTGAAGGACTGGTAGAGTTCCATGATCCGTCGATAGGCTGCGCCTGGTAGGCCGTCCCCCACTGGAGCGCCATCCAGGTTGGTTACTGGGACTACCTCCTTGGTGGATGACGTAAGCCAGATCTCGTCGGCACCCTGCAGATCCTCCACCGTTAATGCGACTTCCTGTATGGGAATGCCGTTTGCGCTAGCAAGTTCGCACACTAAGTCGCGGGTAATGCCTGGTAACAGCAGGGGCCCCTTGGGCGGGGTAAGTAGCTGCCCGCCACGCACGATGAAGACATTACTGGCCGCCCCTTCGGTTACCTGGGTGCCGCGCACCAGGATGGCCTCGAATGCGCCTGCATCGACCGCTTGTTGGCGCAGCAGGACGTTGGCGAGTAGGGTGATGGTCTTGATGTCACACCGCCCCCAGCGGAAATCCTCGACCAATATCGCACGTACCCCGTTGTTGCGGTGAACTTCAGGCAGTGGTAGCAGTGGGCTCGCCATTACAAATACGCTTGGGTGTGCGTTGGCGGGGAAGCTGTGGTCGCGGTTCGGGCCGACGCCACGGGTCACCTGTAGGTAGATAGAAAGATCCCCGCCGCCGTTACGGACAATGAGGTTGCGGAAGAGGGCGTCCCATTGGTCGTTGCTTAACGGGTTGGCGCAGCGGATCCCGGCCAGGCTGTTGGCGAGGCGCCCCAGGTGTTCGGCAAGACGGAAAGGTTGGCTGCCATAGACAGGCATTACCTCGTAGACCCCGTCGCCAAACAGAAAACCCCGATCGAGAACTGAAACTTGTGCTTGATCGAGGGGCAGAAACGAGCCGTTGAGATAAACGGTGGGTGGTTGAGCAGCCTGGGTTTGGGGCATGATGGGACTCTAGGGGGCTGATGGTTCCGTGATTTGCCCGATCGCGAGCGGTTGATAAGACACTGCGAATGGTACTCTTCATCCGCCTGTCTGTTCCAGACGCTCAGGGCTTCGAGAGGTGCTGAATTAGGGATAGTCTATTGACTCAGCTTATGGCTTCCCACTACACTGGTGGCCTGTTGTAGCTCGTAGTGCAACGCTTTTGGTTGACGTGCGATGGGTACTGTACACCTCGCAGGGTTTTCTCAACGCACCGTGTGCCATACAATGAGTCACCTGACCAGGGTTCTGAACAGCGGGGTTCGTCGTATTCTGATCTGGCAGGCCCTCATTGTCGTGGTGGTGGCGTGTGCGGTCTACGTGGTTCGCGGGAATGTCCAGGATGTGCTCTCCGCTGGCTACGGTGGCTCGTTGGCGGTACTGGTGACCTTTTTGTTAGGGTTGCGACTAAGAAAAGCTGCGGTCATGGATACGACCCAGAGTAGCATCGGCGATGCGCGTCTCTATTTGTACCTTTTCGTTGGTGCCCTGGAGCGGTTTGGTCTGGTTGCGCTGGGCCTTGGGGTGGGAATGGGTTATTATCACTTCCGACCCGTCCTCGTGATCATGGGGTTAGCCGCTGCTCATATGGGGTATCTTTTTAAGCTGCCTGATCGTCGGCAGTTGGGGAAGGGTTCAGAAACTGAGGGCTGATAGAATTGCGTCTGACCGAGTCTGTCCACCTCGCTTTGGAGTGAAACCGTGACACAACAGGCACACGAAGTTGCCGCCCAGGCAGCCCATGTCCAGCAGCAAATCCATGAACAGGTAACCCCTGCTCACGATCCTACCGCGTATATCCAGCATCATCTGCACCCCCTTCAGGTTGGGGAAGGGTTCTGGACTTTCAATCTGGATACCATCTTTATCGGGATGTTTGCGGCTGCGTTGATAATGTTGCTTGCGTATCTGGCGGGTAGGCGTCTGAATTCTGATGTGCCTACTGGTCTGCAGAATGTCCTAGAGAGCGTTGTAGAGTTTGTGGATCAGCAGATTCGCGATACCTTCACAAGTCGGCCAAGCCCCATGGTGGGCCCGGTGGCGTGTACCGTATTCATGTGGGTGTTTTTGATGAATGCGATGGATATGCTGCCAGTGGATCTGCTGCCGACCCTGGCGGGTATGGTAGGGGTGGAGCACCTTAAAGTGGTGCCTACCTCGGATCCCCATACGACTTTTGCCATGTCGTTGGTGGTGTTTTCCATGGTGGTGTTCTATAACATCAAATTTAAAGGGTTTTCTGGTTATATTAAGCAGTTTTTGTTTCACCCCTTTGGGAAGTGGTTGGTGCCGGTCAATATCATGATGACTCTGGTGGAAGAATTGGCTAAGCCGCTTTCGTTGGCGCTACGATTGTTTGGTAATATGTTTGCCGGTGAGTTGGTGTTTTTGCTCATTGCCACCTTGCCGCCGTGGGTATTGTGGGTTCCGGGCTCGCTGTGGGCGATCTTCCATATTCTGATCATTACCCTGCAGGCGTTTATCTTCATGGTGCTGACGGTCATGTATTTTGAGATAGCTCATGCGGAGGCGGACTCGTCCCACTGAAGTGGTGGGTGTCTTTAGTGGGTGATACCTGCCGTGGAGTCTTAGGGTTCTTCGTTGTTGTTTGGTTGTGATAGTGCACTTGTGTCTGCGGATCGGGTGCGTTTTGGTTCGTATTCCTGGTGTTGGGGCGTTAATACCAACGGTTGATGCGTGATAGAGCGCATCCTTAGACTTGGAGTTCTTTCGTGAACGTCACTGCCACGCTGCTCGGCCAAATGGCCACCTTCTTGGTACTCATTGCCTTCATCTCGAAGTTTTTGTGGGGGCCGCTGACTCAGGTTTTGGAGGATCGCAAGAAGCGTATTGCTGATGGGTTAGAGGCTGCGGAGCGTGCCCATCAGGAACGAGAGCTTGCAAAGAAGAGGGCGGTAGAGATAATTAAAGAGGCACGCGATGCGGCTGCCGTGTTGATTGATCAGGCGCAGTCTCGTGCGCGGGTTGTCGTGGAGGAGGCCCAGGAGGAGGCTCGTGGAGAAGCAGAGCGATTGCTGGTCGCCGCCAAGACGGAGATTGGGAAGGAGGTACATCGCGCCAAGGAGGATCTACGTAATCGGGTGGCCACACTTGCCATAGCGGGAGCGGCGCAGATTCTGCGGGCAGAGATAGATGTCGAGAGGCACAAACAGTTGCTTGACCGGATTGCAGCTACTATCTAGGGGGCCATCGGTATGTCGAGTATGTCGGCGGATATTACTGTTGCCAGGCCCTATGCGAGTGCTGTGTTCTCGCAGGCGCGGCAAGAGAACGATCTGAAGTCTTGGTCGGAGATGCTTGCCACGATGTCGGCTATCGTGACAGACGCATCGGTGGACGAATTCATAAGGAATCCGCTCGTCAGTCGTGGCTTGCTTGCTGATCTGGTTCTTGATGTTGCGGGGGCAAGCCTTACAGAGACTGCGCGTAATTTTGTTCGTGTGCTGGCGGAGAATGATCGTCTTGCGGTGTTGCCGGAGGTCATCGTCCTGTTCGATAGGTTAAAGGCAGAAGCCGAGAATTGGGTGGACGTGGAAATTATCTCCGCTTACCCATTGGATGACGCGCAGGATCAGCAGACCCTTGTGCGGGCGTTGGAAAGACGATTTAGGCGGGCCGTCAATATTACGTTCCATGTGGATCCAGATCTCATCGGCGGTGCTGTGGTACGTGTCGGTGATGTGGTGATCGACGGCTCGGTACGGGCTGGTCTGGCACAGATGGCCACTGAACTGCGTCATTGAGAATCGAGGAACTCCTGAACATGTTACAACTCAATCCTAGTGAAATAAGCTCACTAATACAAAGCCGGATCCAGTCGTTTGGCCTGAAGGTAGAGGCACGCACCGAAGGGAAGGTGGTGAGCCTTACCGATGGTATTGCCCGCATCCACGGGTTGTCCGATGTCATGTCGGGCGAGATGCTGGAGTTTCCAAACAACACCTTTGGTATGGCGCTCAATCTTGAGCGCAATTCCGTAGGTGCGGTGGTTATGGGGGAATACAAGCACATCACCGAGGGTGATTCGGTGCGTTGCACTGGCCGCATTCTGGAGGTGCCCGTAGGTCGTGCGATGCTTGGGCGGGTCGTGAATTCCTTGGGATTCCCAATCGATGGTAAGGGCACCATTGCGGCGGATGGTACTTCGCCCATTGAGAAGGTGGCCCCCGGGGTCATCACTCGCAAATCGGTGACCCAGCCCTTGCAGACCGGACTTAAGGCGATTGATTCGATGGTTCCCATCGGGCGTGGTCAGCGTGAGTTGATCATCGGGGATCGCCAGACCGGCAAGACGGCGGTTGCCATCGACACCATTATCAACCAGCGTGGTACTGGCGTTTTGTGTATCTATGTAGCCATCGGTCAGAAGGCTTCCAGTATTGCCAACGTGGTGCGTAAGCTCGAAGAGCATGGCGCGATGGAGTACACCATCGTGGTGGCTGCGCCTGCGTCGGAATCTGCTGCGCTACAGTACATTGCCCCCTATTCTGGTTGCACGATGGGTGAGTATTTCCGTGACCAGGGTGAGGATGTGCTGATTGTCTATGACGATCTCACCAAGCAGGCATGGGCGTATCGTCAGGTGTCGCTGTTGCTGCGTCGTCCCCCGGGTCGTGAGGCCTATCCTGGCGATGTGTTCTACCTACATTCGCGGTTGCTGGAGCGTGCGGCGCGCGTCAACGAAGAGTACGTCGAGAAGGCAACGGGTGGGCGGGTCAAGGGGCGTACTGGTTCGCTGACGGCGTTGCCGATCATTGAGACCCAAGCGGGCGACGTGTCGGCCTTCGTACCAACGAACGTGATCTCCATCACCGATGGGCAGATCTTCCTAGAGACCGATCTGTTTAATGCCGGTATCCGTCCTGCCATCAACGCCGGTCTTTCGGTGTCGCGGGTGGGTGGTGCTGCGCAGACGAAGATCATCAAGAAGCTTGGTGGTGGTGTGCGTCTTGACTTGGCGCAGTATCGTGAACTTGCTGCCTTTGCGCAGTTTGCCTCCGATCTGGACGATGCAACCCGTAGGCAGTTGGAGCGTGGGCAGCGCATTACCGAGTTGATGAAGCAGCTTCAGTATCGTCCGTTGTCGTTGGCGGAGATGTCGGTTTCTTTGTTCTCTGTAAATCTGGGTTTTCTTGACGATGTTCCGGTGAAGAAGGTAGTTGATTTTGAGCATGCGCTGCTGGCTTACATGCGCCATGATCATGCGGATCTCCTTGCGCGCATCACCGAGAAACCGGAATATACCGATGAGGTGGAGAGTGGTCTGCGTGCTGCTCTCACTGCCTTCAAGGCCACCCATACTTGGTAAAGTGGCGGCGCGGCGCAGGAGCGATAAGTTCCCCTCCTTTGTAAGGAGCCATCGTGTCTTTATAGGCACGGTGGCCGCAACCGAGCGAGTAGACGAGTATGGCTGGCGGCAAAGAGATTCGTGACAAGATCAAGAGTATCAAGAGCACCCGCAAGATTACCAAGGCCATGCAGATGGTGGCCGCGAGTAAGATGCGCCGATTCCAGGATCGGATGGTGGCTGCCCGTCCTTATGCGGAGCGAATGAGGCGGGTGATTGGGCATTTGGCCCACGCCCATCCCGAGTATCGTCATCCCTATCTGGTAACGCGCCCCGAGGCAAAGAATGTGGGGTTTGTTGTTATCACCTCTGATCGTGGGTTGTGTGGTGGTCTCAACGGCAATCTGTTGCGCGCCTTAACGGCTAAGATGCGCGAACGGGATCGCGAAGGGGTCGGTGTTCGGTTCTGCTCCATTGGCAGCAAGGGTAGTGTGTTTCTGAGAAGGGTTGGGGCGAAGATCGTTTCCAATATTACTCATCTCGGCGATACCCCACATATTGTGGATCTCATTGGTGTCGTCAAGGTAATGTTGGACGCTTACAAAGCGGGTGAGATCGATAGGTTGTATCTTGTTTACAATCGATTCGTGAATACCATGACGCAGTCCCCGACAATAGAGCAGATCCTGCCCCTGCCTCCTGAGGCCGGTTTGGGTGCTAGCAAAGGTCACTGGGATTACTTGTACGAGCCGGATGCGAAAGAGGTTTTGGATGAACTTCTGGTTCGTTTCGTTGAGTCCTTGGTCTACCAAGGCGTGGTCGAGAATATGGCGTCTGAGATGGCGTCGCGTATGGTGGCCATGAAAGCGGCCTCTGATAATGCGGCGACTATCATTGATGAGCTTCAGCTTGCCTATAACAAGGCTCGCCAGGCGGCTGTCACCCAAGAGTTGTCGGAGATCGTGGCTGGTGCTGCGGCGGTGTGATGTGACCCGATGAGTACCGGGTGGTACGACTCGCTATCGAAGAAATTGTTGGGGGCGTGAAGCTTACCCAAACCAAGACTGCACAGGGGTGCTGCATGAGCGTTGGAAAGGTTGTTCAAATCATTGGTGCGGTGGTTGACGTAGAGTTTGACCGCGAGGGGATGCCGAAGGTGCATGACGCCCTTGTCATCGATTCCATGGGGTTGACCATGGAGGTTCAGCAGCAGCTCGGTGACGGTGTGGCGCGTACTATCGCGATGGGCTCTACTGATGGTTTGCGTCGCGGTGTCGAGGTGCGCAACACCGGTAAGCCGATCATGGTGCCTGTCGGCAAGGCGACCCTCGGGCGCATCATGGATGTGCTGGGTAATCCCATTGACGAGAAAGGGCCGATTGGTGAAGAGGTGCGTTGGGGGATTCACCGTCAGGCACCGGCGTTTTCTGATCAGGCCTCCACGGTGCAGCTCTTAGAGACGGGGATCAAGGTTATCGATCTGATTTGCCCCTTTGCCAAGGGTGGTAAGGTTGGTTTGTTCGGGGGGGCGGGAGTCGGTAAGACCGTGACCCTGATGGAGTTGATCCGCAACATTGCCGTAGAGCACTCGGGCTATTCGGTGTTTGCCGGCGTGGGTGAGCGTACCCGCGAGGGAAATGACTTCTACCACGAGATGCACGAAGGTGGCGTTTTGGACAAGGTCGCCTTGGTCTATGGCCAGATGAATGAGCCGCCCGGCAACCGTTTGCGCGTCGCGCTCACGGGTCTCACGATGGCCGAGTATTTCCGTGATGAAGGCCGCGACGTTCTGCTGTTCATTGATAACATCTATCGTTACACCCTGGCTGGAACTGAGGTGTCTGCACTTCTCGGTCGTATGCCTTCGGCGGTGGGTTACCAGCCGACTTTGGCGGAGGAAATGGGGGCGCTCCAAGAGCGTATCACTTCTACCCGCACTGGCTCCATCACCTCTATCCAGGCGGTGTATGTGCCGGCGGATGACTTGACCGACCCGTCTCCAGCCACCACGTTTGCTCACTTGGACGCAACGCTGGTGCTCTCTCGTCAGATCGCAGAGTTAGGTATCTATCCTGCGGTGGATCCACTCGATTCTACCAGTCGTCAGCTTGACCCGCTGGTGGTGGGCGAGGATCACTACCAGACTGCGCGTCAGGTGCAGCGCGTCCTCCAGCGCTACAAGGAGCTTAAGGACATTATCGCCATCCTTGGGATGGACGAGTTGTCTGATGAGGATAAGCTCATGGTGTCTCGTGCGCGTAAGTTACAGCGATTCCTGTCGCAGCCGTTCTTCGTTGCGGAAGTGTTCACTGGCGCACCCGGGAAGTACGTATCACTCAAGGAGACGATCCGCAGTTTCAAGGGGATTGCCGATGGTGAGTACGACAGTCTGCCCGAGCAAGCGTTTTATATGGTGGGTGGCATCGATGAGGTGGTAGATAAGGCGAAGCGGATTCAGTAATTAGCGTAGCAATGGGGGAGTACCGACATGGCGATGACCATCCATGTGGATATTGTGAGCGCTGAGGCTGCGATCTACTCTGGCGTTGCAACGATGGTGTTTGCTCCGGCGGCGGGTGGTGGGTTGGGTATCTTGCCCCGCCACACGCCGCTCATCAGTAAGCTCGTGCCGGGTGAGGTACGGGTACGCACTCCGGAGGGGGAAGAGGAATATTTCTATGTCTCAGGCGGGGTTGTAGAGGTGCAGCCCCATGTGGTGACCGTGCTGGCGGATACTGCGTTGCGCGCCAAGGACATTGACGAGGCAAAAGCGATAGAGGCGCGAGAACGCGCCATGCAGCTGCTTAAGGATCGGAAGGAGAACGTCGACTATGCTCGTGTACACGCCGAATTGCTTGAAGCGGTTGCGCAGCTCCGCACGCTCCAGAATGTGCGCGAAAAGCTCAAAGGGCGCGTGTGATTTCGGGTAGGTTTTTCTCTCTGTTCACGACCAATATTCAGTAAAGCGTTAAGCACGGCCACTTGTGGCCGTGCTTTGCTTATCACCCGCCGTGTTTTCCATAACGCTAAGCCCCAAGGAGAGCGCCGTGACTCGTGTAGCCAAGGGAAAGGTTGTTTATCTCACCTATAGTATTCGTGATGAGGCAGGGCTTTTTCTGGAGCAGTCCGATATTCCGGTGGGATATGTGCATGGTGCGGGACTCGCGCTGTTTCCCAAGGTAGAGCAGGCGTTGGAAGGGGTCGAGGTGGGGGGCAGGATTCAGATCACACTCGAACCAGAGGACGCCTTTGGGCCGCACCTGTCGGATCTCGTGTTTGTTGATGACATCGATAATGTGCCACCCGAGCTGCGCTATGTTGGGGCGCAGGCTCAGATGGAGAGTGACCAAGGACATGTGCGCACCTTCGTGGTCTCTGGTATCGCCGATGGCAAGCTCACTGTGGATGGTAATCATCCTTTTGCCGGACGCACCCTGATCTACACCGTTGATGTTGTGCGCCTGCGTGATGCGACCCCAGCCGAGGCTGTGCGCGGCGAGCCGTTTGATGCACAATTCCACTGAACTGTTGTCTTCACAGTACTTGGCACTATCCTTCGCCCACTCAAGATGGGCTTGCTGCGGTTGGGCTAAGCGGGCGCGCGTTGTGCATTTGTTTGGTTGCCCATTAGCGCGGTGCGTTGGTTGATCGTCGCCGTTTGGCGGTCGAGTCAGAAGTATTGGCGGGAGGCCGCTGCGGCGTTGTGTCTCTCCGGATCCGAAGAGAGGCTGGGGTGCCAGGTTCTGTGGCTTGGTTCGGGGGTGTCAGCGGGAGGATAGGTCGTGGAATTCACTGTTGGTAGTGGTGTCCGTCGTTCTTGTGCGCCGACAGTCATCATCCTTGCGGCCGGGCAAGGGACGCGAATGCGTTCCGATCTGCCTAAGGTTTTGCACGTCGTTGGGGGTAAGCCGCTGTTGGCGCACGTTATTGATACGGCGATCCAACTAGAGGCGCGGCGTGTCTGTGTTGTTTATGGTCACGGAGGTGAGCGGGTGCGTGCTAGTCTTGCGCATCTGCCCGTGACCTGGGTTGAACAAGCCTCTCAGCTTGGCACCGGTCATGCGGTTCTGCAAGCGCTGCCCCATCTTCAGCATGGGGATACTGCGCTGATCCTGTATGGTGACGTTCCTCTCATTCGACCAGAAACCCTGCGCACTCTGCTGGACGCGGTTGTGCCCTCTCCTGATGCACCCAAGGGTGCGCTTGCCTTACTCACCGTGGATTTGCTGGATCCGACGGGATATGGTCGCATCCTCCGCGATGAGGCGGGTCAGGTAATCGGTATCGTTGAAGAGAAGGATGCAACGCCACGAGAGCGCCAGGTGCGTGAAGTGAATACGGGTGTTTTGGCGGTGGATGGTGGCTATTTGGCCAATTGGATAGCTCGACTCGATACCCGTAACGCCCAGGGTGAGTATTATCTGACCGACATTGTTAGCCTTGCGGTTGCCGATGGTGTGCCGGTGCGTACCACAGCGCCTTCGGTGCTGATCGAGGTTCTCGGCGTGAACCAGCGTGTCCAGCTTGCCGAGCTGGAGCGGGCCTATCAGTTGTGTCGGGCGCGGGAGCTTATGCTGCAAGGCGTGACCCTGCGTGACCCGGCTCGTTTCGATCTGCGCGGAGAACTCACGGTAGGCCGCGATGTGGAGATCGATATCGGTGTTATCTTCGAGGGGCAGGTGCAGTTGGGTGATCGGGTACGGATTGGGCCTCATTGTTTTCTGAAGGATGTGACCATTGCGGATGATACCGAGGTGCGGGCTCATTCCGTTCTTGAGGGGGCTACCGTCGGGCAGGGATGTGTCATTGGCCCTTTTGCGCGGTTACGCCCTGGTACTACCCTCGATTCGCGTGTCCATGTCGGGAATTTTGTTGAGATTAAGCAGTCACAGGTACAGGAAGGCAGTAAGATTAACCATCTGAGTTATATTGGTGACGCTGATGTGGGGCGGGGGGTCAATGTTGGTGCGGGAACGATTACCTGTAATTATGATGGAGCCAACAAGCACCGTACCGTAATCGGCGATCGAGTTTTTGTTGGGTCGAATACCGCTTTGGTCGCTCCGGTTGAGATTGGTGCGGATGCGATTATCGGTGCGGGTTCTGTTATCGTCTGCAATGCACCGTCGGGAGAATTGACCTTAAGTCGTGCTCGTCAAGAGACCCGTCCTGGCTGGAAACGGCCCACCAAGAAAGCCTCGACCGCTTAGTACATCATTCCTCTCGGGAGACGAGAGAGTCTGCAAGTTTACTGAGGAGGGATTTTCGTAATGTGTGGAATTGTTGGCGCTGTTGCCGGACGTGATGTTGTGGCGATTCTCCTTGAGGGTTTGAAGCGACTGGAATACCGAGGTTACGATTCAGCGGGTGTGGCTATCCAAGATGAGAGTGGTCAATTGGAGCGGGCTCGCGTAACCGGTAAGGTAATCGACTTAGAGCGGTTTCTTGAATGCAGCCCCTTGCGCGGGGGGCTTGGTATTGCTCACACCCGTTGGGCTACCCATGGCCGTCCCGCTGATTGTAATGCCCACCCCCACACCTCGCGCGATACCGTGGCGGTGGTACACAATGGCATCATCGAAAACCACGAGGTCTTGCGGGAGCGCCTCGAAAACCTTGGTTACGAGTTTACCTCCGAGACCGACACCGAGGTTGTGGCCCATCTTGTCCATTACCATCGTCTTCATCAGCCGGATCTCCAAGCGGCGGTACGTGTGGCGATTAGCGAATTGGCGGGTGCTTATGCGCTCGGTGTCGTGTCTACGACCGATCCTGGGCGCTTGGTGGCGGCTCGCTTGGGTAGTCCATTGGTCATTGGTGTTGGTAGCAACGAGCAATTTATTGCCTCTGATGTAACCGCGCTGCTTGCGGTGACCCAGCACTTCATCTTTCTCGAGGACGGAGACGTTGCGGATATTTCTGCGCAAGGAATAACCCTCTACGATTTTGCGGGCCAAAGGGTGGAGCGCCTAATCAAGAAGAGCGAATTGCGTGCCGGGGCGATTGACCTTGGTGACTTCCGTCATTATATGCAGAAGGAGATCCACGAGCAGTCCGTGGCGATTGCGGATACGCTAGAAGGCCGGATCTGTGGCCATCGCATCTTAGAGGAGGCCTTTGGGCCTGCGGCGCGTACGGTACTTAACGACACGAAGGCGATCCAGATTATTGCGTGTGGCACGAGCTACCATGCGG
Source organism: uncultured Thiotrichales bacterium (assembly GCA_903881315.1). GTDB lineage: Bacteria > Pseudomonadota > Gammaproteobacteria > CAIRSR01 > CAIRSR01 > CAIRSR01. The sequence continues at coordinate 42,561 of CAIRSR010000117.1, read as the reverse complement.
GTCTGGTGGCTCGTTATTGGTTCGAGGCAATTGCCAAAACACCTTGTAGCGTAGAGGTGGCAAGTGAGTTTCGCTATCGCCGTCCGGCGGTATCCCCGGGGACGCTGGTGGTGTGTATCTCGCAAAGCGGTGAGACGGCGGATACCTTGGCTGCCCTACAAGAGACCAAGCGTCTTGGTTATGCCCACTCGCTTGCGATTTGTAATGTCCCCGAGAGTTCAATCGTCCGCGAGGCCGAGTTGGCCTTAATGACCCGTGCGGGCCCTGAGATTGGTGTGGCGTCTACCAAGGCGTTTACCTGCCAACTCGTTGCGTTGTTATTATTGGTTATCGCAATAGCGCGGCGCAATGGTCTTAGCGAGGCCCGAGAGGCCGAATTGGTGGCGGAGCTGCTCGCATTGCCCGTCCTCATCGAGAAGGTGCTGCGGCTGGACGATACCATCCGCGCATTGGCAGCGCAACTTGTGGATAAGCACCATGCGTTGTATCTGGGGCGTGGCACCCAGTATCCGGTCGCGCTGGAAGGGGCGCTTAAGCTCAAAGAGATCTCTTATATCCACGCTGAGGCGTATCCGGCGGGAGAACTAAAACACGGCCCGCTTGCCCTGGTGGATGCGAATATGCCGGTGATGGCGCTAGTGTCTAATAATGAGCTTCTGGAGAAACTGAAATCTAATCTCCAAGAGGTGCGCGCCCGCGGCGGACAGTTTTATCTGTTCGCCGATGACAAGGCCAATCTGCAAAGTGCTGCGGATATGCACGTCATCAGTATTCCGAGCGTTGGTGAGGTTACGGCACCGATTGTCTATACCGTGCCGTTACAGTTATTGGCCTACCACACGGCGGTGCACCGAGGTACTAACGTAGATCAGCCAAGAAACCTGGCCAAATCGGTAACGGTGGAGTAACAACACAGCAAAGATTCTTCCGCCATGGATCCGATCCCTGCTGCCGTTGTGGCGCGTATTGACGAATTACGCAGCCGCATAGATCATCACAACTATCTTTATTTCGTACTCGACAATCCAGGGATCTCGGATAGTGAGTACGATCGACTGATGGCGGAGTTGCGAACCCTAGAGGGTGATTACCCGCAGTTAGTAACGCCGACTTCCCCGACGCAACGGGTGGGGGCCGCGCCGCTGTTAGCGTTGGAGCAGGTCGCCCATGCGGTGCCGATGTTGTCGCTCGATAATGCCTTTACTGAGCATGAATTGTGTGAATTCGATCGGCGCGTCAGAGAGCGACTCGGGACTACCCAAGAGATAGAGTATGCGGCAGAGCCAAAGTTAGATGGGTTGGCGGTGAGCCTTCTCTACGAGGGGGGGGTGCTTACCCGTGGGGCGACCCGTGGGGACGGCCATACCGGCGAGGACATCACCCATAACGTGCGCACCATCGCTACAGTGCCGATCCGTCTGCGCGGGGAGGGGTGGCCTGCGGTTCTGGAGGTGCGGGGCGAGGTCTATATGCCTCGCGCAGGCTTTGATGCGCTGAACCACCGCGCCCGTCTGCAGGGCGAAAAGGTCTTCGTCAATCCGCGTAACGCCGCTGCCGGTAGTCTGCGCCAGCTCGATCCAGGGGTTGCCGCCACGCGCCCGTTGGTGATGGCCTGTCATGGTGTGGGTAGGGTAGAAGAGGGTGCCTCTCTGCCGACGCGCTACAGCGCGATCATGCAAGACCTGGCGGCGTGGGGGTTTAGGGCGTCAGCGGAGCGACGGGTGGTGGTTGGGGCTGCGGGCTGTTTTGCGTACTATCAGGCAATGTGCGACCGCCGCACCGCTCTTGGTTATGATATTGATGGCGTGGTGTTTAAGGTCGACGATCTCGGCTTGCAGCAGCGTCTTGGCTTTGTGAGTCGCGCTCCGCGCTGGGCGGTTGCCTATAAGTTTAGGGCCGAGGAAGAGCAAACGCTGGTGGAACAGATCGAGGTTCGGGTCGGGCGTACCGGAGCCTTGACGCCAGTAGCGCGGTTGCGTCCGGTGTTTGTGGGGGGGTGACGGTGTCTAACGCCACCCTCCACAACGAGGACGAGATTCGCCGCAAGGATGTGCGGGTAGGGGATACGGTGGTGGTGCGACGTGCGGGGGATGTCATTCCAGAGGTGGTTGGGGTGATCCTTGAACAGCGCAGCCCGGATGCGCCTCCCTTTGTTTTTCCGCTGCACTGTCCGGCTTGTGGTGCACAGGCCGTGCGACGCGCGGGGGAGGCCGTTGCACGATGTAGTGGGGGGCTCTTTTGTCCTGCGCAGCGGGTTGCGGCGCTGTGTCATTTTGCCTCGCGTCGCGCCCTGGACATCAATGGGCTGGGGGAAAAGCTCGTAGAACAGTTGGTGGAAAAAGGATTGGTGCATACCGTTGCGGATCTCTATCATCTCGATATTGAGCAATTGATGGGGCTGGAGCGGATGGGGGAGCGCTCAGCGCAGAATCTGCTTGACGCGCTGACACGTAGCAAGAGTACTACCTTCGAGCGCTTTCTCTATGCCCTGGGTATTCGGGAGGTAGGGGAGGCGACTGCGTTGGCGTTGGCGCGCCACTGTGGCTCTCTCGTGACCCTCATGGGCCTGGGCGTGGACGCGCTACAGCAGGTGTCGGATGTGGGCCCGGTGGTGGCCGAGGAGGTAGCGACCTTCTTCCGCCAGACCCATAATCAAGAGGTGATTCGTCGCCTGCAAGATGCGGGGATAACCTGGCCGGTCGTGGTGGGCGAGAAGGCGTTGCCACTTGCTGGTAAGATCTTTGTAATTACTGGGACACTCGCCACCATGACGCGAGACGAAGCGAAGAGTCGCTTGCAGGCGATGGGGGCGAAGGTGGCCGGTAGTGTTTCGGCCAAGACCGATTATGTGGTGATCGGAGAAAATCCAGGCTCCAAATTGGAGAAAGCGCACGCTTTAGGACTTACGGTTGTTGCTGAAGAGGCGCTGCTCGTGTTATTAGGTAGCGGATTGTTACCGCTCACCTAGTGCGCTGCGATAAACGATGGGTACTCATGCGGTGCCGTTGCAAGTGCGATGGTTGGAGTGTGCTGTAGGCGCAATATCATAAAGGCGTCCACGTCGGATAAACGAAGATAGTTTGGCGTGTGTTTCTGGGGTTACTATGCAAAACCTTTCTTGCTCAGCGATATTTAGGCTGCTTTCTGCTTTGACCGTCTTTTTTTTCGCCCCTGCGGGGTGTGGGGGCGGTGGTGGTGGGGGGTTCACAGGCTCGGGTTCCGGTTCTGGCTCCGGTTCTGGTTCTGGTTCTGGTTCTGGTACAGTGACGATTACCATTACCGGAGTCGCTGCTACCGGTGCTCCGGTTTCGGGTGCGACCATCCTGATCAAGGACACCAAGAATAAAGTGGTCAGCGGAGTCACTGGCGCTGGTGGTGCCTTCAGTGTCGATGTGACGGGGATGACCCCTCCCTTCATGTTGGCTGCAACCAAGGCAGGTCAGCAGAATCTGTATTCGATCCTCCCATCCATGACGATGACGAGCACTACTTCGAAGAATGTGAACCTCACTCCGGTCACTACATTGGTGATGTACGACCTGAATGGGGGCGCGGATCCGGCAACGATGTACAACACGGGTTCGTTTTCTACCCTGACGGCGGATGCGGTAGCCACGAAGGCCGGGATTGTGCGGAGTGAACTGCCCGCTTTGGCGAGTAAGGCAAGCGCCATAAATAATATATTCGATTTTATGTACGGAACATTTACGGCAACCGGGACATCGGATAGTACGGGTTACGACTCGACGTTAGATCAGCTTGGCAGTATTACCTCTATGTCTCCCACTGGGGTAAGTTTTACCAACACGAGTGCTGTTACTGCCCAATACACCCCTTCCACAACCGATACTGGGACGACCGTTTCGACTGTGACGCAGAATATTACCGGTACGGTTGCCTCTGGTGGGGCGGTGTCCGGCGCGACTGTCCTCATCAAAGACATCAACCGGAATATCGCTTCCGGGACAACGGCCACCGATGGCACCTTCAATATCAACGTGACGGGAATGACGCCCCCCTTTATGTTGGTAGCGACCAAGTCTGGTCAGCAGAATCTATACTCGGTTCTCCCGTCCATGACGATGACGACGACCAATACGCAGAATGTGAACATCACGCCGGTTACCACGATGGTGATGTATGACCTGAATGGTGGATCCGACCCTGCGACCATGTATAACAAGGTGTCCTATGCTGCGTTGACGACCGCCATTGTCAGCGGGAAGGAAACTATCGTAAGAGGTGAACTGCCCGCTTTGGCGAGTTCAGCAAGTGCTATGAATCAGATATTCGATGTTATGTACGGGCCATTTACGGCAAAGGGAGCGTCAGATGGTACGGGTTACGACTCGATGTTGGATCAGCTTGGCGGCATCACCTCCATCTCTCCTACGGGGATAAGTTTTACTAACGCCACGAGTGGCTTGGTTACCCATTACACCCCAACGGGAAACGATACCAGCACGACGGTCGCAACAACCACGCAAACGATTACTGGAACTGCGGCGGCTGCCGCTCCGCTGTCGGGCGCGACCATATCCATAAAAGACATCAACGGGAATATCGCGACGGGTACTACGACTGGTGCCGGGTTCTTTAGTGTCAATGTTACCGGGATGACGCCTCCCTTTATGTTAGTCGCCATTAGCGCGGGTCAGCAGAATCTGTATTCGGTTCTGACGGCGATGGATATGACGACGACTGGCACAAAGAATGTTGACCTTACCACCGTTACGACGCTTGTAATGTACCAGCTCGGTAGTGGAACCGACCCGGCTGCGATGTATAACAATGCCTCGTTTGCTACCCTGACGGCGAGTGCGGTAAGCACACAGCAAGGGGTAGTGAGAAATGAGCTTGCCGGTTTGGTGAGTTCGTTGAGCGCGGTAAATCCGGTATTCGACCTAATGTATGGTCAATTTGCAGCAACCGGATCGTCCGATGGTACGGGTTACGATACCGTCTTAGAGCAGCTTGGAAATATTACCTCCGTTTCTACGGCTGGGGTGGATTTTAGCAACATTCTGACGCCGTACACGTATTCTACGGGCGCAACACTTGCGCAGACCCTCGTCGGAACCGTTGCCTCGGGCAATCCTGTCTCCGGTGCAACCGTGTCGGTGAAAGACAGTAAAGGCGCTGTTATCACTGGCCTCACGGCGCTAAACGGGAAGTTTAGTCTCAATGTGACGGGGATGACCCCTCCTTTTATGCTGGCTGCCGTGAAGGCCGGTCAGCAAAATCTGTATTCAGCCGTTGCTGCGATGGACATGACGAGTACCGGTACGTTGAATGTAAATATTACGACAGTGACCACATTGGTGATGTATGAGCTGAACGGTGGCGCTGACCCGGCGAGTATGTATAACAACGTCTCGTTTACCACCCTCGCGGCGGGAACCATCAGTGCAAAGCAGGGTATCGTCCGAAGTAAGCTCGCCAATCTGGGTAATGCGCCGCTGTCTGCGGCATTGAATGTCGTTAATCCCATCTTCGATATGATGTATGGGCAGTTTACGGCGACCGGGGTAGCGGATAGCACCGGCTACGATACGATGTTGGACAAATTAGGGAGCATTACCGGAACGTCTGCGGCGGGGGTGAGCTTCGGTGCTTTGGTGTATGCGTCGTCTTCATCCGGTTCTGGCACTGCGTCTAATACGACGCCGACTATTTCCCTGGTGCTCCGGAACCTCGCTGATACCAAAAATGTGACCTCCATAGACAGCAGCACCCCGGCCTTGGTCAAGGCAACGGTGCGGGATGCAAATGGTTCTGCGGTTGCTAATGCGATTGTGACCTTTTCGACCGTTGCTGCGTTTGCTTCCTTCTCCGGAGGGGATAATACCGCCTTAACCGATGCAAACGGTATGGCGCAGGTGACGCTCACCACCACGAACACCTCGGGTGGTGCTTCGACGGTTACTGCCAGTACGACGGTGGCGGGAATTGCCACGAATGGTTCGGTGAATTATGCGGTGGGTACGTCGACGATTAGTCTTGGGCCGATCGTCTTTGGGACGCCGCTATTGTCAGCCTACGGTACGACGAGCGTTAGCGTGACTGTGCTGAACAACGGTAATACGTATACGCTACCAATGACCGTTAATTTCGCCTCTGCTTGCGCGGCGAAGGGGGCAGCATCCCTTACTGCGGTCGTTGCTACCGTGAATGGGGTGGCAACCGCTTCTTATCTGGACAATGGTTGTAATAATGCAAGCCCGGGGGACACCATTACGGCAACGCTTAACAACGGGGGTTCATCGACGGCGAATCTGCCGATTAGTGCTCCCTCCCTTGGCTCAATCCAGTATGTGTCGGTGGTGACTTCGCCAGCAACCTCACCGCCTGTGATTACCTTAAAAGGGACGGGTGGGAATGGTCGCTCTGAGACCGCCAAGGTGACCTTCCGTGTTGTTGACAGTGCGGGTAACCCGGCGGGTGGGCAGACGGTTCAGTTTAGTCTCAATACGGCGATGGGTGGGCTTGCCCTCGGATCCGCTTCCGGGCTGTCTGACCCCACCACTGGCAATGTGGTGACCGAGGTGATTGCGGGTACGGTGAGCACACCGGTGCGAGTGACCGCCATTATCTACAAGCCGGATGGTGTGACGCCGCTTCTCTCTACACAGTCCGATCAACTGGTTGTATCCACGGGGATCCCATCGCAGGATGAGATTTCTTTCCCTGCCTCGGCCCACAACATTGAGGGCTGGGCGTACGATGGGGAAAAGGTGACGCTGACTGCGATGCTGGCTGATCATTTCCGCAATCCCGTCCCGGATGGCACGGCGGTCTACTTTACGAGTGAGGGTGGCTCCATCCTGCCATCTTGCACGACGGTGACGGGCACCTGTACCACAACATTGACGAGCCAGGCCCTTCGTCCAACCAATGGTCGGGTTACGGTCTTGGCGCGCACTATTGGCGAGGAAGCCTTTACGGACGGTGCCGGAGGCTTCCTCGCGAACGGAACCTGCGATGGTGCTGGTGAGATGATTGATGCCAACGGGGTATCAACCGATATGCCAGAGGCCTTTGTGGATTACAACGAAAATGGGACGCGGGATGCGAATGAGCCGTATTTCGATTTTAACGGGAATGGTTTGTACGACGCTGCGGATGGGCTCTACAGCGGGATACTGTGTACCCAGGGTGCGTTGATTTGTAGTCCCACGAAATCCATTGATGTCCGAGCGAGTCAGATTATTGTGTTCTCGACCTCAGATGCGTACATTACGATCAATGGAAATGCCTCAAATGGCACCATTATTGACTTGCCCCCCTGCGTGAATGCTACGGGGGTAGGTGCGCCTGTCGCGCTGAAAGTGACGGTTGTGGATAGGCACGGGAATGCCATGCCAGCGGGTACGACGGTTGCATTTTCCTCGGATGGTGGGCTCATTTACGGGAGCAGTAGTCCGTGGACGTACACTGTGCCTGACACCATCGGTTGTCGGAGTGGAAATGACCCATTAGGGAGTGCGTACGGTTGCCCTGTTTTGGTGGGCTCAGCAACCTTTGGCGATATCTGGATCAGTATGCGCAGCAATGATACCTGGTCTTCGACCAGCGTTCCGCAGTGTACGCCGATCAATGGGGAGAGCGGTACCCTTACGGTTACTGTGACCACCCCAAAGAAGAATGTGACGACGGCGACAATGTCCGTCATAGAGCAGTAGCTGGCTGACTATAAGTAGTCTTTATGGGTGCTTGACAGGGATTGCGGGATTGGCTTAGACTCAGTTATGATTTCGTTGGGTAGTGGCTTGGGTCGGTTGGGTGACGTGTGTGGCGCCCCCGTGTGAGGCGCGGATCGAAACGAATCCAGAGGGAAGTACGCGATGTTGCAAAACTACCTTCCCATTTTGCTGTTCTTGATGGTAGGTCTGGGTACGGGGGTGATGTCGCTCCTTACGGGGTTTGTCCTCGGAACCCGTCGTCCCAATAGCGAGAAGACGGCTCCTTACGAGTGCGGGTTTGAGGCATTCGAGGACGCGCGTCTGAAGTTTGATGTACGTTATTATCTCGTTGCTATCCTTTTCATTGTCTTCGATCTAGAGATTGCCTTCTTGTTTCCCTGGGGCGTGGCGCTAAAGCAGGTTGGCGTTTTCGGCTTTGCGGCGATGCTGATCTTTCTTGGGATCCTGGTGATTGGGTTTATTTACGAGTGGAAGAAGGGATCGCTGGAATGGGAATAGAGGGGATTCTTGAAAAGGGTTTTGTAACTACATCGGCTGATGCAGTTATTAACTGGGCCCGCACAAGTTCGATGTGGCCGGTTACGTTCGGGTTGGCGTGTTGTGCAATAGAGATGATGCACGCGGGTGCTTCGCGCTACGATCTAGATCGATTCGGGATTGTGTTTCGTCCGAGCCCTCGTCAATCGGATGTCATGATAGTCGCGGGAACCTTGACCAATAAGATGGCACCTGCCTTACGGAAGGTCTATGACCAGATGGCGGAGCCGCGCTGGGTGGTTTCCATGGGATCATGTGCGAACGGTGGCGGCTATTATCATTACTCCTACTCCGTAGTGAGGGGCTGCGATCGGATAGTGCCGGTGGATGTCTATATCCCCGGGTGTCCGCCCACCGCCGAGGCCTTTATCTACGGGATGTTGCAGTTGCAGAAGAAGATCAAGCGCACCAGTACCATTGCCCGGTAGGTTCGGGTGGTTGTCAGTGGTGTTTTCCTTTCACAGCTTGAGAACGGGAAGCGATTCCGGCCATGAATAGACTGGGCTTGGCGGAGCGTCTGAGAAATCACTTCGAAGGCGTCGGTGTAGAGTTCCTTCAGGATTGTGGTCAGCACATCCTGGTCGTGTCACGCGAGCGTTTTTTGGGGGTGGCCAGGGAACTGCGGGACGCGCCGGATCTCCGATTTGATGTGCTCATGGATCTGTGTGGGGTTGACTACCTAACCTATGGGGGAGGTGGTCGGAAGGGGGGGCGATTTGCGGTTGTGTACCAAATGCTCTCTATTGCCCATAACGAGCGCGTACGTGTCAAGGTTTTCTTGGATGACGAAACGCCCGTCATGGACTCTGTGGTGGGGCTATGGGAGTCTGCCAATTGGTATGAGCGTGAGACGTTTGACCTGTTCGGCATTCTTTTCGATGGTCACACGGATCTTCGCCGCATATTGACCGATTATGGTTTTGTAGGTCACCCGTTCCGTAAGGACTTTCCGGTTGTCGGAACTGTGGAAATGCGCTACGACGCTGAACGGGGAAGGGTCGTCTATCAGCCAGTTACAGTTGAGCCGCGTGCTCATCCACCCCGAGTTATTCGTCGGGACAATCGTTACGAAGGGGAAGGTGTGGGGGGCCAACGGTAATCTGCCATGGCGGAGATTAGAAACTACACTTTGAATTTGGGGCCTCAACATCCCGCTGCGCATGGTGTACTGCGCCTTATCTTAGAATTGGATGGTGAGGTTGTGCAGCGTGCCGATCCACATATCGGGCTGCTGCATCGCGGCACAGAAAAGTTGGCCGAGAGTCGGGCGTTCAACCAGAACATTGGTTTTATGACGCGCATGGATTACATATCCATGATGCTGAATGAACATCCCTACGTCATGGCCGTTGAGCGGTTGCTGGGTATTGAGGTGCCGTTGCGCGCCCAGTACATTCGGGTGATGTTCGACGAGGTCAGTCGGATGTTGAATCACCTGTTTTTCCTTGGCACGTCCGGTCTTGACCTCGGCGCGATGACCATGTTCCTGTATACCTTCAGGGAACGTGAGGATCTTTTCGATTGTTATGAGGCGGTGTCTGGGGCGCGGATGCATACCCAGTACTTCCGGCCTGGTGGGGTGTATCGTGACTTGCCCGAGACTATGCCCCAGTATAGGAGTTCGCGCTGGAGCAATCAGAAGGATGTCGATAGGCTGAATGCGAATCGACAGGGGTCGTTACTTGATTTCCTCTGGGATTTTACCGAGCGGTTCCCCGCGAATGTTGATGAGTACGAGACACTGCTGACGGATAACCGTATCTGGAAACAGCGCACAGTGGGTATCGGGGTGGTTACACCCGAGCGTGCGTTGCAGTTGGGGTTTTCGGGGCCGATGCTACGCGGATCGGGTGTTGCCTGGGATCTACGGAAGAAGCAGCCCTATGAGGTCTACGATAGGCTCGATTTTGATATCCCTGTCGGGGTGACCGGCGACTGCTACGATCGGTATTTGGTGCGCATTGAGGAGTTACGGCAATCTAATCGCATCATTCGTCAGTGCATAGAGTGGTTGCGGCGTAATCCTGGCCCGGTGATGGTCAGTGATCGTAAGGTGGCACCTCCGTCTCGCGAAGAGATGAAGCGAGACATGGAATCCCTGATCCACCACTTCAAGCTTTTCTCGGAAGGTTACGTGGTGCCCGAGGGCGAGGTTTATGCGGCGGTGGAGCATCCGAAGGGGGAGCTTGGTGTGTACCTTATGTCGGATGGCGCGAATAAACCATACAGATTTAGGGTGAGAACGGCCACTTTCCCTCACTTGGCAGCGATGGACGAGATGGTTCGCGGCCACATGTTGGCGGACGTGGTCTCTGTCGTTGGCACCATTGATATTGTGTTCGGGGAGGTTGATCGGTGACTTCCAAGCCAGAAGAGGTTGCTAGTCCAGAGGTGGTAACGGGGAAGGTGGTGTTGTCACCGGCGGTGTGTGCGGAGATTGATCTCTGGGTGGCCAAGTATCCGCCCGAACACAAGCAGTCGGCGGTGATGGCGGCGTTGCGTATCGCGCAGGACGACAATGGTGGGTGGTTGTCTGCGGCCCACTTAGATGCGGTGGCTGAGTATCTTTCCATGCCGGCGACTACGGTCTCTGAGGTGGCCACTTTTTATTCCATGTACGATCTAGCCCCTGTTGGTCGCCACAAGGTCTGCGTTTGTACCAATATTTCTTGTATGTTGCGAGGTTCCGATGAGGTAATGGCGCATCTTACCAATCGACTCGGGATTGAAGCTGGCGAAACTACCGCCGATGGACGGTTCACTCTTAAAGAGGTGGAGTGCCTCGGTGCGTGTGTTGGTGCGCCTGCGATGCAGGTTGGGCGGACGTATCATGAACGCTTAACCCCGGAGCGCATTGACCGGATCCTCGATAGCCTGGAATAGCGTCATGTCCGATAACTGCAGTACTGACACCGACAACATCTGTTTAAGCACCCTGCACCTAGATCCGCCTTGGACGATGGAGAGTTATCGCAAGGTAGGTGGGTACCAGGCGATAGAAAAGATATTGCGGGAAAAGACACCCCCGGCGACGATTATCGCTGAACTCAAGAAAAGCCAGCTCCGTGGGCGTGGTGGTGCGGGGTTTCCGACCGGCATCAAATGGAGCTTTATGCCGCAGAACGTGCAGGATCAGAAGTACCTTGTGTGTAACTCCGATGAGGGAGAGCCGGGTACCTGTAAGGATCGGGATATTCTGCGCTTTAATCCGCACTCGGTGGTTGAGGGCATGATTATTGCCGGATATACCATCGGCGCGACGGTTGGCTATAACTACATTCGTGGTGAGTTCTGGGAGCCCTATGAGCGCTTTGAGGCTGCTCTTGCGGACGCTCGGGCTGCTGGTTTACTCGGTCGCAACATTTTGGGCTCGGGTTTAAACTTCGAGATCTATACTCACCTGGGTGCTGGTGCCTATATCTGTGGTGAGGAGACAGCGCTCCTAGAATCGATTGAGGGCAAGAAGGGACAGCCGCGTTTTAAGCCGCCGTTTCCCGCGCAGTATGGGCTTTACGGTAAGCCGACCACGATCAATAACGCTGAGTCACTCGCGTGTATCCCAAGCATTGTGCGCAATGGTGGGCAGTGGTTTAACTGGCGCGGTGAGCCGATTTGTGGTGGCACCAAGGTCTTTTCGGTATCGGGTCATGTGGCTAACCCGGGAAACTATGAGATCTCGCTGGGAACCCCTTTCTTGGAATTGCTCGCTATGGCGGGTGGTGTTTGGAAGGGGAATCGGCTTAAGGCAGTGATCCCGGGTGGCTCGTCTGTCCCGGTGGTTCCTGCTGAGACCATGAGACGGGTTACCATGGATTATGGTGGGCTCACGAAGGTCGGCTCCATGTTGGGTTCCGGTGCGGTAATTGTTATTGATGAGACGGCCTGTATGGTGAAGTTGCTGGCGCGTCTGTCCCATTTTTATGCGGAGGAGTCCTGTGGTCAGTGTACTCCGTGTCGTGAGGGTACGGGTTGGCTAGCCCGCTTGCTGCACCGCATTGAACATGGTGAAGGTCGTCCCGGTGATTTGGAACTGCTGGCCAATGTTGGTAGCAGGATCGAGGGTCGTACCATTTGCGCTTTGGGTGATGCTGCGGCGATGCCGGTGGCGAGTTTTCTCAAGCACTTCCGTGCCGAGTTCGAGTATCACATCGAACACAAGAAGTGTATGGTCTAACATTGGCGCTGGGCAGCGATGGGGTTGCGATGTTAAACATCCAGATTGATGGTATTGATGTCCAAGTCAAGCGTGGAACCTCCATTATTGAGGCAGCTGAGGGGATCGGGATTGTCATCCCTCGGTTCTGTTATCACAAGAAACTCTCGACCGCTGCTAGTTGCCGGATGTGTTTGGTTGATGTAGAGAGAATGCCCAAGGCGGTACCCGCCTGTGCCACCCCCGTGGCAGAGGGGATGAGGATCCGCACGAAGTCACCCAAGGCGCTAAATGCCCAGCGCGGGGTGATGGAATTTTTACTCGTTAATCATCCTCTCGATTGCCCCATCTGTGATCAGGGTGGTGAGTGTCCGTTGCAAGAGGCGTCTATCGGTTTTGGTGGTACGGTTTCTCGCTATGGTTTTGGGAAGCGGGTGCTAACGAACCCTGATTTCGGGCCGCTGGTTGCTACGGACATGACGCGGTGCATCATGTGTACCCGCTGTCTGCGCTTCAGTCGGGAGATTGCCGGCGTCAATGAACTGAGTACTGTCGGTCGTGGTGAGCGGATCGCGATATCCTCCCATACCGGTCATCCCTTATCGTCGGAACTCTCTGGTAACCTTATTGATGTCTGTCCGGTAGGTGCGCTGACTTCTAAACCGGCGCGGTATACCGGACGTTCCTGGGAGTTTCAGCCGCACGCGGCGATTGGTGCTCATGATTCTTTTGGCTCTCACCTGCGGTTGGATGTACGCAGGGGGAGGGTAATGCGGGTTGTTGCCCGGGAATGCGAGTCAATCAATGAAATGTGGATCTCCGATCGCGATCGTTTTAGTTACCAAGGGCTTTACAGTAGCGATCGGTTGACGACTCCGCGTATCCGCGAGAATGGTGTGTGGCGAGAAGTGGATTGGTCGACGGCGCTAGAGTTCGTGGCGAACGGTCTCGATCAGGTGCGAAAATCCCACGGAGCCACGGCGCTGGGTGCTCTGGTTGCGCCAACGGCGACGTTAGAAGAGAGCTATCTTGTTCAGAAATTGATGCGTACCGCTGGTAGTCCTAACGTGGATCATCGCCTGCGCCAGCTCGATTTCTCCGATCAAGCGCAGGATCCGGTCTTTCCTTGGCTTGGTTGTGCTATCCCAGATCTAGAGCAGAAGGGGGCTGTTTTTGTTGTAGGTTCCTATCTACGCAAAGAGCACCCGTTGGTTAATCATCGTCTCCGTAGGGCGGTGATGCGGGGATCGCACGCGATGTTCTTAGATGCGGTTGCTCGTGATTACAATTACTCTCCAAATGCGACGATGGTTGTCCCTCCGAGTCGATGGGAGCGGGAGCTGTTGGCGGTTGCTAAGGCAGCCCAGGCCGCAAGCGGGCGTGCTGTGTCGTCCGGTCTTGCGGTTCTGTGGGAGGGTGTTGAGGTCAGTGATGCGGCGCGAGTTACTGCCGAGTACTTGGTACAGGCTGCCTCTGCAATTATATTGATGGGCAATCTCGCACGATCCCATCCCCGTTTTAGTGTCTTGCGATCGTTGGTGGGGGTAGTTGCGGAGCTGACCGGAGCTACTGTGGGTTATCTGCCAGAGGCGGCGGGAACCGTTGGTGCCTGGTTGGCGGGTTGTGTTCCTCATCGTGGGCCTGGCGGTAAGCCGGTGATGATGGGCCAAGACTGGCGCACCCAAGTGTCCGGAGGGGTGCGAGGTCTTCTGGTTCTGGGCGCTGAGCTTGAACGTGATTGCGCTGACCCTGCTCTGGCGTTGAAGGGGTTGCAGAACGCTGATTTTGTGGTAAGCCTTTCCTCGTGGATTACCCCTGCCCAAGAGAGCTACGCGCACGCGCTTTTGCCGGTGTCTCCGTATGCGGAGACCTCTGGTACGTTTGTGAACCTCGAAGGACATTGGCAGGGTTTCCAGGGCGCAGCAGCGCCGGTGGGGGAGGCTCGACCCGCCTGGAAGGTGCTTCGGGTGTTGGGTAACCTGATGGCTCTTAGCGGCTTCGATTATTTTTCCTCCGATCAAGTGTTGGCGGAGGCGAGGGAGGCCATTGGCGTGATTACCCCGAGCAATGTTGTGCCCTGGGCGGTTCCGCAGACGATTGGATCCGGAACGAGTTGTCTGGAGCGGCTTTCTGAGGTGCCTCCCTATGCGCAGGATGCGTTGGTGCGACGCGCATCAGCATTGCAATCCACTCCGGATGGGCGTGTTCCGGTTGCTGCACGGGTTCATCCGGCGACGGTGGCGCGGATAGGGCTCTCTGGTGTTGCGCGGGTCGTTGTGCGCCAAGGGGGGGAGAGTGTGAATTTGCCGCTGTTGGTGGACGATCGAGTGGCGGAGGGCTGTGTGTTGGTACCAATGGCATCGGTCGAGACTGCCGCTTTGGGGCCCACTGCTGAGGAGGTTGAACTCGTCGCGGTGTCTGCGGATTCTCGGGTCGCTGTCTAGTTACTGATTTAATCCAACTGTCTCGTGCGATGGTTGGAAATAGAGAACTTCAATAAGGGGCGTAGGGGATGTCCGAACTGATCGTGGTCATCTGGACCGTCATAAAGATTTTGGCGGTGGAGTTGCCTCTGCTGGCGGCCGTTGCGTGGTTACCCTATGCTGAGCGCAAGATCATCGGTTATATGCAGATACGCATTGGGCCCAATCGAACTGGGCCGCGTGGCTGGTTGCAGCCCATTGCTGATGCGATGAAGTTGATGTTTAAAGAGATTACCATTCCCGCGCAGGCTAATAAATTTTTATTCCTGCTCGCACCGCTAATTGGAATTGATGCGGCGTTGGCGGCGTGGGCAGTCATACCCTTTTCAGATACTTTGGTGCTTTCCAATACCAACGTGGGTCTGCTCTACGTTCTGGCGATAAGTTCGATGGGGGTGTATAGCATCATCATTGCGGGCTGGGCGTCTAACTCAAAGTATGCCCTTCTGGGGGCCATGCGTTCAGCGGCGCAGATGGTTTCGTATGAGATTGCGATGGGTTTTGCCTTGGTTGGGGTAGTGATAGGTGCGCATAGTTTGAATCTTGGGGTCATTGTCAACGCCCAAAAGGGTGGGATTCTGGATTGGTTTTGTGTGCCGATGTTTCCCTTGATGGTAATCTATTTTATTTCAGCGGTTGCGGAGACGAATCGTGCACCGTTCGATGTGACTGAGGGCGAGTCGGAGATTGTGGCGGGTTTTCATGTAGAGTATTCAGGGATGGCCTTTGCCGTGTTTTTCTTGGCTGAATATGCCAACATGATCCTCGTTTCTATGTTAGCGTCTTTGCTGTTTCTTGGCGGTTGGTTATCTCCTTTCGAGGGGATTCCGGTTATCGGTGAGCCAAGTATTTTTTGGTTATTACTAAAGGTTTCGTTTTTTCTGTTGCTCTATCTTTGGTTTCGCGCTACCTTTCCACGCTACCGTTACGATCAGATTATGCGATTGGGTTGGAAGGTCTTCATACCGATTACCATTGTGTGGCTGCTGTTGATCGCGTTGATGGTGGTAGAGGGGTGGGCTTGGTGGAAAGTGTGATGTGGTTTGTCCACTGTCATTCGTGAATTTACCTGAGTTACAGCGTCCATGTACGATACGATTGCTCGTTACTTAAAGAGTTTGTTCCTACTGGAACTACTGGGTGGGTTGGCTGTGACCGGAAGGTATTTGTTCGGTCGTAAGTTGACCGTTCAGTATCCAGAATCGCGTACACCCTTGTCGCCGCGATTTCGTGGGTTACATGCGCTACGTCGCTACCCGAATGGTGAGGAGCGCTGCATTGCCTGCAAATTGTGCGAGGCGGTTTGCCCGGCGCTTGCCATTACGATTGAGGCTGAGCCACGCGATGATGGCACGCGGCGTACCACTCGTTATGAAATTGATTTATTTAAATGTATCTACTGTGGCTTTTGTGAGGAGTCCTGTCCGGTAGATTCGATTGTGGAGACCGCTGAGTTCGAGTATACGTATGAGCGCTTCGGTGAGCACATTATGACCAAGTCCGCATTGCTCGAGATGGGTGATCGTTATGAGCAACAGATTGCGGCGAGTAGGGCAGTCGATGCGCACTATCGGTAAAAGATTTGTGGGGCGAGCGTTGAGGCAGGTTTTAGTTTTTCCCTGTTGAAATGCTGGGGTCGTCGTTTTCCAACTACCTTGTAGATAGCAAATGGAAACTTTCGTCTTTTACGTGTTCTCGACTATCCTGATGGTGGCTGCTGTTGCGGTCATCACTGTCCGTAATGCGGTGCAGGCGGCGTTGTCGCTGGTGCTGGTCTTTTTTACCAGTGCCGCGTTGTGGGTGTTGTTAGAGGCGGAGTTCCTTGCCGTTACCCTAGTCGTGGTGTATGTGGGAGCGGTTATGGTTCTTTTCCTATTCGTTGTCATGATGATTGATACCAATACCGCGATTTTGCGGGAAGGCTTTACCAAATACCTGCCAATAGGGTTGTTGGTTGCGGTGGTCATGGCGGCGGAGATGCTGATGGTAGTTGGCTCGCAGAGTTTTGGTGGTCATGCGTTACCTCTGCCTCACCCAGCGAGTTATGATAATACTGCGGAGTTAGGGGCGGTTTTGTATACCACCTATGTATACCCGTTCGAGATTGCTTCTGTGATTCTGTTGGTTGCCATTGTCGCCGCTATATCGCTAACATTGCGGCGGCGTCAGGGGATAAAACGACAGGATCCTGCGCAACAGGTGGCGGTACGCCGCGAGGATCGGGTACGTCTTGTGCAGGTACCCACAGTGAGGGATATTCCTTTACCGTAATGTCTATGGGGGAGAAATATGAGACCCCGTTCTAACCTTCCTTCCCCTTACGGGAGAGATACAAAGCGGCCATGATCTCACTGTCGCATTTCCTAGTCCTCGGTGCCCTGCTATTTAGTATAAGCGTTGCAGGGATATTCCTAAACCGCAAGAATGTAATCATTCTACTCATGTCTATTGAGTTGATGTTGCTTGCGGTGAATATGAATTTCGTAGCGTTCTCCCACTACTTGGGGGATACTGCTGGTCAGGTGTTCGTATTTTTTATCCTTACCGTCGCGGCCGCCGAGTCCGCAATTGGGCTGGCGATTTTGGTGGTGATGTTCCGTAACCGAAACACCATTAACGTCGATGATCTGGATTCACTCAATGGATGACCCGGTCAACATGCAGAGCGTCTACCTCACCATTGTTTTAGCTCCTCTACTTGGCTCCCTGGCCGCCGGTCTGTTTGGCTGGAAGATCGGTCGTAGCGGAGCCCACTGGGCCACCAACATCGGGGTGGCTGTCTCTTTCCTACTCTCGCTCGTCGTATTTAAGCAGATCATCATTGACGGTGGCCCGATCTTTGATGGAGTCATCTACTCGTGGCTGGTGAGCGGCAGTGGTCTACATCTCGATGTAGGGTTTCGGGTAGACGAGTTGACCGCCGTCATGTTGGTGGTGGTGACCTTTGTCTCGCTAATGGTGCATATCTACACCATTGGTTATATGCACGACGATCCTGGCTACACTCGGTTCTTTAGCTACACAGCGCTCTTTACCTTCTCCATGTTGGTGCTGGTGATGGCTAATAATTTCCTCCAACTGTTCTTTGGTTGGGAGGCGGTCGGGTTGGTCTCGTATCTTCTGATTGGATTCTGGTTTAAGCGCGATAGTGCGAATAGCGCGAGCCTTAAAGCATTTCTCGTGAATCGAGTCGGCGATTTTGGTTTCCTACTTGGGATTGCTGCCGTCTACAAGTATTTTGGGACGGTGGATTACACGCCAGTGTTCCAAAAGGCGTCATCCCTTGTTGGTCAAACGATGACGGTGTGGCCGGGAAGTGAGTGGTCGGTTATCACGGTCATCTGCATACTGCTGTTCATTGGTGCGATGGGTAAATCCGCGCAGGTGCCACTACATGTGTGGTTACCGGAATCTATGGAAGGCCCTACCCCCATCTCTGCCTTGATCCATGCTGCGACGATGGTGACGGCTGGTATCTTTATGGTGGCGCGGATGTCGCCAATGTTTGAATATTCAGAGACAGCCCTCTCGGTAGTTTTGTTGATTGGTGCCACCACCGCGCTCTTCATGGGGGTGCTGGGTCTTGTCCAAAATGACATTAAGCGGGTTGTCGCTTACTCGACTTTGTCACAGCTTGGCTACATGACTGTGGCGCTGGGTGTCTCTGCCTATTCGGCGGGTATTTTTCACTTGATGACCCATGCCTTCTTTAAGGCGTTACTGTTCCTCGGCGCGGGTTCGGTGATTATTGCGATGCACCATGAGCAGGATATTCGCAATATGGGTGGTCTCAGAAAATACATGCCGATTACGTACTGGACTGTGTTGATTGGATCGCTTGCTCTCATTGGTTTCCCAGGGTCTGCGGGCTTTTTCTCGAAGGATACCATCGTCTCTGCGGTGGAGGCCTCCGCTTTGCCCGGCGCAAAGATTGCGTACGTCGCGACCCTGATCGGAGTGTTTGTGACTGCGCTGTATTCGTTCCGAATGTTCTTCTTGGTCTTCCATGGCCAGGGGCGCATGGATCACCATACCCGCGAGCACCTGCATGAGAGTCCTTTGGTTATCACCATACCGTTGATTGCCTTGGCGATCCCGTCGGTTCTTGCTGGGGTAATTGGGGTAGGCCCCATGCTGTTGGATCACCCGGGGACGTTCTTTGGACATGCCATTTTTGTGCTGCCCGATCATGACGTTCTAAGGGAAATCGCGCAGCATTGGCGGGGGCCTTTCGATTCTGTGGTGTGTGCTTTAACTGAGCCCGTGTTCTGGTTTGCGATGGCGGGCCTGGCCGTTGCCTATCTGTGCTACATGGTTCGCACCGATATTCCGGATATGATTGTTGGAAGATTCGGTGTGGTGTACAACGTCCTCGTAGACAAATATGGGTTCGATCGATTTAACGAGTTTTTCTTTGTGGGAGGAGGCACGTTGTTGGGGCGTTTCCTCTGGCGGACGGTTGACGTTTCCTTGATCGATGGTGTGATCGTCAATGGTACGGCGAATGCGGTGGCGTGGGTTTCCTCCGTTGTCCGCTATATTCAGTCGGGTTTCCTCTACCACTACGCTTTTGCCATGATCATCGGCCTGCTCTTCTTGCTAGGCTGGTTCGTGGTCGCGTGAGCATTAGGGATTCAGGTATGTCGCTGCCTTTGTTGAGTTTGATCATTTGGGTTCCTATCCTCGGCGCTGCTGGTGTGCTCGCCCTGGGGGAGAGCCGTGTGGCTTTGGTGCGTCAGGTGGCCCTTGGTGTCGCGGGGATGACATTTATCTTGACGCTACTGTTGTTGATGGATTTTGATAAAGCCACTTATGTGATGCAGTTTGTCGAGGACGCATCCTGGATTCCGAGTTTTGGTATTCGTTATTCCCTGGGTGTGGATGGTATTGCTGCGCCACTCATTTTGCTGGCTAGCCTCTTTACGCTGCTGGTAGTAGCAATGAGTGAGAGTATTCAGTATCGAGTTTCCCAATACATGGCGGCCCTTTTGTTTATGGAAGGGGTGATGATTGGTGCCTTTTCCGCCACGGATGCCATCCTTTTTTACGTATTCTGGGAAGCGATGCTGATCCCGATGTTCTTGATCATCGGGGTGTGGGGTGGGCCGCATCGTATCTACGCCACGATCAAGTTTTTTCTCTATACCTTTTTGGGGTCGGTGTTTATGTTGATAGCCCTGATCTATTTGGGCTATCTGACTGGGAGCTTTAATATCCTCAAGATCCAGTCAACCGCGCACATTGGTATGACCGCGCAGATCCTGATCTTTATTGCTTTCGCGCTGGCCTTTGCCGTGAAGATTCCGATGTGGCCGGTTCATACCTGGTTACCAGATGCCTATGGCGAGGCCCCCGCAGGAGGCACGGTGATCATGGCCGCTGTGATGGGGAAGGTGGGCTTGTACGGCGTCCTGCGGTTCCTACTACCGATCGTGCCGGATGGTAGTCAGTACTTAAGTGGCTTGATGATTGCGCTGTCGCTGATTGCGGTTGTCTATATTGGATTTGTTGCGATGGTGCAGCAGGACATGAAGCGATTGATTGCTTACTCTTCCGTTGCCCATATGGGATTCGCTACATTAGGTGCCTTTGCTGCCTTCGCTGCTCTTGCCATCGGAGACCGTAGCGCTGCTGTATTAGGGATGGAGGGGGCAGTGGTGCAAACTGTCTCACATGGTTTTATCACAGGGGCCTTATTCTTGTGTGTCGGTGTGCTGTTCAGCCGTGTTCGCTCTAGTCTGGTTGCTGACTACGGCGGTGTGGCGAATACCATGCCTATCTTTGCCGCACTGATGGTTCTTTTTGCGATGGCCAACACCGGGTTGCCCGGAACATCGGGTTTTGTAGGTGAGTTCATGGTAATCCTGGGCATCTTCCAGTCCAGTTTTTGGTATGCTTTTTTGGCGGCAACAACGCTTATCTTGGGCGCGGCCTATACCCTGTGGATGGTAAAGCGAGTGATCTTCGGGGGTGTCAGCAATGATACTGTGGCGGCGCTTTCCGATATCAATAATCGTGAATTTGTTGTGCTCGGTGTGTTGGCTTTGCTTGTGTTGATACTCGGCTTGTGGCCCGCGCCACTGGTGGACATGATGCGTGAGTCGGTCAATCACCTTGTGAATCAGATCGGCCATTCCAAGCTCTAACCCGTAATTCCACGGAACTGACATGACCTTTGCGATGCTTAAGATTGCTGCCGCTGGCCCTGAGATTCTGGTTCTCGTGGGAACTTGCGCTATCCTCATGGTGGATGTTTTTCGATCCCCTCGGGAAGGTGGGAGTACATTGGCCTATTGGCTTACCCTACTGCTGTTGCTTGCGGGAGGGGTATTGACGGTGCTCGGGTTTGGGCAGAATGCCGGATTGGCTCTGAATGGATATTTTCTCAAGGATTCTTTGGGCGATTTGTTAAAGGTGTTTATCTACCTTGCGACCTTCGTTACCTTTGTCTATTCACGGGAATATCTGCGAGAGCGCGGTTTGCTGAAAGGCGAATTTTTTGTTCTTGGGCTGTTCTCGATGCTGGGCATGTTGGTGTTGGTTTCGGCGGGGAGCTTTTTAACGATCTTCCTTGGTTTAGAATTACTTTCCTTGCCGCTGTACGCGATGGTGGCTTTTGATCGCGATTCCGCTGTCGCTAGCGAAGCAGCCATGAAGTACTTTGTCATGGGTGCGATTGCGACCGGTATGTTGCTCTACGGTATGTCTATGCTGTACGGGGCCACTGGTAGTCTGGATCTGGCTCAGGTTTCTGCTGCGGTGCATCAGGTGGTGGCTGGTCATGCGGATCAACAACAGCTTGTCCTGGTTTTTGGTACGGTGTTCGTTGTGGTTGGTGTGGCCTTCAAGCTTGGGGCAGTTCCGTTCCATATGTGGCTTCCCGATGTCTACCAGGGATCCCCTACGCCAGTGACCTTGTTTTTGAGTGCTGCACCGAAGCTCGCTGCGTTTGCCATGCTGATGCGCCTGTTGATGGGGGCGCTTGAGCCGCTGGTTGGTCAGTGGCAGCAGATGATCGCGGTGTTGGCCGTGTTGTCTATGGTGGTAGGTAACGTGGTCGCCATCTCACAGACCAACATCAAGCGGATGCTCGGTTATTCAGCGATTGCGCACGTTGGTTTTCTATTCCTTGGCATGATGGCCAGTGAGCCACAGGGTTATAGTGCCGCGCTGTTTTACATGATTACCTACAGTATGATGTCTTTGGGTAGTCTTGGCATGGTTCTCTTATTATCGCGGGCTGGCTTCGAGGCGGAGCGCGTCGAAGACTTCAAAGGGCTTAATGAGCGCAGTCCGTGGTTTGCTGCCATGATGGCGATTATTATGCTGTCCATGGCAGGTGCTCCGCCTTTCATAGGGTTCTGGGCGAAGTGGGAGGTACTGCGGGCCGTTGTTTTTGCGGGGCAGGTGTGGCTGGCTATTTTGGCTGTTTTCTTCTCGATCATTGGCGCATGGTATTACCTGCGGGTTGTCTGGTTTATGTATTTCGAGAAGGCGCGTGATGTCACACCGCTTGTGCCTACGGTTGGCATGGGTGCGATGATAAGTGTTAATGGTTTGGCTCTGCTCTGTCTCGGAGTGTTTCCTGGCAGTTTGATGGCGGTATGCCTCATGGTATTGAGTAGGTAGCGATGCGGATCTTGGTAACCGGAGGGGCGGGCTTTATCGGCTCGGAGTT
This sequence comes from uncultured Thiotrichales bacterium, assembly GCA_903881315.1. Taxonomy (GTDB): domain Bacteria; phylum Pseudomonadota; class Gammaproteobacteria; order CAIRSR01; family CAIRSR01; genus CAIRSR01. The sequence goes on along the minus strand of CAIRSR010000117.1, from coordinate 20,007 downwards.
GGTGCGGCAGCTTGTCCATGGGACGGATGATGTCGTCATTAACCTTGATAAACTGACCTATGCCGGTAATCTTGATTCTTTAGTCGATGTAGCAAGCCATCCGCGTTATTGTTTTGAGCGGGTGGATCTCTGCGACGCTGGCGATGTAGCCCAGGTATTCAGGAAGCACCAACCCGACGCAGTTATGCACTTGGCGGCTGAGTCGCATGTGGATCGTTCCATTGATGGGCCGTCCGCGTTCATTCAGACCAATGTGGTGGGAACCTACTCCCTGCTTGAGGCAGCGCGTGATCACTGGAGTGGTCTTTCTCCAGAGGCCAAGGGGTGCTTTCGTTTTGTGCATGTCTCGACCGATGAGGTCTACGGGAGTTTGGGTGCCGAGGGTTTTTTCCGGGAGGATACCCCCTATCAGCCGCGTTCACCCTATTCCGCGAGCAAGGCGGCCTCTGACCATCTGGTGCGAGCCTGGTACCACACCTACGGTCTGCCCACGGTGACGACCAATTGCTCGAATAACTATGGGCCCTATCAGTTCCCTGAGAAATTGATCCCGCTGATCATACTTCGTGCCCTGTCAGGGCAACCTTTGCCGGTCTATGGTAAGGGTGAGAATATTCGCGACTGGCTCCATGTTGCGGATCATGTGCGTGGTCTGCGGGCCGTTTTGGCGCAGGGGCGTCTTGGCGAGACCTACAACCTTGGGGGACGTAGCGAGCGTACCAATATCGAGGTGGTGCGTACGGTTTGTGCCTTGCTGGACGAGCTAGTGCCCGATTCTCCGCATCGTCCGCACGAAAGTCTGATCACCTACGTTACCGATCGTCCTGGCCACGATCTGCGCTATGCCATCGATCCAGACAAGATCGAACGCGAGTTGGGTTGGCGGCCACAGGAGAGCTTCGCAACCGGACTGCGTTCGACCGTGCGCTGGTACCTAGAAAATCGCACCTGGACGAACCGTGTCATGTCGGGCGGTTATCGTGGTGAGCGGCTGGGGTTGGTGGGGTAGCGGTTTCCCCCGGCTATTTCTGACCCACAAGCATCTTTTCTAGGTAGTGGATGTTCGTGCCTCCCTGCCCAAAATTAGCGTCCCCTAGGATGATCTGGTGGAGGGGGACGTTGGTCTTGATTCCCTCGACCACGACCTCTTCTAGCGCGTTGCGCATCCGTGCGATCGCACGGGCCCGATCTTCGCCGTGCGCGATCAATTTACCGATCAACGAGTCGTAGTAGGGCGGAACCCGATAGCCGGTATAGAGGTGTGAGTCCACCCGAATCCCGGGCCCACCGGGCGCGTGGTACATCGTTACGGTACCGGGCGACGGCGTGAACCGTTCCGGATCCTCGGCGTTGATGCGGCACTCAATGGCATGACCGCGCCACGCGATGTCCTCCTGACGGTAGGCGAGGGCCTCGCCGTTGGCGATGCGAATCTGTTCGCGGACGATATCTACACCAGTGACCATCTCGGTGATCGGGTGTTCCACCTGAAACCGTGTGTTCATCTCGATGAAGTAGAACTGGCCGTCCTGGTACAAAAACTCGAAGGTACCTGCCCCACGGTAGCCGATGTCGAGGCAGGCGCGAACGCAGCGTTGTCCCAGCCGGTTACGCATCTCCCAGGTGATCCCCGGGGCCGGGCATTCTTCGACCACCTTTTGGTGGCGGCGTTGCATAGAGCAATCGCGTTCACCAAGATGGATCGCGTTGCCGTGGGTGTCAGCAAGCACCTGGAATTCGATATGGCGCGGGTTGTCTAGGTAGCGCTCCATGTAGACCGTGGCGTTGCCAAAGGCATTGGCGGCCTCGGTCTTGGTCAATGAAATGGCGGTCAGTAGGTTTGCCTCGTTGTGAACAACGCGCATCCCACGCCCACCACCACCACCAGCGGCCTTGATGATGAGGGGATATCCGACATCCCGGGCGATACGAAGGGTTTCTTCCTCGTTGTCGTCGAGGGCACCATCAGAACCGGGTACTGTGGGTACTCCGGCACGCTTCATGGCCAAGATGGCCTGAACCTTGTCCCCCATGAGGCGGATATTGCTGGCTCGTGGCCCAATAAAGATAAAGCCGCTCTGTTCGACCCGCTCGGCGAAATCGGCGTTCTCGGAAAGAAATCCGTAGCCGGGATGAATGGCGCTCGCATCAGTGACCTCGGCGGCGCTGATCACCGCTGGCACGTTTAGGTAGCTTGCAGAGGCGGTCGGGGGGCCAATGCACACTGTCTCATCCGCTAGACGCACATGCTTGAGATCACGATCGGCTGTGGAATGCACCGCTACGGTACGGATACCCATCTCGTGGCAGGCGCGTAGGATGCGTAACGCGATCTCACCACGGTTGGCTATGACGATTTTTTTTATCATCGATGTCAGGAGCAGTTGCGGTGGGTGAGGGTTGAGTTAGCCAATGATAAAAAGAGACTGACCGAATTCTACGGGTTGCCCATTCTCCGCGAGGATGGATTTGATTACCCCCGATTGATCAGATTCGATTTGGTTCAGCATTTTCATGGCCTCAATGATACATAGAGTATCACCGACCTCAACACGCTGACCCACCTCTACGAAAGAGTTTGAACCTGGAGAGGGGGCGCGGTAGAAGGTGCCCACCATGGGCGAGGTGACCGCATGTCCCGAGGGTAGGGCATCGGGGGTGGTGGCCACGCGCTCAGGCACCATTTGCGCCATTGGGGCGGACGGATACCCGTGTGGCGAGAGCATCGGAAGCGGGGCAGCATAGGTTGGGCCGCGATTGATGCGTATCAATTCTTCACCTTCGCGGATCTCGATCTCGGCGATACCAGACGCTTCAACTAGTTCAATGAGTTTTTTGATCTTTCTAATGTCCATGGAACCTATTTTTGATCATGTGCCGTACGAATAGGCAAGAATACAATAACCCGCAACCCAATGATGGCATTGGTTACGGGCCGCTGACGGGACGCTTCAGAACTGCAGCAAGCGCCAACTCATAGCCCTGTGCCCCTAACCCGCTAATGACCCCAATGGCGATGTCAGAAAAGTAGGAATGGCGACGGAAGGGCTCCCGTTTGTAAACATTAGACAGATGTACCTCAATAAATGGTATCGAGACGGCCAGCAAGGCATCACGTAAGGCAACGCTGGTATGGGTATAGGCCGCTGGGTTGATGATGATAAAGTCAACCCCGTCTTTCTCTGCTGCGTGAACCCGCTCTATCAGGGCGTGCTCAGCGTTGCTTTGAAAGCTCTCTAGGTGGCAACCCGCACCCCCCGCGATGTGCTGAAGCCGCGCATCAATCTCGGCAAGCGTGGTTCGGCCATACTTATCGGGTTCTCGGGTGCCAAGTAGATTCAGATTAGGGCCGTGCAAGACCAACAGACGCAACCTCTACCCTCCCCCGATTGGTGGAACCGTGCTTGCTTGTGTCAGCGGAGAATTGTGCCTAATCAGGTGAGTATTGTCTATCCCTGTTCTCAATGCTGCGTCAGGAGCGGACGGATGACCGCTTCGGCATCCGCGACGGATAGCTCACCAAGATGACGATATACCAGCTTCCCGCCGCGATCGAAGATCACAGTGTAGGGCAGGCTACCGCTATTGTTGCCGAAGCGGTCGGCCAAATCGCTACCGGCATCATTTCCGATGAGGTTCGGATAGTCAATGTGGAGGTTACTGACGAAGTGGCGGACTTCTTCTGGTTCGTCGAGGGCGACACCCACGATCATGAGTCCTTGTTCGCGATAGCTTTTGTAAAGACTGATAAACCCGGGTATCTCTTTCCGGCAGGGGGGGCACCAGGGAGCCCAGAAATTAAGTAATAGCACCTTCCCATGCCACTCGTTGCTGTGACGCATCTGCCCCGAGGTATCGAGCAAACTGAAATCCGATGACTGATTTAGTGAAGATGGGCGTGGTGGGGCGGATGGGTTCCAAGGGAAGTAGTGAGATGTGAACATCCCAAGTCCACCGCTGATCACGACCAGGACGAATATCACCAAAAGCCGTTGTTCCTTGGTCATGGCCTAGTCTCGGCAGGGGTAAACTTCGGCGCTCGCAGCCTACCCTGATTACGTATTCGAGTGATCAACGGGTTGGTGTCTCTATGGGGCGGACGTTCTCTGCGATCCAGTGCAGGTAGCTCGGCAGTCCGCAGAGGATGGGCAGGGCGATGATTTCAGGCACCTGGCAGGGGTGCATCGCGGCCAGGGCGGCCTCTAGCGCTGGATAGGCTACCATTTGGGTCTTGATGACTAACAAACATTCACTGGTGCTCTCAACGGCACCTTGCCAGCGATAGACCGACGTAATGCCAGGCAGGAGGTTGACGCAGGCCGCCAAGCCCTGATCAACCACCGCATTGGCCAGATTTTGTGCGGCAGTGACATTAGGGCAGGTACAGAACACAACCACACTCTCTGTGGTCATGGTGCCGCGCCCTTGCCTTTGTTTTCGCCAAGCCAGGTATTGATCGCCTGAAGATCGGCATCGTTGAGCTGGCCAGCGGCTTGTTTCAGGCGGAGCGTGTTTAACACGTAGTTGTAACGGGACTGGGAGTAATCGCGCTCTGCGGCGAAGAGTAAGCGCTGGGAGTTTAGGACATCGACAATGGTGCGAGTGCCTACTTGGTAACCGGCCTCAGTGGCTTGCAGTGCGCTCTGATTGGAGATGACGGCCTGTCTCAGTGCTTTGACCTGGGAGATTCCGGCAATAACCCCGAGGTAAGACTTCCGCGCCGAGAGCACTGTGGCGCGTTGCTCTTGCTCCAATAGATCCTGCGCACGGGCAAGGTCGGCACCAGATTGACGTATGCGGGAGCTGATGATGCCCCCTTGGTAGAGTGGGATGGAGATCTGTAGGCCGATGACTGTGCTGTCGGTTTCGGTGGAGCCAGCGGCACTGCCCCCGCTAAGCTTTTGGAGGCTGGTGCTACCAACGGCATCAATGTGCGGGTAGTGTCCGGATCGCTGGATCTCTACCTGGTTGCGTGCGGTCTCTACTTGGGCGCGTGTGGCCTCAAGGGTGAGATTCTGCGCTAACGCAGTATCGGCCCAGCGATCTGCGCTGGCAGGTTCCGTGCTCACTAAGGGGAGGTTCTCGTCACCCAAGGGGGCGAGGGCATCACTGGGGGCAGCGCCGATGATTGCGCGCAACGCCTCTCGGGCGTTGGCTACCTGGTTCTCGGCAGCGATCTCTTGGGCCACGGCGAGGTCGTAGCCCGCTTGGGCCTCATGCACATCGGTAATGGCGATGATGCCTACTTCGAAGCGTTGTTTGCTCTGATCGAGTTGACGCCCGACCGCCAGTTTTTCGGCCTTTGCCGTGTCAAGAGAATCTAGCGCGGCAAGAACGTCGAAATAGCCCTGCGCCGATCGCACAATCAGATCCTGACGGGCGGCACCGTACTCTGCATTGGCTTGACCCACCCGCGAGTCGGCCTGGCGTAGTGCGAGCGACGTTTCTCGGTGGTAGATGGGCTGCGTGATATTGAGAGAATAATTGTGGCTTGGGTAACTCATCTGTTGTCCCGACACCGAGCCAGTCGGGCCCAACGCCGCAGCGTTACCATAAACAACCTTTTGGTTGTTGAAATTTAGGCCGGTCGCGGCGGTAACGGTTGGCAAAAACCCTGCCTTTGCCTGGGGCACTGATTCCAGGGCGGAATCGCGTGCTGCGGCTGCGGCTGCGAACTGCGGGTCACGTTCCAAGGCAAGGTGGAAGACAGCCCATAGATCCTCGGCCCGAGAATTTTGGGCAGGGAGCATCAACGACATACCGATAACGAGCAAGACAGGAATCACTGCGCACCCTCTGCTGGGACTGGCTTAAGGCTTACGGCATCAATAGGTGGGCATGAGAGGATTTACGTCCCGCGCCCAGGCAGCCACGCCTCCGGTCAGATTGATAACATTGGTAAAGCCCATGTGTTCTAAAAAGTATGCGACCTGATAACTACGCACACCATGGTGACAGATAACTACTGTCTCTTGGTGCCGATCCAGGGTCTGGTAGGCCCCGGGGATCTGGCGCATTGGGAGGAGTTGTGCCCCCTCAATGCGACAGACCTGGTATTCCCATTGTTCACGGACATCCAGTAAAAAGGGAGGAATCTTCGCCGTCTCTAGGTGTTCTTGGAGTTGGCGCGGTGTGAAGTGGCGCATGTTCTGTCGTTGGACATCAAAATACGAAATGCTGTGATGGAGAGGCACTGACGAGGGGAGACAGAACCGTCTCGAACAGTGATTCCCGACCGTAGGCGTCTCCCTCAATGCGGGTGATGAGCCGCGCCTCCATGATCGGAGGCGTACCGACGATGGCGAACAACCGCCCCCCCTTGCGCAAACTCCGAGTAAACGAAACGGGGATCTCTAGCACCGAGCCGGTGAGGACGATAACATCGTATGGTGCATGGTTATCCCACCCGACTGCGGCATCGCCTTGCTCTAGCGTCACGTTGGTGATGGATAAAGAGGTAAGTCGCTCTTTCGCGAGTTTCAGGAAATCTTCGTAGAGATCTACGCTGTAGACATGTTTGGCAAAACGAGCGAGGAGGGCGGTGACATAACCGCTGCCAGTACCCACCTCCAGCACCATATCCGAGGATTTCAGCGCCAAGGCCTGGAGCATACGCCCCTCCACGGATGGCGTCATCATCGCTTGGCCGTGGCCGATGGGTATCTCGGTACCGGCGTAGGCAAGATTTCGATAGGTGGGTGGTACAAACCGATCCCGTGGCAGATCCTGCATTGCATCCAACACTTGGTGGTCGAGCACATCCCAAGGCCGTACCTGCTGATTTACCATGTTAAAACGGGCACGATCCAGATCGATATCACGCATTGCCGATACTCCAGAGCGGTAGTGAGCAGTGAAGGTTAAGAGGTTTTCCCAGAGGATGCAAGGCCCACAGGGCATACTGCTCGGGGGATTAAGAAAGTTCCTCAAGTAGGCTCGATAGGTCGTCGGCGTGTTCCTCTTCCATGGCCAGGATCCCCTCCAGCATACGCCGCGTGGTGGGATCCTTGTCGCTGAGGTAGCGGATCATCTCGCCATAGCTATCGATGGCGATGCGCTCAGCGACCAGATCCTCGCGGATCATCTCTACCAAAGAGTTCCCCTCAATGTATTCGGCGTGGCTGCGGGTCGTTAGGCCATCCGGGTTGAAATTGGGTGAACCCTTCAGTTGGACGATGCGTGCGGCAATTTGATCGGCGTGGGTTTGTTCTTCGGTTGCGTGTTGTAAAAATTCTTGGGCCACGGCATCGGCGTTAATCCCTGACGCCATAAAGAAATGTCGTTTATAGCGCAAGAAGCACACGATCTCGGTCGCCAGCGCCTCGTTTAGTAGGTTGATGACGGTTTCGCGCTCGGCCCGGTAGCTCGCGGTTACTGCGCCATTTTCGATGTGTTTGCGGGCACGCTCACGTAGCGTTTTGATATCGGTGAGCGGAGACTGGTTATTTTCTTGGTTCTTCTGGTGCTTAGACATGAGTCACCTCCAGCAGAGGATTTCTGCAATGAGACGAGTCTACACCCTTTGTCCGCGTGTTCTAGGAAAACTCTGGGTTTCTTTCGTGTCGGGGCGAGTATTGTGCTAAATGGTAGCCAACCTTTCCGGCATGACGGGCGCGTACCAGTTCTAAGCCGGGTGGTAAAGGCTGCAGAGTACATTCAGCCTCTGTTTCCAAATAGACCCGTGCGTGCGGGGCAAGCCAACCGCGCTCTTGGAGGGGGAAACAAAGACGCGGTATCCACCCCGATGAAAAGGGCGGGTCAAGGAAAACGAGGTCGAAGGGGCGGGAGGGGCCTTGCAAATAGCCTGCGGCGTCGGTTTGAATCACGCTACCGCGCTGTTTTGCGTCTAATTGCGTCAGATACCCACGTAGGGCTGTTGCCATTGCCGGATTGTGTTCGACGAAGACCACTTCAGCAGCGCCCCGCGAGAGTGCTTCTAGTCCTAAAGCACCGCTACCAGCGAAGAGGTCTAGGCAACGTGCGCCGGTGATGACACCTTGCAGCCAATTAAACAGGGTTTCGCGTACGCGGTTGGGTGTCGGACGCAGCCCGGCGATGTCGGGAAGCAACAGCAGGCGGCTTCTCCATTGGCCACCAATGATACGTAAGCGGTGCGTTTGCTGGTTACCCATCGATTCTCAGGTGCTCATTCGGTAGCGATGCGCAAACGGTTTGCCTTCTCCTGTAAGGCGGTGAAACGCTCGTCCATGCGTTGTTGATAGCCTGGCAGAGCTTCGTAACTGCGGGGTAGGGAATCGTTAATGATGGTCATCCAATAAATATAGAAATCATTTAAGGCATCCCCTGCCTTCGTGTTAAAAAAGACCGAATTCTTGCCCTTACTAAGAAACGGTTTAAGATTCTGTACGGCTTCTGTAATAGCGTCGTTTGTCGCGGGGATGGATGTACCCGTTAGGATGGTAATCTCGCCGATGAGTTGTAGACTGCGGTACTCCTCGTTGGCATTACAGAGGAATGTTTCTAATGGGGGTGTGATTGGGCAGGCGTTTACAATGGCTTGTGCATTTGAAAATAACACCAGGCAGGCGACCAGAAGGGCGAATCTAGCATTTTGCGGCATGGTCGGTGTCTTCTAGAGGATCGCGACGCCAGCCGCCTCAAGCATGCGGGCGAGCTGGATGAGGGGTAACCCGATGAGTGCGTTGGGATCATCGCCTTCTAGGCGGTCGCAGAGCACAATGCCAAGCGCCTCTGAACGGAGTGAGCCTGCGCAGTTGTAGGGTTTTTCTCGGATTAGATAGCGCTCGATCATCTCGTCGGAGAGTACCCGGAAAAATACGTTGAAGGGTACAACCGAGATCTGCACCTGGTCGCTTGCGGTATTGATAAGGCACAGGCCGTTTAAGAAGGTTATCCGTCGCCCGGAGACGGCACGCAGTTGGGTGGTGGCGCGGGCGTGATCGAGGGGCTTGCCGATGATGGTATCGCCTAGCACCGCAACCTGATCCGAGCCAATCACCAGGGCGTCTGGGTAGCGCACGGCCACCGAACGGGCTTTGCTTTCGGCAAGTCGTCGCACCAGGGACTCGGGGGGCTCATCAGGGTGAGGCGTCTCGTCTACGTCCGGTGCCACGCACTCAAATGGCAGACCAAAACGGGCGAGCAATTCGCGACGATACGGGGAGGTAGAGGCAAGGATGATCTGCGGCATGATTCACTGGGTGTACGATTGGGTCATGGGCATAATCAGGGCCCACAAGAGGCACCCTTGCAGGCCCTGATTATAAGCATAATAGGCTTCCTAATGGGATAAGCAGCGCCTATTAAATGCCTGCCTCTTTCTTGAGCGCGCCGATTGCGATGGCAACAGCGGTTGAAGCATTCATGTACTCTGAGTTTGCGCCAAGCATTGCTTCGGCCTCGGGGTATTTGCCTGCGTTTACCGTTTTTGCAACATTGCCAGCACACTTGTGAAAATCTGCGTGCTTAGTAACACAGTTTTTGTAACTGGCTAGTTTTCCATATTTATCCTTGGCCTCGCTATGTAGCCACTTGCCCAGCGGACATTGGTTGTCCACGGAGATTGTCGCGGCATCAAGCTTTTCCTTGCTCTGGATTGCGCCACGCAGTTTCAGTTTCCAATCCCCATGGGCTTTGATCGCAGCATTGAGATCCATGATACTTCCCCCGGTTATCGTGAGTGGTGGCTCTAGTCCCGAAGGAAACGAGACTAGGGGCAAGCGTCTCATCCCTCGGGAATTATTGCAATCAGGGAAAGTAACGTAAGGGGCAGCGTAAACAGGCAAGCAAGCCCCGTATATCTATGAATGACGGAGGATTGTGATCGGTATAGGCTGCGGTACTAACCCTTAACCAATCTCGATCAGCGCGTCATCAGGCACCACGCTGTCTCCCTTGGCCACATGAATAGCGATGACTTTACCACTAATGTGGGAGTTGATCTCGGTTTCCATTTTCATTGCCTCGGCGACGAGGAGGGGGGTGCCGGCCTTTACCTCTTGGCCGACCTTTACCAAGATCTCGATGATTGTGCCGGGCATAGAGGTTGTCACATGGCCAGGCATGAACGCTTTTGGTCGTTTGCTTTTGTTGCTGGTGCGAGCGGCATTACCGCCGTTTGGTGCAATCTCCTCAATCGTCTCGACCAAGACCTCTTCCGGCATCCCGTCGAGGGTGACGTAAAAAGGACGTTGGCTTTTTGCCTTGTGACCCGTGCCGGTAACCTTAATGTGATAACTCTCCCCGTGAAAGGTAACGCGGAAATCCACAGGCGCATCGGAAGGTGGTTGTGCCGGGCTAGGACTGTTCCAACGCGCAAGGGGCTCAAGGGGTTCTGGTTTTAGCGTATCGGTGTTGCGCTCCTCCAGGAACTTACGGCCAACGTCGGGAAACATCGCGTAGGACAGAACGTCTTCTTCGCTCTTGGCGGTGTCTTCGATCTGGGCGCGGAGATTATCCATCTCTGGACTTAAGAGATCGGCTGGGCGACATTCAATGACAGGCTCGTTGCCGATGGCCTGTTGGCATACCTCGGGGTTGACCGTGCCTGGTGCTCGGCCATATTTACCCTGCAGATAGAGCTTAACCTCATTGGTGATGCTCTTGTAGCGCGCTCCGGTCAGGACGTTGAAGAGCGCCTGCGTCCCGACGATCTGGGAGGTTGGGGTTACGAGGGGTGGGTAGCCGAGGTCTTGACGTACCCGTGGGATCTCGGCGAGCACCTCGTTGATCCGGTCTAGGGCGCCCTGTTCACGAAGCTGGTTAGAAAGATTCGAGATCATCCCCCCAGGCACCTGGGTGACCTGCACCCGCGTGTCAAGACCAGTAAATTCGCTTTCGAACTGGTGGTATTTCTTGCGAATGGAATAGAAGTAGAACCCAATCTCTTGGAGGAGTGCTAGATCTAATCCAGTATCCCAGGCCGTATTGCGGAAGGCGGCGACGATGCTCTCGGTGGCTGGGTGGGCTGCTCCGTCGCTGAGCGCCGAGATGGCGGTATCGACATGGTAGCAACCGCGTTCTGCGGCCAAGAATTGGCAGATGGCGGAGAGGCCAGAGGTTGCGTGGGAGTGTAGCGCGATCGGTAGCCGAACGGCGGCGGTTAGCGCCGGAACCAGTTTACAGGTGACCTCTGGCGTGAGTAGACCGGCCATGTCCTTGATGCAGATCGAGTCGCAGCCCATATCCTCGAGTTCTTTGGCCATTGCGACGAAGCCTGCCACCGTATGTACCGGGCTCGTGGTATACGAGATGGCACCTTGGGCGTGTCGACCGGTGGCTTTTACTGCCTCTATCGATACACGGAGGTTGCGGGTGTCGTTCAGGGCATCAAAGATGCGGAAGATATCCATGCCGTTGTTGGCGGCGCGACTGACGAAGGCACGCACCACATCATCAGAGTAGTGGCGGTAGCCAAGCAGATTTTGACCACGCAGCAACATCTGGAGGCGGGTATTGGGGAGCGCTTTGCGTAACTTACGCAGCCTCTCCCAAGGGTCTTCTTTGAGGAAGCGTAAGCAGGCGTCGAATGTCGCGCCACCCCACACCTCTAGTGACCAAAACCCGACCTGGTCGAGCTTTGGGCAGATGGGGAGCATATCCTCGGTGCGCATGCGCGTCGCAATCTTCGACTGATGCGCGTCGCGAAGGGTGGTATCGGTAATCAGGACACGGGGCATAGGAAACCTTTAATAAATCCTCACTCGTCCCTGTCTGGGACGACGATTAGGGGGTGCTAGCAAAGAGTTATTCTTACCGTCATCTTTGTCGTGGTCATAGCCCGAGGTGGGCGACAATGGCGGCAGCAATGGCGGTTGCAGCGTTTGCCGGGTTGCGTCGCATTGTATAGCGTACCAGTTCTGGGTGGCTTTCCACGAAGCCGGTATTAAAATGCCCACTCTGGAAGTCCTCATTTTTGAGGATCTCGTGGTAGTAGGGTAAGGTGGTTTTTACCCCGTCTACCCCCATGTCAACGAGCGCCCGACGTCCTCGGGCCAGCACGTCGGGCCATGACAAGGCCCACACCGTTAGTTTGACGGCCAGCGAGTCGTAGTAGGGGGGGATCTCGTAACCCGTATAAATAGCGGCATCCGTTCGTACCCCGGGGCCGCCGGGTGCGAGGTAGCGGGTAATGCGCCCGAAGCTTGGCAAGAAGTCATTGGCCGGGTCTTCCACGTTAATACGAAACTGCATGGCATAGCCGCGAAAGGCTACATCGTCTTGGCGATAGCGGAGGGGGCGACCGGCTGCGATGCGGATCTGTTCCTGGACGATGTCGATACCGGTGATGGTCTCGGTGATGGTGTGCTCGACCTGGAGTCTGGTATTCATCTCCATGAAGTAAAAATTATTCTCATCGTCCATGAGAAATTCAATGGTGCCTGCGTTGGTGTAACCGACGGCGTGTGCGGCACGCACCGCGAGATCGCCGAGGTATTGTCGCTCAGCGGTGGTGAGCTGGGGCGAGGGGGCAATCTCAATCAGCTTTTGGTGACGACGTTGGATCGAGCAATCCCGCTCGAAGAGGTGGATGACGTTGCCGTAGTGGTCAGCAAGTATCTGCACCTCGATGTGGCGGGGATGAACCACGCACTTCTCCATAAAGACATCGGCGCTACCGAAGGCCTTGGTCGCCTCGGAGAGCACGCGCTGGTAGCTGTTGCGTAGCTCAGTCTCGGTGTTGCAACGGCGAATGCCTCGTCCACCGCCGCCTGACGTGGCCTTGAGCATGACCGGGTAACCAAACTCTTCTGCCTTGGCGAGGGCTTCGTCTAGGTTTCTGAGATTGTGCGGTGTACCAGGAATGATGGGTATTCCAGCCGCTGCCATGGCTTGTCGTGCGGCGGTTTTGTCGCCCATGCGCTGGATGACCTCGGGGGTGGGCCCGATGAAGCGAATCCCGCGACAGGCACAGGTCTTGGCGAGGAGCGGATTTTCCGAGAGAAAGCCGTAGCCCGGGTGTACCGCATCACAATTCGTCAGATCGGCGAGTTCGACAATCTTTTGGGCATTGAGATAGCCTGCTACCGGGTCGGGGCCGATGTTGTGGGCCTCATCGGCCTTTTTAACATGCAAAGCATGGCGGTCGGCGTCGGTGTAAATGGCAACCGACGTGATGCCCATCTCGGCACAGGCGCGGGCGATACGCACCGCAACCTCACCACGGTTAGCAATGAGTATCTTCTTTATAGGTAAGGTCATGCAGGACTCTCTCGGAACGAACACAACGGCCACGTACCAGTCATTGTAACTGGATGGTGGCGCAGCACAACAGTGGCTAGCCAGGGCGTGCGCAGTCTCGTTGCGTAACTGTCCTACAGTATACCGAAAGGTGATGGGAATGTGCCTTCATAGAGTTCTGTGGGTTCTGCGCGGTAGTTGCTGCGCCATTGCGATAAGGCGGCGAGAGGTTCAGCATCACTGTTCTGTCGGGAGCCATTCTGCGGCGCGCTTCTTGGCCGCAAGAACTTGCTCAGGCGTCATGATCTTTTCAAGTTGCGCAAGCCTTCTTACGACGACACCCTTGGCGGCAACAATCGACCACCACATGTAAGCGGTCTCAAGATCCTGCTTCACGCCTTTGCCTTTGTAGTATATCTCGCCGAGAACGGCCTCAGCGTTAGCGTGGTTCCGTTCTGCGGCTTTGAGGTACCACTTGGCGGCCTCTGTGTCATCCCGCTGGGTGCCCTCGCCGTTGCTGCACATCCAGCCTAGGTTGTATTGCGCCTCGCCAACACCCTGTTCGGCGGCTTTACGGATCCAGGTCATCGCCTCATTAAAATCCTGTTTCACGCCTTTTCCCTCAGGATAGCAAACACCTAGGTGATATTGTCTCATTACATGACCCGCATCAGCCGCCTTACGATACCATTTTGCCGCTTCTGAGAAATCTTGTGGTATCTCTAGGCCATTGTCATACCGTTGCCCAAGCGCAAATTGCGCCTTTGCATCCCCAAGCTCCGCCTTGGCGCGGAGATCATTCACCGAATTATCGGTGCAGGAGGCAAGGAGCAGCGCCAGCCAGAGGGTAGCAATGAGACGTAGGGAGATGTTTTTCATGACCGCAGACTCATTGTCAATTGGGGGATGGATGATCGCGTCGCGCAGTGGAAGGCGCGTGGGAAGTTTGGTGGATTGTTGGCTTGGTGTGTGAGCGGGTTCGCAAGTTCCTAAGTTGGTTCTGTATTGTACGGTAAATTATATCCCTCAATCCTTATTGGGTACAGTAAAATCCATGGCTGTGACGGGGAACTTGGTGACGGTGATACCAAGCGAGTAGGCGCGGGCGTTGTCTTGACACTGATTGGCAAAGACTATTACACTCCGCAGCTTATGTCGAAGCCATGGCCAGAATTCATCGATCCAGTGCGGTCTGCCAACCAAGGGCAAGAGATCAGCGGCAGCTATCCCCTTGTCGGGCTTGATCGTCTTGCTGCGTCGCTGCATCAAGCGGATGGGGAGGCGGAATTCCGCTTGTGTTTCGCGACGAGCCCTGAGGGGCGGCGCGTGGTTAGTGGGCAGGTTTCCGCACGGGTGAGTCTCCTTTGTCAGCGGTGCTTGATGCCTTTTTGGTTTCCCATAGAGCGAGACGTGCTCTTGGGGGTGGTGGCGGACTTGGCTGCGGCGAGCCAACTCCCAGACGAACTGGAACCGCTGGTGGCGGAGGGTGTTGTATCGGTGCGGGAGATGGTGGAGGATGAGCTACTCCTTGCTTTGCCGGTGGTTGCTACGCACCCTCTTGACGAATGTCCAGCGCGTGAGGTGCTAGAGCAGTACGGGCAGGGGGAGTGCTGTACGCTTGCGGGGCAGCGTAATCCCTTCGCTGTCCTGAAGACGTCCTAGCTGGATGACGCCACTAGAGTACAAGTAGAGTACAAGAAGGATAATTGTGAAGACTTCTAGTTGCCTTTCGGTTGAAATTGCGGGTATCGTTCGTCATTGCGTTCGTTGTCTTTCATAATATAGTCTGGTCTCGAACCATCAGGAGTTGCTTCATGGCTGTACCTCAGAATCGTAAATCCCCCTCCAAGCGGGGCATGCATCGCTCTCATGACTTCCTCGTGGGGCCGCCGTTGTCCACCGAGCCCGAGAGTGGTGAGACCCATCGTCGTCATCATGTGAGCCGGGATGGTTATTATCGCGGACGTAAAGTGTTGAGCGTCGCCAAGAAGGATGAATAAAGGCCAGGCCATTACCATTGCCCTGGATGCCATGGGAGGAGACCGTGGCCTTCCTGTCGTGATCGAGTCCGCCCTGGAGGTGATGGCGCAAGCGCTAGACCTCACGTTGATCTTGGTGGGACAAGAAGATGCGGTGGTTACTGAGTTGCGCCGACACGGGGTGGAGCCGAGCGAGCGGCTTGTGGTGCATCATGCCTCGCAGCGCGTCGAGATGGATGATCTGCCCTCAGCCGCCCTTCGCAACAAGAAGGATTCTTCTATGCGGGTGGCCATCAACCTGGTGAAAGAGGGGGTGGCGGACGCCTGTGTGAGTGCCGGAAATACTGGGGCACTGATGGCGACCGCCCGTTATGTCCTAAAGACTCTGCCCGGGATAGACCGACCTGCGATCGCTGCGGCACTGCCTACGATCCGTGGCCACGCGCACATGCTCGATCTGGGGGCGAATGTGGGTTGTCTCCCCGAGCACCTGTTCCAGTTTGCCGTGATGGGTGCGGTGTTGGCCGCTGCTGTGGATGGTAATCCCAGTCCTACGGTGGGGTTACTGAACATCGGCGAGGAAGAGATGAAGGGCAACGAACAGGTCAAGGAGGCGGCGCGGTTGCTTGCAGCGAGCGACTTAAACTATATTGGGTTCGTTGAGGGTAATGATATCTATCTTGGCACCGCTGATGTGGTGGTGTGTGATGGGTTCGTGGGTAATATCGCGCTGAAGACCAGCGAAGGGGTGGCTCAGATGATTACCCACTACATGAAGAAAGAATTCATGCGCACCCCCCTGACCCGCTTGGCCGGGTTTGTGGCGCAGCCAGTGTTGCAGGCCTTTCGTGCGAGCGTGGATCCGCGTCGTTATAACGGCGCGACGCTGCTTGGGTTGCGGGGTATTGTGGTCAAGAGCCATGGTGCGGCTGATGTCTTTGCGTTTGCCCAGGCCATCCGTGCTACCATCCAGGAGGTTCGCCAGGCGTTGCCAACGCGCATCGTCGAGCACCTGGGGATGTTGTTGCAGCAACGGAGCGAGACATGATGCGATCTCGCATCGCTGGCACTGGCGGTTATCTACCCGATCGGGTTTTGACGAACGCTGAACTAGAAGAGATGGTCAGTACCACGGATGATTGGATCCGTGAGCGTACCGGTATCCGTGAGCGACGCATTGTTGCGCCAGGTCAGACCACCTGTGATCTAGCAACCGCTGCCGCCCAGGCAGCCCTAGAGATGGCCTCGGTTGCGGCTGCTGACATAGATTTGATTATCGTCGCGACCACGACACCCGATCGGGTCTATCCTTCTACTGCCTGTCTGCTCCAGGAGAGGCTTGGGGTTCATGGTTGCCCCGCTTTTGATGTGCAGGCGGTTTGTACCGGTTTTATGTATGCGCTGGCGATAGCGGATCGCTTCATCCGTACGGGTGGTGTGCGCTACGCCTTGGTAGTGGGCGCTGAGACCTATTCTCGTATCCTAGATTGGAATGATCGTACCACCTGTGTCTTGTTTGGCGATGGGGCTGGTGCAGTGGTGCTAGAGGCGGTAACGGAGCCCGGCATCCTCTCTACCCATATCCATGCGGATGGACGCTATAAGGAACTGTTGACGGTTCCCTGGGGAATAGGGCAGGGCTATGATCGTCTGCGCGAAGTCAGCGGTTTTATGACGATGCAGGGTGCCGAGGTCTTTCGTCATGCGGTGCGGATGCTCGGGGCGATAGTCGATGAAACGCTTGCCGCCAACGGGATGCAGCGTGGTGAGGTTGACTGGTTGGTGCCGCACCAGGCCAATATCCGGATCATTGAGGCCACGGCGAAGAAGCTCCACCTGGGGCTGGATCGCGTTGTGGTGACGGTTGCGTATCACGGCAATACCTCGGCTGCCTCTGTGCCGCTGGCGCTGGATGTAGCCGTGCGCGATGGGCGGATTCAGCGCGGTGATGTGGTGTTACTTGAGGCGTTTGGTGGTGGTTTTACTTGGGGATCCGCATTGGTGCGGTTCTAGGGAGTAGGTTCTAAGTAAGAGTTCCAAGTAAGTAGGCGTCCCTATCATAACGGCGCATTACTGGGTTGCGGTTACTATTGGTCAATAGCGCGGGGTTCTAGGGTTCCTGTGGACAGTACACATGATGTTTCACATGAGCGGTTTGGAGTTGTGTTTCCCGGGCAAGGTTCACAATCGGTAGGCATGTTGGCGGAACTGGCCGGGGCCTTCCCGCAAGTGCAAGAGACCTTCGCCGAGGCGTCGGCGGCCCTGGGTTATGACCTGTGGCGACTGGTGCAGGATGGGCCGGAAGACGCCCTTAATCGTACACAGCATACCCAGCCGGCGATGCTCGCTGCTGGGGTTGCTGTGTGGCGTGTATGGCGCGAAAGCCGTGGTGCGCTGCCCGCAGTGATGGCTGGTCACAGTTTGGGCGAGTACACTGCGCTGGTGTGCGCGGGTGCGCTGGACTTTGCAACCGCCGTGACCTTGGTGGCGGATCGTGGTCGTTACATGCAGGAGGCGGTCTCAGAAGGCGAGGGTGCGATGGCGGCACTGCTCGGGCTTGATGAGGAACAGGCGGTTCTGGTGTGTAACGCGGCTGCCGAGGGCGAGGTGGTGATGGCCGCCAATTTTAATGCGCCAGGTCAGGTGGTGGTTGCCGGGCATCGTGCGGCGGTTCTTCGTGCAGTAGAGGCAGCCAAGGGCTTGAAGGCGCGCACCGTGGTGTTGCCGGTCAGCATCCCTTCGCACTGTGCCTTGATGGCTGATGCGGCGGAGCGACTGCGGGAGAGGCTAGCGGCAGTGCCCTTTTTGATGCCGCAGATTCCGGTGATTAACAATGTGGACGTGGCTGAGGCCCTTGATGTCCCGGCAATCCGTGATGCGCTGGTGCGTCAGTTGTTCTGTCCGGTGCGGTGGGTGGAGTGTGTGCGCGCCCAGATGGGGCGCGGGGTACAGACAGTCATGGAACTCGGGCCTGGGAAGGTTCTAAACGGCCTGAACAAACGTATTGCCAAGGGGCTGGAGACCCGCCCCGTATTCGACCCGGATGGGTTGCGCCAGGCGCTTGCGTTGTTGGCGTAGGTGGGTATGTTGCGGGTGTCGTGCGAAAATTGATTAAATATCTCTCTAACAAGAGGTTACGTGATGTCGCTGGAAGGTCGGGTTGCGTTAGTGACGGGGGCGAGTCGTGGGATTGGTGCGGCTATCGCGGCGGCGCTAGGACAGAGGAAGGCGATTGTGATTGGTACCGCCACCTCTCCGGCTGGTGCTGCAGCAATCTCGACCGCACTCGAAGAAGCCAAGATACGCGGTGAGGGTAGAGTGCTAGAGGTAACTGATCCAGCCTCGGTGCGCGACTGTCTCGCGGCTATTGAGCAGACCTATGGCAGTGTTACCATCCTCGTCAACAATGCGGGGATTACCCGGGACAATCTGCTGTTGCGGATGAAGGAGCAGGAGTGGGATGCGATCATGCAGACCAATCTCACCTCCGTTTTTCGGCTGTCACAATCCGTCCTAAGGGGTATGATGAAGGCCCGCTGGGGACGCATCATTAACATCTCTTCCGTTGTTGGCGTGGTCGGCAACGCTGGGCAGGCGAACTACGCCGCAGCAAAGGCGGGGATGATTGGGTTTTCGAAGTCGCTTGCACGGGAAGTGGGTTCTCGGGGTATTACCGTAAATGTAGTGGCACCGGGGTTTATTGATACCGACATGACCCGTGCCTTACCCGATGTGGGTCGTAATGCGCTGCTTGCCCAGATTCCACTGCAGCGATTGGGGCAGCCCCAAGAGGTAGCAGAGGCGGTAGCGTTTCTTGCCTCGGAAGAGGCGGGTTATATCACGGGCGATACGCTACATGTGAATGGCGGTATGTATATGGCCTGATGGTGATTGTGAAGCTAGAGTATCTTTGTGTCTGGAACGGTTTTTATCTAAACTGGCGGAAAACCGCCTAAACCAACGCTGGAGGATTTGTCCGTCATGAGTACCGTTGAAGATCGCGTCAAGAAGATCGTCGTCGAGCAATTGGGGGTTAAGGAAGAGCAGGTAACCCTGGAGGCTTCGTTTGTCGACGATCTGGGCGCCGACTCCCTCGACACTGTGGAGTTGGTCATGGCACTCGAGGAGGAGTTCGAGATTGAGATCCCTGATGAAGCCGCCGAAAAGATCACGACTGTCCAAGAGGCGATTGACTACATCAAAAAGCACAAGAATTAGTGGTTGTGAAGGGTTGAAGGTATCGGTGGGCTGGGCTGCCACGCGGTTAGCGTGAGAGCGGTTCTCTTCTGTTTCGTTCGCGGCGACGATTGAGGAGCGCGAGAGGTGGGTAAACGACGAGTTGTGGTCACGGGTCTTGGCATGGTGTCTCCCTTGGGGTTGTCAGTCCGAGAAACCTGGGAAGGGATTGTGGCGGGGCGTAGTGGTGTCGGGCAGATTACGTCGTTTGACGCGACCGGCTACCCCACGCGCATTGCTGCGACCGTGAAGGGGTTTGATGCCGCTTTGTACCTTCCGGCGAAAGAAGTGAAGAAGATGGATGCCTTTGTTCACTATGCAATTGCTGCCGGCAAGGAGGCCATTGAGGATGCGGGGATCGTAGTCACCGAGAGTAATGCGGAGCGGATTGGTGTGGCCATCGGTTCGGGTATGGGTGGCTTGCCGGGTATTGAGCTCGCGCGTGACGCTGTGGTCAAGGCTGGGCCACGGCGCGTCTCCCCCTTCTTTGTCCCGAGTTCCATCATCAACATGGCGGCGGGCAACCTTTCTATTATGTATGGCTTCAAGGGCCCCAACCTGTCTATCGTGAGTGCCTGTGCTACGGGCACGCACAGTATTGGGGATGCAGCGCGCCTCATTGAGTACGGTG
>CAIRSR010000116.1 GCA_903881315.1 uncultured Thiotrichales bacterium | reverse complement strand
GTAACCAGTGCGGCCCCACCCATCGCAAGATCACTACCACGCCGACTGGCGCTACTCTCTAGATCCTGAACAAGACGATCCACCTCGCCTTGGACTTGGAGTGAGCGATCATCGAAACCAGTGACGTGTTGCTTCATCAACTGATTACCCGCATCAACACCTTGCTTTAAGTAGGCGTCAACCATCTCCTCACCAGTACGCCGCATCTCGCCTAGATCGTGAGCGATCTTTTGGATACGCTCCTTCTCGGTCGGGTTGATCTCTTCTAATTGACGGAAGATTTGTTGCGCCGCATCTGCATGGTGGCGAGAATCGGTAACCCCATCTAGTTCGTGCGTAAGCGACGCATCAGTCAAGAACTGCTGCACCTGCACTGTATGGTAGCGAATATCCTTCACCATCAAAGCCGCCTGCTCTACCCCAGCAAGCGCTTTAAGGTTACTCGTAACGCCATGCGACATATTCACCACCAAAACCATCAGCCCTAACATAAGACACGAGGTCAAGACCACCAAACCAACCATCATCTGCTTAATACTAATCGTACCCTTGCGCATGATCTCACCGCATCTATTATGGTTATGTGACTACAGCAACACAGAAAACAATCCACACTAAAACACCAAGCAAGCGGCATCAACCCTTTTCCAGTCGCAGAAAATGCTCCCGCGCCGCACGCGCATGACCAAAGATGCGATACAGGTACTCGCCATCCCCCGCCGCAATCGCCGTCGCGACCTGCTGCAAACCATCATTGTAGCGGTCGAGCATCGCCAGAAGATCCACACGATTCGCAAGACAGATATCGCGCCACATGACCGGATCGCTACTCGCAATGCGCGTAAAATCGCGGAAACCACCAGCGGCATAGCGGAAGATCTCCCAGTTGTCGTCCATGTTCGCGAGCGTATCCACCAGCGTGAAGGCCAACAGGTGCGGTAGATGACTGGTCGCGGCCAGCACCGTATCGTGGTGCTCGACCCCCATCTCCGAGACCTCCGCGCCACAACACTCCCACAGGGCCCGCACCTTCGCGACCGCCTCCGGACTGGTTTCGGGGAGGGGGGTCAGGATCACGCGCTTGCAACGGAATAGATCCGCATCGGCTGCCTCAACCCCGCTGTTTTCCTTCCCGGCGATGGGATGGCCCGGGACAAAGCCAGGGGGCAACGCCCCAAAGGCCGCCCGCGCCGCCGCCACCACCGAGCCTTTGGTACTGCCAACATCGGTGATGATGACCTCTGGCCCCAATAGTTTTGCCAGCTCCCGAAACATCCCCTCCATGGCGCCTGGCGGGATCGCGGCCACGACCAGATCTGCGCCACGCACTGCGGACGCGAGATTGGGCTCAATCTCATCCACCACGCCAAGTTCCAGCGCACGTTGGAGCGTGCCAGGCGAGCGCCCCCAGCCGATCACCTGCCGACAGGCCCCAGCCACCCGCACCGCCCGTGCGAGCGACCCACCAATAAGACCAACACCAAGTATCACCAACCGTTCGACGATCATGGCGCTGCGCCCATGTGCAGCACTCGCGCCAAGGCGCTAAGAAAACGCGCATTCTCTTCGGGGAGCCCAATCGTTACGCGCAAGTGGTTTGGCATCCCATAGTTACCCAAGGGCCGCACGATCACCCCTTGGTAAAGCAACGCCTCGTACAGAGGGGTAGCCACTCGTCCGACATCCACCGCCACAAAATTCCCAACCGACGGGATGTAGTCAAGCCCAAGCACCGTAACACCACGAGTCAGTATCGCCATCCCCTCCTGGTTCAGCGCACGCGCCTTGGCAAGGTGATCTTCGTCGCCGAGTGCCGCCACGGCTGCAGCCAAGGCAATACTATTCACGTTAAAAGGCTGCCGGACGCGGTTTAGGAGATTCGCAAGCGCAGGGTGCGAAACGGCAAAGCCAACACGTAGCCCCGCCAACCCGTAGGCCTTAGAGAAGGTGCGCGCCACCACCAGATTGGGATAACGACTGAGCCAGGACAGCGTATTGGGATAATGAGGCTCAGCAACATACTCGAAGTAGGCCTCATCGATGACAACAATGACGTGCGCAGGCATCTTCCCCACAAAGTCTTCTAGAGCACTGCTGGTAAGCCAGGTTCCGGTCGGGTTATTGGGATTGGCGATAAAAACAAGCCGCGTGCGCGGCGTCACGCTAGCCGCCATCGCGGCCAGGTCGTGGCCAAAATCCCGCGCTGGCGTCACCACCGCCTGCGCCCCAATGGCCTGAGTAACCAAAGGATAGACCGCGAAGGCATATTGCGAAAAAACCACCTCATCCTCTGGGGTTACAAAGGCACGCGCCACCAATTCCAATACGTCGTTAGAACCATTGCCGAGTGTAATTGCGTCTCGCTCCACGCCAAGGCGCTTGGCAAGCTCGTCGCGTAGCGCAAACCCGCCGCCATCTGGGTAGCGGGCTAGACTCGCCAGCGCCTCGTGCGCCGCAACCAAGGCCAGAGGAGACGGCCCGAGCGGGTTTTCGTTAGACGCGAGTTTAATGGCATGACTCACGCCATACTCTCGCTCCAGCTCCTCAATGGGTTTGCCCGGCTGATAGGGCACCAGGCCCCGCACACCAGGCGCGGCAAGCTCTTGAAACTTGGGATGCGACATAAGGGAAGTAGCTTTCTATTCTGGTTGAGGGGGATTAGAGTATTGCCCGTGGATACGAGCCAAGCACCTTTAAGAAATTCGCCTCCTTGTCAACCTCGGCCAGCGCCAAGGCAACCGCCTCATCGCGCTGATGTCCCTCAATGTCGATGAAAAAGACATACTCCCATACCCCCTGGCGCGACGGTCGCGACTCAATGCGCGTCATGCTGACCCCATGGTGGGCAAAAGGTGCCAGCAACGCATAGAGCGCACCGGTACGATTACGCGCCGAAACCAGGAGCGAGGTCTTGTCATCACCGCTGACAGCACTTTGGTGATTCCCAATGACCAAAAAGCGGGTGGTATTGTCCGGCTCATCCTCAATATTTTCAGCAATGACCCGCAGGCCATAGATCTCGGCGGCGGCCTCTGAGGCAATGCCTGCCGCACCCGCCTCGGATTGGGCGCGACGCACGCCCTCGGTATTACTGCTCACCGCAAGACGCTCAGCAAAAGGCAGATTTCGATCGAGCCAGCCGCGACACTGCGCCAAGGTCTGTTGGTGCGTATAGACCCGCTGAACCTCCTTGAGGTCGGTCATCGCGCCAATCAGGTGATCATGGATGCGTACCTGCACCTCGCCGCAGATCGTGAGCGGAGAGCGCATGAACATATCCTGGGTATGGGTAATGACCCCTTCGGTGGAGTTCTCGACCGGCACCACCCCAAAATGGGCGGCGCCAGACTCCACCTCGCGGAAGACCTCGTCGATTGTCCCGAGCGGCAGGGTAAGCACCGAATGACCGAAATGCTTCAATGCCGCAGCCTGGGTGAAGGTGCCCGCCGGCCCCAGAAAGGCAATCTTCTTTGGGTATTGCACCGCCAAACACGCCGACATAATCTCTCGGAAGAGGCGCATCATCTCTTCTGCAGAGAGCGGGCCGGTGTTCCGTGCCATTACGCGGCGAAGGATCTCCGCCTCACGCTCGGGACGGTAAAAATCAACCACGGTTCCCGCTGCGCGTTTAATCCGCGCCACCTCTTGCGCACAGGCCGCCCGATCGCTGACCAACGCCTGGATCTGCTCATCCAGCGCATCAATGCGCAGCCGAATCTCGGTTAATTGGGTTTCTTCATTCATGAATGTTTACGGAGAAGGGATGATCCGCACCGCCAAAACACCGGTGATCGACGCAATCTCATCTACCACGGAATCCGGAATCGCCGTCGCCACATCGACCAGCGTATAGGCCAGATCATCGCGGGATTTATTCACCATATCCAGGATGTTCAGCCCAACCCGTGCCAGGGCCGTTGATATCTGCGCGACCATATTCGGGACGTTCGCGTTCGCAACCCCTAACCGATAACCCTGGACACGCGGCATGACGACCTCAGGAAAATTAACCGCATTGGTAATGTTGCCGTTCTCTAGATAGTCCCGTATCTGATCCGCCACCATCACCGCACAGTTTTCTTCTGCCTCGGCAGTGGACGCGCCTAGGTGCGGCAAAGCAATAACGCGATCCTGACCTTTCAGCGCGTTGCTCGGAAAGTCACACACATAGGCCCAGAGACGGTTCTGACTGATCGCCTCACAGATGGCCGCATCGTCTACGATCCCATCGCGCGCAAAGTTTAGGATGACCCCGTTACGCCGCATCAGGCGCAAGCGCTGCGCATTCAGCAGGCCACGGGTATCGTTGGTGAGCGGCACATGAACCGACACAAAGTCGGAGCGCCCCAACAGATCCTCTACCGACAGCGTCTGCTGAACCCGCGAGGAAAGCTGCCAAGCGCGTTGCACAGTAATCGTCGGATCGTAACCAAAGACCTTCATCCCAAGATCGATGGCCACATTCGCGACCTTCACCCCAATCGCCCCGAGACCAATGACCCCAAGCGTCCGTCCTGGTAGCTCAAACCCGGCAAAACGCTTTTTTCCCTCTTCGGTCTTCTTGCTGATAGTGGCATCATCACCATCCAGACTGCGGGCAAAATCCCAAGCCGGACAAAGATTGCGGGCAGCCAACAACATCCCTGCCACGACCAATTCTTTTACCGCATTGGCGTTGGCCCCTGGCGCATTGAACACCGGGATGCCACGCTTGCTCATCTCCGCGACTGGGATATTGTTCACCCCAGCCCCAGCGCGACCCACCGCCTTGAGGGTACTCGGGATCTCCATCCCGTGCATCTTGAATGAACGCACCAAAATCGCATCGGGGTGCTGAATCTCTGAGGCGACCTCATAGCAATCACGCGGCAGGCGCTCTAGGCCCAATACCGAGATATTGTTTAGGGTGAGAATCTTGTACATGTTGGAAGTTTTCCGTGGCAGATTGTCGTCTAATCCCGACCCGTTATTAGCGGGTAGGCCGCTTATCCATTATGCCGAGAAGCAAAATCCTTCATATACGCTATCAAGGCATCCACGCCTGCCTCGGGCATCGCGTTGTAGATACTCGCCCGCATCCCACCCACCGATCGATGCCCTTTGAGGTTGAGTAGACCAATCTTCTTTGCTCCCGCAAGAAAATCAGCATCCATTTCTTCTTTCGGCAGGGTAAAGGGGACGTTCATCCAAGAACGGGAGGCAATCTCTACCGGATTCTTGTAGAATCCCGAGGCATCAATGTAGGCGTACAGTTTTCCGGCCTTGCGCTGGTTCATCTCGGCCATCACACCGAGACCACCTATCTTTTTTAGCCAAGCAAAGACCAGCCCAGAAATATACCACGCATAGGTCGGCGGGGTATTGTACATCGATTGATTTTCTGCATGGGTCTTATAGTCAAGCATCACCGGTGATCCTGCTGGTGCATGGCCAATCAGGTCTTCACGGATAATAACAATCGCAAGACCAGCGGGCCCGATGTTTTTCTGGGCACCCGCATAGATAACACCATAACGACTCACATCAATGGGCCGAGACAGAATAGTAGAAGACATATCTGCTACCAAGGGAACCGCACCGGTCTCGGGGACAAAACTAAATTCAACACCACCGATAGTCTCATTCGGGGTATAGTGAACATAGGCTGCCTCTGGGTTTAGCTTCCAGGACTCTTGGGGCGGAACCGTAGTAAAATTGGTATCACTAGACGATGCAGCGACGTTTACCTTTCCGTAAAGTTTACCCTCGGCGCTCGCTTTTTTAGACCAGGTTCCGGTATTAATATAGTCGGCGGTTCCTTTGCCGCGCATAAGATTATGAGGAACCATCGCAAATTGTAGCGTAGCGCCTCCATGCAAGAAGAGAACCTTATAATTAGCCGGAATAGCGAGCAAGTCACGCAAATCAACTTCGGCTTTTTCAGCAATCGACAGGTATTCCTTGCCACGATGACTCATTTCCATCACGGACATACCGCTGCCGTGCCAATCAGACATTTCGGCTTTGGCAATATCAAGAACCTCTTCTGGAAGTACCGCAGGGCCAGCACTAAAATTGTACACACGGTTCATTCTTTATGTCTCCATGGACGTAAACTACACAATGTTTTTAATGTAAAACCGATCATCAATAGGAGGATACTCACTCGACCGGATCATCGTCTGTGACACTACCGGAAGAATCCGGCTCCTCCTCCGCCAAGGGACTGCTCAAAAAAGCCTCTTCTGGCTCCTCGGTCACCAGGGGGATGCCATCACTTTCTCCGGCCTCATCCTTTTCCACGATGCGCTCAACCCCGACCAGGCGCTCGTCATCGGCAAGGGCAATCAGCTTCACCCCTTGGGTATTACGACCCACCTGGGAGATCTCCGAGACCCGGGTACGCACCAGTGTGCCCGCATTGGTGATGAGCATGATCTCGTCTTCTTCTTGCGCCAAGACCGCGCCAACCACCCGCCCATTGCGCTCGCTGGTGCGGATCGAGATCACCCCCTGTCCACCCCGACTCTGGAAGCGATACTCCTCGAGCGGGGTACGCTTGCCGTAGCCGTTCTCGGTAACGGTCAGTACACACCCCGCACCCGCCACCATCAAGGCAATCACCTGACTACCCTCGTTGAGGGTAATGCCACGAATCCCGATGGCGTCACGGCCTGTGGATCGCACGTCCTCTTCTGAGAAACGGATGGCCTTGCCGTCACTCGCAAACAGCATGATCTCTTGAGAACCGTCGGTCAACTCAACGCCGATGAGACAATCCCCATCGCGCAAACCCAAGGCAACGATACCCGAAGGCCGTGGGCGAGCGATATCAAGGAGCGGTATCTTCTTGACCACACCATGTTGGGTGGCCATAAACACGTACTTCCCTTCCAGATGTTCCTGGACTGGCAACACCGCGCTGATCCGCTCGTCCCCCTCTAGGGGCAGCAGATTCACGATCGGCTTACCACGCCCACCAGGCCCGGTGCGAGGCAGTTGGTGAACCTTGAGCCGATACACCTTCCCGCGACTAGAGAAGCACAGCATTGTGTCATGGGTGTTGGCCACGAACAATTTGTCGATGAAGTCCTCTTCTTTGACATTCGCCGCCGCCCTACCCTTGCCACCGCGATGCTGGGCCCGGTACAACGATAACGATTGCGACTTGGCGTAACCCGTACGCGAAAAGGTAACCACAACATCCTCTGGGGTAATAAAGTCTTCCCTGGTGAGGTCTTGTTGGTCGAGCAAGATCTCGGTGCGACGAGGATCAGCAAATTGCTCACGGATCACCAACAGCTCTTCGCGAATTACCGCCATGAGGCGTTCAGTGCTGCCGAGGATCTCTGACAATCTGGCGATGACCTCCAGCAATTGCCGATATTCATCAAAGATCTTATCTTGCTCAAGGCTCGTAAGACGATGGAGCCGTAGATCCAGGATGGCCTGTGCCTGCGCCTCTGACAGGCGATACTCCACCGAGCCGAGTTCTGAGTCCGGTGGCAACTCGGCCTCCGGGGGGATACCGGCTGCGGCACGGCGCAGCATCTGCACAACATCACCAGGCGGCCAGGGACGCTGCATGAGCGCCACCTTCGCCTCTGCCGTATTGGGGGCCGCTTTGATGAGGGCAATAATCGCGTCGATATTAGCAAGCGCTACCGCCAACCCTTCTAATAGATGGGTTCTCTCCCGCGCCTTGCGCAGCTCAAAGATGGTGCGACGGGTAACGACCTCCCGCCGGTGACGCAGAAACGCCTCAATGATCTGCTTCAGATTGAGCGTGTGCGGCTGGCCATCCATCAGCACAACCATGTTGATACCAAAAACGGACTGCAATTGGGTGTGCTTGTAGAGGTTATTCAGCACCACCTCGGGCACTTCACCGCGCCGAAGCTCAATGACAACCCGCATACCATCCTTGTCCGATTCGTCGCGGAGCGCGGTAATACCCTCGACATGGCGCTCCTTGACCAACTCGGCGATCTTCTCTAGTAACCGCGCCTTGTTTACCTGATACGGCAATTCGGTAACGATGAGGGCCTGCTTGCCAGTACCCTTTTCGGTATCCTCTACGTGTGAGCGGGCGCGCATATAGATGCGCCCCCGCCCCGTGGCGTAAGCCTCGCGGGTGCCCGCAGCGCCGTTGATAAAGGCAGCCGTCGGGAAATCAGGCCCGGGAAGATGACGCATGAGGTCAGTGATGGTACACGCCGGATTGTCGACCAACGCAACGCAGGCATCGATCACCTCCCCGAGATTATGGGGCGGAATGTTGGTTGCCATCCCAACCGCAATCCCGGACGAACCGTTGATCAACAGATTGGGGACGCGCGTCGGCAAAACCGTTGGCTCGTGCTCCGACTCATCGTAGTTGGGGACGAAATCGACGGTCTCTTTGTCAATGTCGACCAACAACTCATGCGCGATGCGCGACATGCGGATTTCGGTGTAACGCATCGCCGCTGGCGGGTCACCATCCACCGAACCGAAGTTCCCCTGCCCATCGACCAACATGTAGCGCAACGAGAACGGCTGCGCCATTCGCACAATGGTGTCGTAGACCGCGACATCCCCGTGCGGGTGGTACTTACCGATCACGTCACCGACGACGCGGGCTGATTTTTTGTAGGCTCGGTTCCAGTCGTTTCCCAATTCGTGCATAGCGAACAGTGCGCGACGATGCACAGGCTTAAGCCCATCGCGGACATCGGGTAGGGCACGCCCGATAATCACGCTCATGGCGTAATCTAGGTACGACTGCTTCATCTCCTCCTCAATGTTGACGGGGAGGATCTCCTTGGCAATAAGGTTCATTAACGGTACCCTAACTCCGTAACTGCGCCGACAGACAATGCGGCAGTGAAATAGCAGCGGATCGTTCGCGTTCCCCACCAAAGCACCCCCAACCCTGCCACTGCATCCTGGCAGAATCGTTCAAGGTGTTGGGCGCACTCGCACCGCCGGAACGATAATGGCATCATTATACCTCATTGCCGAGGCTTATGCCGGAATAACTGTCACGTTGGCAGCCTAATCAAGACAGCAACGACACCACAGGAGCACAACGAGCGCACCGGTGACGCGCTCTCTCCGCGCCGCAACCCGACAGCCCCCAGCACGACGCACTGCTTGAGGTCAACCCAATCGCGGGCGAAGAAGGGTCGAACGCTCATCAGGCAGTACCTCCTAGCACTCCCAATCTTCTCCCTTGTGTCTCTTCTGTCTTGCCCTGTCTACCAATCGATTATTATCTACCCTCATGACCAATCGACTCATGAATCGCACGACCATGGCACGCCTCTCGGTATTACACTGCAACGATGCGTAGCGAGCACGAACCCGACGGGTCTGCGCAACTCCCAGAAGACCAGGCGCTATTCTTCGCGGGAAATCAACTCATGGGAACAGGCGATAGCGAAGGCGCGGAACAATACTTTCACAAGGCGCTCGCACTGAATCCAACATTTGCCGAAGCCCTTTGTAACCTCGGGCTATTGCGCGAACAAGCGGGAGCCGCCACCGAAGCAGAAGACTGTTATCGCCAGGCCATCGCTTTTCGCCCCGATGGGGTGCGCTTTCATATGAACCTCGGGGTACTGCTGATGAAGCTGCGTCGCTTTGACGAGGCAGAATACTACCACCAGCAAGCGCTACAACTCGCGCCCAATTCCGCCGAGGCCTGGTCAAATCTTGGCGTACTCTTGGTCTGCACAAAACGAGAGCACGAGGCAGAACAGTGCTATCGCATCGCCTTGCAGTTAGAGGCTAACCACGCCAAAGCGCACTTCAATTTAAGTTATCTATTACTACGACGCGGAGAATTCGAGGAAGGCTGGCACCATTTTGAGACGCGAACCTGGCAATGGTACGACATTCTGTATGACTACTTCTCTTTCCCTCGCTGGAAAGGTGAGCCCTTGGCTGGCAAATCAATCGTGATTAGTTTTGACGCCGGTCATGGCGACATGATCCAATTCTGCCGCTACGCAGTTGTCTTAAAATCGATAGGGACAGCCTGGATTACGGTGGTCTGCCATCCTACCCTAAAAAGGTTATTCAAGACCTTATCTGGGGCAGACGAGGTATTCTCTCTAGAGGACGACGTGGCGCACTCGGGCTGGAATTTCTGGACGCCACCCTTGAGCCTTCCTTATTATTGCAAGACTCGGATAGAAAACATCCCCGCCCCAATCCCCTATCTCGCCGCTGACCCAACAGAAGCGGCAAAATGGTTGCGTCTGCTAGACCCTTGCGTATTGCACGTAGGCTTGGTGTGGCGGGGTAATCCAAATTTTGCCAATGACACGGCGCGCTCGCTGCCTTCGCTCACAATCCTTGCCCCCCTTGGGTCGGTTCCTGGAGTGCAACTTATCAGCCTCCAAAAGGGCGCGGGAGAAGACGAAGCACAGTCACCCCCAGCAGGACTTTCGCTGCTCGCGCTTGGTGGTTCCCTACAAGATTTTGCCGACACCGCCGCCTTGATCTCGTGTCTGGACTTGGTGATCAGCGTAGACACAGCGGTCGCGCATCTCGCGGGCGCACTGGGTAAGCCCTGTTGGATACTTCTACCTGATTACTGGACGGATTGGCGCTGGTTGCAGGAACGCACCGACTCGCCCTGGTATCTCGATCACTTTCGCCTTTTCCGCACGCCCCCTCATGGAGACTGGTCTCACGTCGTCACTGCCGTCGTTGCAGCGCTCGAAGCGTGGGTAACGCAACGTCATCACCAACTACGCTAAAAACTGCGACTCACCCGCACCAAGGCATTGAGCCGTTCCCAGGCAGCCCCACTCGCGATAACCTGCCGCGCACGCTCTACGCCCTCCTCAAGCGAAGCAACCAGGTTCGCCACGTAGATCGCCGCCCCCGCATTCAGCAAGACCACATCTAAGGCGGGCCCAGCAACATTGGTCAGCGCTTGTTTTATCAGTGCGAAGCTCTCTTGTGCGCTACCGACGCGAATGGCCGCCAGATTGGTGCGCGCAATCCCAAAGCGCTCTGGTGAGAGGATGTACTCAACCACCTCTCTATCCCGCAACTCCGCCACATGGGTATTAGCACCGATGCTGATCTCGTCAAGGCCATCCTCGGCATGAACCACCATCACATGCTGACTGCCCAAGCGCTGCAATACCTTAGCAATAGGAACCAACCATTTGTCGGCGAATACGCCAAGCAATTGGTTGGACGCCTGGGCGGGATTCGTGAGCGGGCCCAGGAGATTGAATAGGGTGCGAATCCCCATCTCGCGGCGTGGCCCAACCGCATGACGCATCGCGCCATGGTGATGTGGCGCAAACATAAAACCAATCCCTACCTGTTCGATACAGGCGGCCACTTGTTCCGCACTCAATCCGAGGTTCACTCCGGCAACCTCTAGCACATCCGCACTCCCCGAACTGCTAGAAACAGAACGGTTGCCATGCTTAGCAACCCGCCCCCCCGCCGCCGCAACGACAAAAGCCGCCGCAGTAGAGATATTCAAGGTGTGGTTGCCATCACCACCAGTACCGCAGGTATCTATCAGGTGATCGCCGCTGGTTGGCACCAGTGTCGCAAGCGAACGCATCACCGTAGCCGCTGCCGTAATCTCTTCAACCGTTTCACCCTTCATGCGCAGCCCAACCAGAAAGCCACCGATCTGGGCTGGTGTTGCCTGGCCCCCCATGATAATCGCCATAACCCCTCTCATCTCTGCGTCAGAGAGGTCACGGCGTTCGGTCACACGGGAAAGAGCGCTTTGCATGTCCATTGAGATACCCTAGTGGCTTAAGGACGCACTTCTGTGAGGAAATTGCGAAGCAGATCATGACCATGAGAGGTCAGGATGGATTCGGGGTGGAACTGCACACCTTCCACCAGATACTCCCGATGCCGCACCCCCATGATCTCTTCCATAGCCCCATCCGCACCCGCCGTCCACGCAGTTACCTCTAAACATTCCGGCAAAGAGGACTGCTCTATGACCAGCGAATGATAACGGGTCGCCTCGAAAGGGCTCGGCAGTCCACGAAAGACGCCTACGTTATTATGGTAAATCTGCGAGGTCTTGCCGTGCATGATCTCCTTGGCATGAACGATGCGCCCCCCAAAGGCCTGGCCGATACCTTGATGCCCCAAGCACACGCCCAGCAGAGGGATACGCCCGGCAAAGGTGCGAATAACCTCTAGCGAAACCCCCGCCTCATTGGGCGTGCATGGCCCGGGCGAGATAACAATATGCCCTGGCGTCATCGTCTCAATATCGGCGATGGCTACCTGATCATTGCGGAATACCCGCACATCCTCACCGATCTCGCCAAAATACTGCACAAGATTATAGGTAAAGGAATCGTAGTTATCGATCATCAGCAGCATCTTTTGTACCCTGATTTATCCTTAATAAAACAGCATTTTGAGATATTTTGAAAGCGTTTTATCAAAACAGCGCAACCAACCCCTAGCGGCGGCAATGACCCATGTTGCCCGTGCGCGGCACAGAAAACCACTGCGCGGCAATACCTATGAAGTTAAGGGTCGTGCTACCATAAAAGCTGCACTACTACAGGGTGAGACTAAGAACTCTCAGAACCGCCGCCCGGCAACGCGCACATGGCTTTTTCGCTCCCCACACAAGACAGAGCCCGACAGGGTCGCTGCCGGGCTCGTCGGATACGTCGGGTCTTGCGACCCTATCTTATTGTAGCAACGGCTCTCACCCCGGACGAGCCACAACGGCTCCATTATCGAGGAAACCGCTATGCCAGGCAAGCAAATGATCCGTAAACCCACTATTGTTCTGTGGAGTCGCGTAAGCTACTGCCCGACCATCGGGATCCACTTCCAAACCGGCAAACCGTGATGAGCAACCCCCATCAACCACCCTCAGCATCCCGTTGGCTGCTTCTGGGATCGGGCTAACGATGCAATTCGTCCCAAACGGCCCCGACATTCCCAATCCGCTCTTGGAGGCACACGAGGACGGTCGTGTAGCTTTCTTTTGCGGAGCTGGTATTTCCTACCCTGCGGGGTTGCCGGGTTTCAAGGGATTGGTGGATGAGATTTATCAGCGCGTGGGTGATACGATTCAGCCGCTAGAAAAGGAAGCTTACGATCGCAAACAGTACGACACAACACTGGACTTGCTAGAGCGACGGATTGTCGGCGGGCCAGTTGCCGTGCGAAAGGCGTTGGAACAAGCCCTGCGGCCCAATCTGAAGCTCAAAGGTGCCACAGATACACACGCCGCCTTGCTGCAACTGGCCCGCAATCGTGAAGGGGATTTACGACTCGTCACCACCAATTTCGATCGTATTTTTGAGCACGTAGCCAAACGAAACAAACGGCCACACTGCGCGTATGCCGCGCCGATGCTCCCCATCCCCAAGAACAGCCGTTGGAACGGG
>CAIRSR010000115.1 GCA_903881315.1 uncultured Thiotrichales bacterium | reverse complement strand
ATCCCTTAAACATCGCGTTTATTCCACTAAAAACACCGCAACAAACTTAATGGACGGCATTATGGAGGTTGTTGCCTATAACGCATATGACCTTAAGTATTTATCACTTCCTGATATAAGCTATAACCCCGCGCTTGGGACAGGGCAGCTTCAGGTACGTGACATCCATTATGTATCACTGGAAAAGAGGACAACCTGGGAATTTTGTCAGTTACTAGACAAGAAATTTATCGCATCAAAGAAAGGGTTCAAAGCATGGCTTGAACTTGCAAAATCAAACGGATGGATTAAATATCATGAATAATATAAGAATTATTACTGGCGACTCTACCATAAAACTAAAAGAGATTGAATCCGATTCAGTAGACCTGATAATCGCGGATCCACCATACAATCTAGGAAAGGATTACGGAAACAACCACGATGTTCATGGCTTTGAAGAATATCTAGCCTTCTCACGAGACTGGCTCACGCAAGCGCATCGGATACTTAAGCCAACCGGAACCCTATATGTTTTTATGGGGTTTAGATTTATTTCCTATCTCTACGATATTCTAGATCGTGAAATTCGCATGTTTTTTAATAGCTGGATTGTGTGGCATTACACTCAGGGTATTGGAAAGACCCGAGGCTTCTCCCCCCGACATGATGACATTCTAATGTTTACAAAAGGAAAGACATTCAAATTCAATCTTGACAACATTCGCATCCCACAAAAATATTATAGAGAACGCAACAATATGCGGGGCGCGAACCCTGGCGATGTATGGGAATTCTCTCATGTTCACTATTGCAACGGAAACAGACAAGATCACCCTACCCAGAAACCAGAGGGAATTATTGAACGCATGGTTCTCGCGTCTTCTGATGCGAATGACCTCGTGATAGACCCATTTTCAGGAAGCGGAACTACTCTCCGTGTTTGCCAGCAGCTAAATAGGAGAGCAATCGGTATTGAAATAAACCCAGATTATGTATCTATGACCGAGAATCGACTAAATGCCGTATTCAAAGGATTTGACAGCATTGATCCACGTATGGAAAGAGTTCCTATGGACTTGCGTGATCCAAACACTCGTCATGCCTATATCAAGAATCACAAGGAATGGTTTCTTCACAACCATGGTAATGCCCTGAACAAATTTGAGGAGTCAATCTCCTTGCTCTATTGCGAGAAAAGACTAACCGACCAGCCGAAAGGTCTATTCGATGACGACGGATAGTTCGTAAAGGAAATCCTTGAGAACGAAATGAATCGCAAGAAACCCAGTTAATATCCAACAGCCGCCAAAAGATCAAACAAAACACAAACGTAACCACCATGACCATCCAACAGCAACTCATGCGACTCACCCTCTGCCTCACCATACCCATGAGCCTACTGCTGGCTGGCTGTGGGAATGTCGAGGGGCTAATCCGTGGTTACAACGCCGAGATGGGCAACCTGCTCCCTGCCCCCAGCGTCACGGGTTGTAACGAACCGGCATCTCATGGCGCAGAAAATAGCAAGGTCGCCCAATATCGCAAGGCCGCCGAACAAGGCGACGCCACCGCACAGAAAGAACTTGGCCTTTTGTATTATAACGGCCAGTGTGTACCAAAGAGCCATCTTGACGCAGCGCAATGGTTTGCGAAGGCCGCCGAGCACGGGCTTGCGGCTGGACAATACAACCTCGGTTATCTATACCGCAATGGCTATGGTGTAGCGAAGGATCCCTTGTCTGCGTATTTCTGGTTTGCGCTCGCCGCAGCACAGCATGATGCAGAGGCAGCGCATGAACTAAATTCCCTAGAAGCAGAGATGACCCCTGCCCAATTAAGCATCGCCCAGAGCCGCGCCAGTGCATGGCCTAAAGCAGAACAGGGTGATGCGAATGCACAATTCCTTCGTGGTGCCCTGTACGCCAAAGGCATCGGCGTAATGCAGGATTATGCAGAGGCAATACGCTGGTTACAGAAATCTGCCGAACAGGGGAACGCCCTTGCAGAAAACGCGCTCGGCTATGCTTATTACCATGGCAGAGGCGTACCCAAGGACTGCACCGAGGCACTCAAGTGGCTGCAAAAGGCCGCCGATCAGAGCCAGGTCAATGCACAAACAACGCTTGGCTGGTTTTACTATAAGGGGGAATGTGTTTCTCGGAATCCCGCTAAGGCATTACAGTGGAGTCGCTTGGCTGCCTCCCGTGGGTTTGCTGAGGCGCAAAATAATCTTGGGGAGCTGTATGAACATGGTGACGGCGTAGCAAAGAACCCGAGCGAGGCAGTAAAATGGTATCGCCTCGCTGCCGAACATAACAATGCCTCTGGTCAGATCAACCTCGGGCATAGGTACGCAGAAGGCCGGGGGGTGAAACGGGATTATGTGACGGCCTATCTGTGGACAGCGCTTGCCACAAGGCATGACAAAGCACATGTCCCTGATGAACACGTCCTTGAGACTGCACGGAATGCCCTCAGCGAATTGATGCACAAAATGACCTATGACCAGATTATCGAAGGAAAGAAACAGGCCGACGCCTGGAGACCATCTATCGATACACCAGGCGACAGCAGTAGAATTACCGGAACCACCGATTCAGGGAAAAACAACAAGCAGCAACGCAACACCGAGCCCACCACGGATAATCAACCCTACGGAACCATCACTATCCCAGTAAAGGCAGTAGGTACTACTTACGAGGTGCCGGTTACCATCAACAATACCCTGACCCTAGATTTCATGGTCGATAGCGGTTGTTCCACTGTCGCCATCCCTGAGGACGTACTCCAAACGCTGATGCGCACCGGCACCCTCCAGAAAACAGATTCTCTTGGCGAGGTCAAAGCGCAGATTGCCGATGGTTCGGTTATCACCACGCAGACATACAACATTAAAACCCTGCGCGTGGGTGGCGTGGTGATTAAAGATGTCACGGTCGGTGTTACACCAACCAAAGGCTCCTTGCTCCTTGGGATAGGATTTCTCGGGCGCTTTAGTTCGTGGTCCATTGACAATATGGGGCCAAGCTTAATCCTACACAAAAACCCCAACATCCCGATCAGAGAAGAGCCCCAATAGTGCGCAACCATTGCATTACCTTTGGGCGCAATTGTGGTGAGGACACATGCGATAGCCCCGACCGACCAGAAAACAAGAAACGAATCGCCCCCTCTCTACTATGCAACGCACGCTATGGCGCGCACAGATACCCCTGTGGTGGTGGCAGCAGCAGCGCAAAACCTGGTGTAAGGTTCATCGCCAGGTAGCCCCCGCTTTCCATACGCTAACTTTACAGGCCAGAGGTAGAACATACCAAACAACCAGCGTATCATGACCAACAATCCGCCCTCGGCAATAAACGCAGGTCTCTTACAGAATATCCGCCACTAGGATACCGTTATGAGAATTCAGCAAGGTCTCCCGCGACTCCTCCTATGCC
Source organism: uncultured Thiotrichales bacterium (assembly GCA_903881315.1). Lineage (GTDB taxonomy): Bacteria > Pseudomonadota > Gammaproteobacteria > CAIRSR01 > CAIRSR01 > CAIRSR01. Next base: position 5,390 of record CAIRSR010000115.1, on the reverse strand, counting down.
TCACCCTACCCATCGGCCTATTATTGACCGGCTGCGGGAATATGTCCGAACCAGTACGCAGTGACAACCTGGAGGCAGGTAAAACACTTCCCGCTGCCGAGTTCAGTAGTTGTAATGAACCGACCACGAATGGTGCGGTGAATAGCACGGTTGCACGCTATCGCAAGGCCGCCGAACAAGGGGACGCCACCGCCCAAAAAGAGCTTGGGCTTTTATATTATCACGGTCAATGCGTACCGAAGAACCATGCTGAAGCCGCGATATGGTTTTCTAAGGCCGCTGTGCAGGGGCTTGCTAGCGCACAATACAATCTTGGCTTTCTGTTCCGGAATGGTTATGGCGTATACAAGCATTATATAACCGCCTATCTGTGGTATTCCCTCGCCGCTGCACAAGAAAATGCGTCGGCAAAACGCGAACTAACCGCGCTAGAATCCGAGATGACTCGGCTGCAGATTGCCCAGGCACAAAGGGTTTCCCTCGCATGGACAACTGCGGAGCGGGGTGACGCCGAGGCCCAATTCATCCGTGGCACGGTGTATAGCAGGGGTTTTGCCGTACAACAAGACTATGCGGAGGCAGCACGTTGGTTTCGCAAGTCTGCCGAACAGGGGTATGCCGTAGCCCAAAACGCGCTCGGCCTTGCCTATTACCATGGCAAAGGCGTACCACAGGATTGTAGCGAAGCGCTCCAGTGGTTCCAGAAGGCCGCCGATCAGAAGCAGGTCAATGCACAAACAACGCTCGGTTGGTTCTACTATAAGGGAATCTGCTTATCAGAGGACTTTCCCAAGGCCTTAGAATGGAACCACCTCGCTGCCGCTCAAGGTTTTACCGAGGCGCAGTCTAACCTCGGCGAGATCTATGAAAGTGGCAGCGGCGTACCAAAGAATAATAGCGAGGCATTAAAATGGTATCGCCTGGCTGCCGAGCGCAACAATGCCTCTGGTCAAATCAACCTTGGCCATATGTACGCGACCGGGAAGGGGGTAAAGCGGGATTATGTGACGGCCTATCTGTGGACAGCACTCGCCGCAAAACACGATAAGGCGCATGTCCCCAATGAACAGGTTCTTGAGAGGGCAAAAGATGCCCTAAACGAATTGATCAGCAAGATGACCTATGCCGAGATCACCGAGGGACAGAAACAGGCCAACGCTTGGAAACAAACGATTGGGATCACGACTGGAACAACGGGTGCCAACAGCGGAACCACCGATGCGACAAACGGAGAAAAGGCTAGACCTAGCGCTGGCACCAACAATCAACCATCGATCTCCCTCAGTATCCCCCTAAAGACGATTGGTAGTCTTTACTCCGTTCCGGTTCTCATCAACAATACGCTGACCCTGGATTTTGTGATAGAAAACAGTGGCACGAATGTAGCCATTCCTGCCGACGTGGTGCTCACCCTATTTCGCTCCGGCACCATCCATGAAGCGGATTTTATTGGCACAAAGACAGTGACCCTTGCCGATGGTTCGACAATGCCCTCAGAGATATTCCACCTTCGATCCCTGCAAGTGGGTACGATGGTGCTAAACGATGTCACCGCCAATATCGCACCAGTAAAAAGCTTTTTACTCCTCGGACAAGGCCTTCTGGATCGCTTTGGTGCGTGGACAATAGATAACTCAATCCCGGCCTTGATCCTGTACAATAAGCCCTGAGGATGACCGCACAGACCAAAGACCTCTTTCCCCTTTAACAGGCTCACTCCAGGGCGGGTACTCTACTTGCCCCACCCGCTGCCATCATGCCACCCTGCGTACTGCGCGGCGTGGATGAGGTTCGTTGTACGCCAAGCCCAACCTCCGTTTGGAGGGTGGCCCCTCCGCCCGAAAACCGTCCGCCTTCACACCAAGCGACAAAACCCGCCATTTCTGTCTACAAGCACCAGCCCGTGACCCCAAACACACCTCTGCCGCTCTCTGGTCTACCTTTGTTCTTGGTCACCATCGGGCTTAGCCTCGGCACCTTCATGCAGGTGCTCGACACCTCGATTGCGAACGTCTCGCTGCCCGCAATTGCGGGCGACCTCGCCGTGAGTCAGAGCCAGGGCACCTGGGTCATCACCTCGTTTACCGTCAGCAACGCCATCGCCCTCCCCCTCACCGGCTGGTTATCGCGCCGTTTTGGTGACGTGCGCCTGTTCCTCGCCGCAACCTTGCTCTTTACCGTGACCTCGCTCCTGTGTGGGCTTGCCACCGACCTGCCGATGCTCGTCATGGCGCGCATCCTCCAGGGGGCTTGCGCCGGGCCGATGATCCCCCTCTCGCAAAGCCTGCTCCTCAAAAACTTTCCCCCCGAAAAAAAGGGCCTCGCCCTCGCGCTGTGGTCGATTACGGTCGTGGTGGCCCCGATCCTGGGCCCCATCCTCGGTGGGTGGATTACCGATAACATTAGCTGGCCGTGGATCTTTTTCATCAACCTACCGGTTGGCCTGGTCGCTGCCTTTCTTACCTGGTTCATCTTGAGAAAACGCTCGAGCACCACCGCCATCGTGCCCATCGACATTGTGGGGTTGATGTTGCTCGTGCTCGGCGTCGGCGCACTACAAATTCTTTTAGACCAGGGCAACGAACTCGATTGGTTTGAGTCCAACACCATTATCTCGCTCGCGGTGCTTGCCATGATGGCCTTAAGCACCCTCGTTATCTGGGAATTAACCGATGCCCACCCGATTGTCGATCTGCATTTCTTCACCGAGCGCAATTTTCTGGTCGGCACCGTGGTGCTCAGCATTGGTTATCTGGTGTTCTTTGGTAATATGGTAATCCTACCGCTGTGGCTACAATCAAACATGGGCTATACCGCCACCTGGGCGGGACTCGCGGCAGCACCAATCGGGATTGTGCCGGTCTTTTTGTCTGCCTTGGTCGGCAAAAACATTCACAAGATTGACCTGCGCCTTTGGGCTACGTTCAGTTTTTCCGTATTTGCCGCCACCTCGTTCTGGAGTAGCGGTTTTAATACCGATGTCACCTTCGATCAAATCATAGTGCCACGCTTTCTCATGGGCTTTGGCATCGCAACCCTTTTTGTACCGCTGACCTCGCTCACCCTCTCCGGCATTCCCCCGCATCTGCTGGCGAGTGCGACCGGACTCACCAACTTTTCGCGTATCGTCGCGGGCAGCCTTGGCACCGCCATCAGCATCACCCTCTGGGAGCGACGCGCTGCTTATCACCACAGCACACTCGTGACCAACCTCGCAACACTCAGCCCGAGTGGCGGCAGCAATGCCCTCGCGAGTCTTGGCGATGAGATCACACCAACCAACCCTGCCCTGTTAGACTGGGCGGTCAACCGACAGGCCGTGATGCTCGCCACCAACGATATGCTCTGGCTTTCTGGTTGTCTTTTTCTCCTCCTCATGCTGGTTGTTTGGCTGGCAAAACCACCAAAATCTGGCAAACCACACCCCTAAGAACAGCGTCCATGCCAAAACTCGCCAAGCCTCTTGTGGATACAGAAGCCCTACCCCCTGACGTTCTCGAAGACGAGGCCGAGGAGGATGAGGTCAGCAATCGACTCCGCGAGATCCCCTATAACTACACCTCTTTCTCGGATCGCGAGATCGTCATCCGTTTCCTTGGCGAAGAAGGCTGGGCGATCCTCGAGCGCCTGCGCTCACAACGGGTGACCGGGCGCTCGGCGCGGATGCTGTTCGAGGTGTTGGGCGATCTCTGGGTCATTACCCGCAACCCCTATATCCAAGACGACCTCATCGCCAACCCAAAGCGCTCGCACGAACTCTTCGCCGCACTACAGCATCGCCTCGAACAGATCGAGGGACGCGCCAACGAGAACCCACTCGCCGAGGCACTGGTCGAGCGCACCCGCAGCGCCAAAGACGCCTTCGCCGCCTGGATTGGCGCTCAGGACGCCTTACGCAAGCGCACCTATCGGCGGCTTGCACGGATAACGCACCAGGACAACATTCGCTTTGATGGCTTTGCGCGGGTCTCGCATGTCACCGACGCCACCGATTGGCGCGTGGAATACCCCTTTGTCGTGCTCATCCCCGACAGCGAGGCCGAGGTGCGCGAAATGGTCGCGGCCTGTATCGAGCTTGGCCTCACCATCATCCCGCGTGGTGGCGGCACCGGCTACACCGGTGGCGGCATCCCCCTCTACCGCGACACCGCCATCATCAACACCGAAAAGCTCGACTCGCTTAGCACTATCGAGCACCAGGCGCTGCCAGGGGCAAGCGGTACGGTTCCGACCATCCGTTGTGGTGCCGGCGTCGTGACCAAGCGCGTCGCCGATTTTGCGAGCAGCCACGGGCTCGTCTTTGCTATCGACCCCACCTCGTACAGCGCCTCGTGCATTGGCGGCAACATCGCGATGAACGCCGGTGGCAAGAAGGCGGTGCTGTGGGGCACCACCCTCGATAACCTCGCCTCGTGGCGCATGGTGACCCCAGACGCGGAATGGATCGAGGTCGAACGGATAGCGCACAATCTCGGCAAGATCCACGAACCACCAGAGGCCGTCTTCCGCGTCACGCGCCTCCGTCACGATGGCATCACCCCCATCGGCACGCCCGAGATGTTATACCTCTCCTCTGCGGAGCTGCGCCGCCCGGGGCTCGGCAAGGATGTCACCAACAAGGCCCTCGGTGGCTTGCCTGGCGTCCAAAAAGAGGGCTGCGACGGCATCATCACCTCGGCGCGGTTCGTGCTCCATCGTATGCCGCGCTACACCCGCACCCTGTGTCTTGAGTTCTTCGACCCGGATCTCAACCGCGCCACCCCGGCCATCATCGAGGTCAAGACCACGCTCGAGGGCATCGCCGGGGTGATGCTGGCCGGCCTTGAGCACCTTGACGAGCGCTATCTGCGCGCCATCCGCTATAGCACCAAGGCACCACGCTCGATCCTGCCCAAAATGGTATTGCTCGGTGACATCACCGGCGACGACGAGGAGAGCGTTGCCAACGCCGCCTCGCTGGTGGTGCGTCTTGCCGAGACCCGAGGCGCTGAAGGCTTTATTGCGATCTCACCCGAGGCACGCGCCCGCTTTTGGGCCGAACGCGCCCGCACCGCCGCCATCGCCGCCCACACCAACGCCTTCAAGGTCAACGAGGATGTCGTCATCCCCCTCGAGCGCCTTGGCGACTATAGCCTCGGCATCGAGCGCATCAACATCGAGTATTCGCTACACAACAAGCTCGCCATGCTGCAAGGCGTGTTAGCCACACTCGCGGGTACTCTCACCGACACACTCGATCCCGACGAGGACGCCACCAAAGGGAACACCCGCGCCGAAGAGAGCGACGAGTGCTCAGCAGAAAACCGCGCCCTGCTCGAACAAAAACGCGCGACCGCACAACGCCTGGTGATAGCCGCAGAAAGGCGCTGGCAAGAATGGCTAGACAAGCT
>CAIRSR010000114.1 GCA_903881315.1 uncultured Thiotrichales bacterium | reverse complement strand
TAAAACAAATCCCCGCAGTTGCCTTAGGTGTTATAGAAAATGGCTTCTCTTGGGAACAGATTCTAATGCTCCAGAAAAACATCTAATGCACCAGGAAGAATCAACAAGTTACAAACCGAATCAAACTAGACCAGTGCCGAGATTCATTAAAGGGATTTATCGGTTCAACCTCTTTTAATGAACTGGATATTGCAACCGATTTTGCAATAGGATTTCTATTTGTGCTAGCAGCCGGTCGAACTTATTGTGCAACCGTTTGGTTCGTTGTAAATCTGTAGATACCCACCAACATGAAATATCTTCTATAATCAACGCAAAGCCCGCAAAGTCCGACAGGCTGCTAGCATAAGTCAAACCACCACGCATATATAGGCGTTATTCGATACGCCATCGACGAAATTCGATAGCCCCGCGATTTATAAATTGCATTTATTGACACAACCCATTTGAATACGCCTGACATTGCAACGGATTTTGCAACCGCGTTTGTATTTATACCAGCGCAATCTAAATCACCATTCATATATAGACGTTGTTCGATACGCCATCGACGAAATTCGATAGACCGAGATTCATTACCTGTCGTAATCGGCGCAACCCATTTCCGATCAGAAAAACTGGACTTAAGAGAAACCCTTTCAATACAGGGCGCTCTTATGAATCGCGTCGGGCTATGGCGTGGGCGCTACCCTTTTCGGGGCGGGCCTGAGACAATTGGGCTTGCGCGTTGATTCTTGAGGTCGAGCAAGCGGAATGATGACTTTGGCGGGCCGTGTCCATACCCTTGGATCAGCGCTTCTGCGTCGGTACGGAGAGCGAGTACATAAGATTGCCATCAATGCTGGCCTGACCTGCCCCAACCGTGACGGTAGCAAGGGACGGGGTGGCTGCATCTTTTGTAACAACGCCTCTTTCAGTCCGCTCACCCATAAGCCGCCAAGTATCGCCGCACAGATCGAGAGTGGCCGCCGCGTCATCCAGAAGCGCACCGGTGCGCGCCGTTATCTTGCCTATTTTCAGGCCTATACCAATACCTATGGCAGTTTTGAGACCTTGCGTACCTGTTACGACGAGGCACTCGCCGAACCGGACGTGATTGGCCTCTCGATCGGCACCCGCCCGGATTGCGTCAGTCCTGAGGTGATTGCCTTGCTTGCCGAATATCGTGCGGCTGGCCACGAGATCTGGCTAGAACTGGGGCTACAATCGGCCTTCGACGCGACCCTGGTGCGGGTCAACCGAGGCCACGGCTTTGCCGAGTACCGCACGACATTACTTGCTGCCCGTGCGGCAGGACTTGCGGTTTGCACCCACCTCATCCTTGGCCTACCGGGCGAGACCCCGTGGCACTATCGCACGACGCTTGCGCGTGTCCTTGCTTTGGGCGTGGATGGCCTAAAGCTCCACCCGCTGCATGTGGTGCGCGGGACAGTGCTAGCCCACGAATGGCAGCAGGGTGGCTATCGTCCCTTAACGCTGGTTGAGTACCTAGAAGCGGTGGCCGATCTGGTAGAATTGACCCCAGCAGAGGTCATCTTCCATCGTCTCACTGGCACCGCCGAACCGAGCCTATTACTCGCGCCGGATTGGTGTACTAAGAAATGGGCCGTGTTAAACGGCATCACACACGAGCTTGTGCGGCGCGGTACCCGCCAAGGCGCTCGTTGTGAGACCTGTCTGGAACCAAAGGCGTTCAGCGCCCCCTAACCCTAATACCCACTTCACCGGAGCCTAACCCCATGGAACTCGTCTGCCCCGCTGGTAATCTACCGTCGCTCAAGGCCGCCGTGGACAACGGTGCCGACGCCGTCTACATCGGCTTTCGTGATGAGACCAACGCCCGTCACTTTGCCGGCCTAAACTTCGACACCCGCACCACCAGCGAGGGGGTGCGCTACGCCCACGCCCATGGCCGCCGCCTCTTCGTCGCCATCAACACCTACCCCCAACCGGCTGGCTGGCAGCGTTGGACAGAGGCCGTTGACCGCGCCGCCGATTATGGGGTCGATGCCCTCATCCTGGCCGATCTCGGGCTTTTGGACTATGCGACCGAAAAACACCCGAACCTCCCCCGTCACCTCTCGGTACAGGCCTCCTCGACCAGCCATGAATCGATCCGCTTCTACCACCAACACTTCGGCATTAAGCGCGTGGTACTGCCGCGTGTGCTCTCGATCGCGCAGGTCTCGCAGGTGATCCAGAACTCACCGGTACCGGTCGAGGTGTTCGGCTTTGGTAGCCTGTGCGTTATGGTCGAGGGGCGCTGTATCCTTTCTTCGTATGCGACCGGGCGCTCGCCCAATACCTATGGTGCCTGCTCCCCGGCTAGCCATGTGCGTTGGGAAGAAACCGCTGACGGACGCACCACGCGCCTGGGTGGCGTGCTGATCGACCGATATGGTGCTGGAGAGAATGCCGGTTACCCAACCCTCTGCAAGGGACGCTTTAAGGTTGGCGGGGATATCTACTATGCTATCGAAGAACCGACCAGCTTGAATACGCTCGAGATCCTCCCCCAGTTGTTAAAGATTGGGGTTGCGGCAATCAAGATCGAGGGGCGTCAGCGCAGCCCGACCTACGTCACTCAGGTGACGCGCGTCTGGCGGGCGGCGATGGATGCTTGTCAACGTGCCCCCGAGAGCTTCGTGGCTCTGCCGAGCTGGCGGGCTGAACTGGCGAAGGTGAGCGAGGGCTCGCAGACCACCCTCGGGGCCTACCACCGCCCCTGGCAGTGAGGTTGGGCTGATAGCCGAGCGTTGCCGCTTAGCCACCCATCAACCAACGGATATACCCGCCTTTCTTATCAATCCCCTCCCCGAGATCGGGGAGGGGGCTGGGGGGAGGGGTTGATATTTTGATTGAATGTTTTGACTTGATACTTTGATTTGATACTTTGACCTATCATCATCTTATGTGGCTACCGCTACCTCTCGAAGACCAGGCGTACCTATTGCAGTTTATCTAGCAAAGACTGCACGAGTGCTGCGTTTGGACTACCAAGCTGTGTAAACAGTGCGATACTCTTTTGGTAGCAGCGTTTTGCTTCCGACGGATTGCCTTGTAGCCGATAGACATTCCCTAGATTGCCGTACTGATTGGCCATGCCTTCCTTTCTGCCAAGTTCTTCTTCTATCTTTAAGGATTTTTGGTGATACTCAATGGCCTTATCGAGGTCGCCGCGCGTTTGATAGACATTCCCTAGATTGCCGTAATCAGAGGCCATGCCTTCCTTTCTGCCAAGTTCTTCATGTAGCTTTAAGGCCTTCTGATAGAACGCAATGGCCTTATCGAGGTCGCCGCGCGTTTGATAGACATTCCCTAGATTGCCGTAGGCGGCAGCAATTTCTTCTGGGTTGTTGTGTTGTTCTCCTAATTTCAACACCTTTCTGTAGGCATCTATGGCCTCATCCAGCGCACCAATGCGACTCAATAAATGACCAAGCCTGTTCCAGCCATCGGCGTTATCGGGGTCTAGTTGCACGGCGCGGCGATAGGCTTGTAGGGCTTCTTGTGTACTATCCAGATAGGCCAATGCACCGAGGTTGCGCAAGGCCGCTGCGCCTCGCTGGGCGGACTGCTCGGCTTTTTCTGCGGTTCTCGCAAACAAGTTCTTCGCAAGCGCTGTTTTGCCTTGTGCCAAGGCTGCGTAGGCTGCATCCAGTTCTGCTTGGCTCGCATCAATGCCCTGGCCGGTGCGTAATTCTGTGATTGTTGCGGTTAGGGATTTTATTTCTTCCTGATCGGCTTGCTTATCTTGTTGGTGCTTCTCGTTATCTCGTTGGTGCTGCTCGGTGAGGGTCTTGACGATAGCGGCAATGTTGGCGCTGGTGGTGTCGGCAGCGATGGCGGCGGTGGCCGCAATGTTGGCGCTGATTTCTGCGGCTGATAGTTTGTGCTTCTTATGTGTTTTATACGCCTCTAAACCGAAACCGAGGAGCACTACCAATGCGCCGATTATGAAACCATATTGCAATAATAGTATCGCAACGAGACCACCTTGTTCTTGAGTTAGCGTTGGTATTATCTTTGCCTTCAGTAATTCGTGATAAGCACCAAAACCCAGCATAACCACGAGGCCAACCAACACCAAAGGTTTGGTCAGAAGTGAGACGATATGCTCAACTGCTTTTATCAGGCGATCGTGACCAACAACCATCCCAACCACCACGACCACAAGGCCAGCCAATACATAAGGATTGGTTAGAAATGGTGCGATGTTCGCAAAAGCCTTTATTTCTTCGGACATTAGACTCATCCGGTTAAGGCGCGGGTACGCCCAGGGGTGCTGCGGTGGGCGGCTCTATACCAGTGGCACCAGGAACCCTTACCTGGGGTCGTGAGGGCAGCGCACAGGTAAAACGACACCGTGCGGCTGGTATTATCCATTGTCTACCGGAGATTAGGCACAAGTCAACTAAGACTTATCAAAAACAAGTCAAAGTGAGCCCCACCCCTCACAGAACCAAAAGCGCGGGTAGGGTAATCTTCAGTGCGCCCCCAGAATCAGCATCCAGAAGATAGCAACGGTAAGTGCGAGATTACACCCGAGCAGCCATTGCAGGAGAGTGAAACGCCCTCGGGTGCGCTCTTCGAGGATGGCCAAGTCCTGCTTGGTCGCTAGATCCCCAGCGCTCGATTTCATTGCTTCCGCCAGAGCACTTGCCTGTGCTTCTGCTTGTGGTTCAGAGATGCCAGCCTCGCGCAACGTCTTGACGTAGGCCAGGGTGTCGAAGGTGAGTGTAGTCATGGTGTGCCCTCTTTGTCGTTCTACGAGCGTGACCAAGCGCCGCTTGCTTGTCAAGTATCCATCAACACTATCGCCGCCTCTGATTCTCGCGACATTGCGGACTACTCACCGAATGGACACAAGGTAACGCCAAATCCGTGTCCAGTGCATGGGCGGCGCTTCATGGCAGTGACCCCAGGTTTGGGACAACAAAATAGTTTAGGCTTCCGTCTTGCAACCCCGATCTACTCACTGTACCGTCGCGCTTCAAACCTGAACCTAGGCAAGCCCCATGTCGAACCACGCCCCAAGTCTGTCACATCTCCGTAAACATCACGGCGATTTTGAAACAATGTGTACGCAAATGCAGCAATCCGCCGCGATTCGCTTTGACCCAGTGTGGTGGGGCGTGTGGCAGCAATACATTGCGCCTTGCCTACCCGAAGATGGCCACGTCGTTGATTTCGGCTGTGGCCCGGGCGATCTTTTCACGTCCTTGCGCACTCGTCACCCGCGTGTGCGCCTGACCGGCGTTGAGATTCAGCCGGCGATGCTCGTCGCCGCTCGCGAGCTGGCCGCACAACTGAGTGCGACGATCGTCGAGGCCGATCTGACCCAGCCGCTGCCGCTCGCGGACGCGAGCGCCGATGTTGCCGCCGCCGTCATGGTGCTACACGAGATGCCGAACCCGCTACACGCGCTGGGCGAGATGTGGCGCGTCCTGCGGCCAGGCGGCGCGTTGCTGCTCTACGACTGGGTGCGTCAACCGCTGCAAACCTATCAGTCAATGCGAACCCACCCAGAGCAGGAAGGATGCGAGTTGGATGTCGATGTCCTCCAGCACTTCCGCGAGCATTGTGCGTATACGCCGGACGACCTCGTCTTTCTGGCGGAGACTACCGGCTTTGCCGTGCTAGAAGTGATCGGGCGCGTGAACAACGGTTTTGCGATGTTGGCCTTGGCGCGGCCCGGCTAGGAGTCGTCCCTCATTGATGGTTGGCCCGCCGCGACCGCAAACACACGACACCCTGCCACAGAGGTCGCCCCTCCTGTGGAGGGGCTGTGATAAAGTCAAAATCCCTCCGATTACCTGAGGTTACACCTCCCCTCATCCAGAACCAACGATAGCGCTCCGCAGTCGTTCGCTGAGTTCCGCGCTGAGCGGGCGGTTGTTGCGATCGGTCACGAAAAAGATGTCGTCGGCTTTAGCACCCACCGTGTCAACCTTGGCGTTCTGCACCCGCACCTCGCAGGAGAGCAGCGCCTGGCCGATGCGGGCGAGTAGCCCTGGGCTGTCTTGGCTCACCACCTCCATGATGGTGCGTTGGTTGCGCTCGTCAACGGTATAGTGCACCTCGGTCTCGATCGGGAAGTGCTTGAGGCGTGAATTCGAGCGCCGCGAGGTCAGGGTGATGGGCTGAAAGGGCGGGGTGAGTCGGGTGCGCACCACCTCGCGGATCTCGTCGATACGCTCGGGGGAGTGGATGGGTTCACAGTCTTCTTCGAGGACGATGTAGCTATCGAGGGTGTAGCCGTGGCGACTGGTGACGATCCGCGCATCGACGATGCTAAGGTGGAGGTGGTCGAGGGTGCTCGTGGCCTGGGCGAAAAGTCCGTCTTGATCGTAGGTGTGGACGAAGACCTCGGTGCCACCACGGCGCGTGTGTTGGCGCACCAACACCAGCGGGAGTGGGCCGCCGTGGTGGGTAAGGATGGCGTGGGTGTTCGCGGCTATTTCATCGGCGGTGTAGCGCGTGAAGAAGTCGTCCGCGAAGTGCTGCCAGAGATTATCGACGTCCTGTTCCGCGTTGCCGAAGGAATGCAGCAGACGTCGCGCCTCCTCTTGGGTCTCGTGGATACGGGCGCGGGTGTCGGTGCTCGCGGTGATGCCACGGCGTAAGACGCGCCGCGTGGCCAGATAGAGGTCGCGGAGGAGCGCGTCCTTCCAGGTCGTCCAGATATTCGGGTCGATGGCGCGAATGTCGGCGACCGTCAGCAGATACAGGTAATCAAGATGGAGGATGTCACCGACGAGGGTTGCGAAGTTCTCGATGACCGCTGGGTCAGTGGTGTCTTGGCGTTGGGCGGTGCGCGACATGGTAACGTGGTGCTCGACCAGCCAAGCGACGAGGCGCGAATCGAAGGCCGGTAGGGCGTGGCTCTGGCAAAAGGCAAGGGCATCCACTGCGCCGAGGATTGGGTGATCGCCACCGCGACCTTTGGCGACATCGTGGAACAGGCCCGCCACATGCAGCAGATGCGGCTTTGGGATGGTCTCGGCGACGTGGGCGCAGAGCGGGTTGTCAGCGGCATAGGCAGGCACAAAAAAGCGTCGGAGGTTCGCGACTACGCGCAGGGTGTGCTCATCTACGGTGTAGACATGAAACAGATCATGCTGCATCTGGCCAACGATACCGCCAAATACCGGCAGATAGGCAGCAAGCACCCCGTAGCGGTTCATGCGTTGCAGTTCGTGCGAGACGCCCCTCGGTTGTTTTAGCAGCTCAATAAAGAGACTGCGATTACGCAGGTCACGCCGGAAGTTGTCGTTGATAAGATGCAGATGGTCGCGCACCAGACGGATGGTGGTGGCCCGCACCTCGACAACCGTGGTGTGCTGCTGGGCCATGATGAGAAAGAGTTCGAGCAAGGCGAAGGGATAGCGGCGGAAGACGTTCTCGTTGTTGACCTCGAGGCAGCCGTTGCGGGCGCGGAAACGACGGTTGAGGGGGGTAATCGGGCAGGTCGCGAGATCAACGTGGAGCAGACTCTCCTGAAAGAGCTGTAACAGCATCTCGTTGAGACGCCCGATCTGTTGGGCGGTGCGGTAGTAGCGCTTCATGAACTGCTCAACCGCAAGGCTTTCTGGTGTGTCGCGATACCCAAAAGAGGCCGCTAAGGTGCGCTGATGACCAAACAGCAGGCGGTCTTCGCGCCGTCCGGCCAAGAGGTGCAGACCCCAACGGATCTGCCAGAGCAGATTTTGTCCCTCGATCAGGGTTTTATATTCCACCTCGGTGAGAAAGCCCACATCCACCAGGCCATGGAGGCTATGCGCACCAAAGTGGCGCTTAGCGACCCAGCCGACCATGTGGATGTCGCGCAGACCCCCGGGGCCCTCTTTGACGTTGGGCTCTAGGTTATAGGCGGTGTCGTGGTATTTTTTGTGGCGGGCGAGTTGTTCGTCACGTTTTTGCTCAAAGAAGACCAGGCTTGGCCAGACCGCTGCGGTGTGGCAGGCATCGGACATCGCATCAAGGAGTGCGGTTGGCCCGGCGAGAAGACGCGCCTCCATCAGATTGGTCGCGACGGTAACATCTTGGTGGGCTTCCTCGACACATTCGTGTAAGGTGCGCACGCTATGCCCAACCTCTAGCCCGATGTCCCAGAGAAACGTGACCCAGGTTTCGAGGCGCTCCTTCAGGTGCTCGTGCGAGCCGCGCCCCACGAGCACCATGAGGTCGATATCCGAGCCCGGGTGGAGTTCGCCGCGCCCATAACCACCGACAGCAAGCAGGGCGACCCCAGCGGGTTCGGTTTCAACCCCGTGGTTTTCGTCCGCGCCGCTTGGTGTTTCTACGAGACCATAGTGACGCCAGATGTGTTGTAACAACAGATCCATCACCTGAACGCGCAACAGCACCAGATCGGCAACGGCAACCCCAGCATAGAAGCGATCGCGCAGTATCTGGTTGGCCTGTTTCAACGCCGCCCGAAAGATGCGGATGGGGGAGGCACCGGTCGCGAGATCCGCATCCAAGGCGGCCACATCGACAAGTTCAGTGATGTCAGCGTGGTCTGGTGTGCGGTTGGCGGGGGCGTCAACGCGCTTGGCGTGGGTGGCGTGACCAGTGGTCGCGGGGGAAAGACCGAGGGGGGCGGTTGTGGTCATCAATCAGATCAATCCAGTTGGGTTGGTACTACGATAAGATAATCGTATGGCGCGACCAGGTCGACTATTATCACGACACAGAGGCTCTCTTGCTGCGTCGGCGCGTACTTACCATGATTCCTGTCTCCACTACAGAATGTTGATATGGCTCAATATCTTTCTATCCATCCCAAAAATCCGCAGGCGCGTTTGATCGGCCAAGCCGTAGAGATCATCCGTGCGGGCGGTGTCGTGGCCTACCCGACCGACTCCTCGTATGCCTTGGGTTGTCAGCTTGGCAATAAGGCCGCACAGGACAGCATTCGCAGCATCCGCCGCATGGACAACAGCCACCATTTTACCTTGGTCTGTCGCGATCTCTCAGAGCTTGCGCTGTATGCTCGGGTGGATAACTCGGTGTTTCGTCTGTTGCGCTCGCTGACACCCGGCCCTTATACCTTTTTGCTGAAGGCAACGCACGAGGTTCCGCGACGCCTCCAGAATCCGAAACGTAAAACGATCGGTTTGCGGGTGCCGGATCATCCGATCGCGCAGGCGTTGCTAACCGCCCTCGGCGAACCGCTGATGAGTTCGACCCTCATCCTGCCCACCAGCGGCGAGCCGCTCGCTGACCCGTATGAGATCTTCGAGCGTCTGGATTCTCAGATCGAACTCGTGATCGACGGCGGCAACTGTGGCCTCGAGCCGACAACCGTGATCGATCTCGTCGGGGAAGTGCCGATTCTGGTGCGGCGCGGCAAGGGCGATACCACGCTTTTTGAGTAATCTCCGCTTTGCGTAATCTAGCGCACGATAAAAACCAATCTTTTGGTGAGCGACAGCATGGATCATCCTTGGGTGCTTGAGCCTCCCCCAGTCCCTGATTGGCGCAAACCCCTGCTTGCCACCCTGGCCGATGGTGAGTATCACACAGCCGAGCGGCTTGGTCTTGGTGTAGGTCTAGGACGTAGTGCCCTTGGTCAGCGGGTCAAGCAGTTGCAGACGCTTGGTGTCGCGGTATGCGCGACCGTCGGGCGCGGCTATCAGATCGCAGGCGGACTAGACCTGCTCGACGAAGACAAGATTTGGGCCGCGCTGCATCCCACCGAGGTGGGGGCGCTACGCAGCCTAGAGGTTCATCTGACCCTTGATTCCACCAGCCGCTATCTTCTTGATTACGCACGCCAGGGAGGACGCGGGCCGTGTGCGTGTCTCGCTGAATACCAGACGATGGGCCGTGGTCGTCGTGGCGACAAGTGGGTTTCGCCCTTTGCTTCGGGTCTGTGTCTGTCTTTATTGTGGCCCTTCGAGCGCAATCCGAGCCATCTCGCGGGATTAAGCCTTGCGGTTGGCGTGACTATCGCCGAGGCACTGGAGGCGTTTGGGGTTGATGGCGTTGGTGTCAAATGGCCAAACGATCTGCACTGGTCAGGGCGTAAATTGGCCGGTGTTTTGATCGAGCTGGTGGGGAAAGGAGGCAGCCCGACCCATTGTGTCATCGGGGTAGGGCTGAACGTGCGCGTACCCGAGGCAGCGGCCCAAGCGCGAGACACCATCGACCAGCCCTGGGTCGATCTGGCGGCGACCGGATGCGCCTTGTTGTCGCGCAATCACCTAGCAGCCCTTCTGTTGGCGCGGTTAATGGGGGCACTCAGGCGCTTTGATGTCGCGGGATTTACCCCCTTTCTCCCGGCCTGGCGGCGGCGCGACGTGCTGGCTGGACGCTCCTTGATGGTACAACAAGCCGATGGGCAGCTAGTGCGGGGGGTTGGGGGCGGCGTAAATGAAGGCGGCGCACTGGTGCTTGCTGACGACGGGCGCACCCATTTAATCACCAGTGGGCAGGTGAGGATTGCCGATGGCAACCGCTAAAGCCTTTCCCCCCGGTCTTTCGTGGAATCCTTGGCGATGAGAAGATGATCCGAGTTGGTCAACCAACGGCGGTGACTGACCATGGTCACCTCCAACGATAGCCAACCAACTGGTAAACATACGTTCGAGCCGTTATGTGGAGAGTACAGCTTTCTGGAACAGAATAACGTAAGAAGGTAAACAAAAGAATGTTTCAACAAACGCAAGTCTTGCCCATTCAACTATCATTGTTTGATGATGGACAACTCAGGCCTAGTACAATCGTCAATGTTGCTTCGGTTAAACAATTAAGCCCTTTTCGCTATCCGGGGGGTAAAACTTGGCTTGTCCCTGTAGTTCGAGATTGGCTTAAAGCACGGAAAGAGAAGATTCATGAGGTCATAGAGCCATTTGCGGGTGGAGGAATAATTGGGCTAACAGTGGCGCACGAACAACTAGCCGATCACGTTACCATGATTGAACTTGACCCAGACGTAGCAGCCGTGTGGCACGTAATATTAAGCAAAGATTTTGAATGGCTAGCACAAAGGATTCTAGATTTTGATTTAACTCCTGAAAATGTCAATCAAGCGATAGCAAGCGAAGCTCGGAACACAAAAGAGCGAGCGCTACAGACAATCCTGAAGAACCGCACTTATCATGGAGGTATAATGGCACCAGGTAGCGGACAGCTTAAGCATGGTGAAAACGGTAAAGGCATTGCTTCTAGGTGGTACCCTGAAACTTTAGCAAGGCGGATTCGATACATTGCGACACTCCGCGACCGCATCACATTTTTAGAGGCTGACGGCCTAGAATATATAGAAAGAACGGCCTTTCGTACAGACGTTGCCTATTTTATAGACCCTCCATACACAGCGCCTGGAAAACAGGCCGGAAACCGTTTATATAGATTCCATCAACTCGACCATGAAAGGCTTTTTGATATTGCAACTACGTTCAAGGGCGATTTCATGATGACTTACGACAACGCTGAATCTGTGCAAGAGATGGCGGAGAAACGTGGTTTTAGTATCTCTCGCGTACCAATGAAAGGAACTCATCATAAAGAAGTATTCGAGCTATTAGTTAGCCCCGCCCAATAAGTCTTGTAGCGTTAGCGCGTCTGGCGCACTAAACCGTTCATCTAGTGTAGATTGCAGGATCTGCACAAATTCGCCAATCTCCCCAGCGGAAGCCTTCGTGATGCGTAATAATGCCGGTTCAAAAGCGGTATAGATGGTTTTATGTCTAACTAAAGAAAAGCGGTTTTCTTCTTCATTCAGCTCTAAATCATACAGAAACCAGGCTATATCGGCATTTTCTGGCGCAATTTCCGGCAACTCCGGCAACTCCGGCAACTCCGGCAACTCCGGCAACTTGGCATAGAATAGTTTATGCAATGCCACGGCTTGCTTCTTCTTCCATTCGTTGAAAATACCACCCTTATACAGCATTTGTGGGGCGAGTCTTTTTCTTGAAGACGAAAGATAATCAGCTCTTGGGTAGTTAATCCCTTGCCATGACTTCGTTGCGTTGGCTTCTGGGTCTTCCATGTAACGGGCAAAGGGGTTTCTGACATTACCGGAAATATAAACCGCCTGGATTTCTAAAGAACCAAAATCAAGCAATCTACCGCTTGAATCGTAGGATACCAAAACAACGTCAATATTTCCAGCCGATTGGCCTGTAGCATCTTTTAATCGAACCTCCGTTAATGAAGTCCACGCAACATTTGACGGAAAGAAAAAAGCAGCCGCGTCTTCTGCAATCATCCAGTTCTCACGGAAACGAATAGGGCACGTTATTGTGGCCTTGCCATTATCTTCAAATATCGAACAAACCCCCAAAGGATCTATGGCCTTATCTTTTGTGCAATTGGGTACTTTATTGTTAAAGGGGCAAAGCTTACCTTTCCGGCTCCTGGTTGCCGCAGCCGTATAATTATCAGTTGGAAAACCAAAGACTTCCGCAAGAGGATTGTCTGGCACGTTGATTCCTTATTTTGATTTCGCTCAATCTTGCTCTATCAAACAGATGTCGTTCGCCAATGCCAATTCACATTGCCCCCTTCGCGCCAACCTTGGCCTCAAACCGCGCCTTGTCGATAACGAAGCGCTCATGACGCCCCCGTGAGATCAAGTCCACCCCATCGTGGGCTTCTACGGCAAAGACTACCCGTCGCCCTTCTACGGCAATGACCTCGACCGTTGCGGTGATGGTGAGCCCTGGGGGGGTTGCCGCCTCGTGGCTCACGTCGATGTGGGTGCCGAGCGATTGCTCTTGTGGCCAGTCGAGGTGCGGATTGATGGCCTTGATGCAGGCCCACTCGAGGAGACCAACCAAGAAACCAGTCGCGAGCACCTCCGGCATGACAACAAATTCCTCGGCCTCGGGGTAGAGGGCGGGGACGGTCTTGGTGGCGGGCACCGTGAAGCGATGCTCGTAGCGGATGCCGGGCCTTAGGGATTCCTTCATGGGTCTCTCCGCACGGTGAGAGGGGCGCGATAGAGGTATTAGACACCGCTGCCGGGGTGTAAGGCAAATCGACAAGCGCTGCCGCTAACGGAACGGCTTAACCTATTGTGTGCACAGGGTCTGTCCGCTTTACGCAACCCTGAGAAGGGTAATGGTGAGCCATGAAGAATGGCGACAAAAGACCGTGAGGATGAGCCGCAAAGCGCCCGTGGACGCGATGATGAAACTCGCAGCGCAGTATCGAAATCGAGCGCTGGGGATCTAGCGACCAAGCAGGACTTGGCCATCCTCGAAGAGCGCACCCGAGGGCGTTTCACTCTCCTGCAATGGCTGCTCGGGTG